>CAYSJF010000028.1:0-18924 GCA_964431265.1 uncultured Alistipes sp. | reverse complement strand
CAGTCGGCGATGCCGCCGTACTGCTTCACGTATTTGATCGTCGACTTCACGTTGTCCACGTCGTTCAGCGCATCGAAGATACGCATGATGCCCAGACCGCTCTCGATGGCGTTGCGGCAGAATCCGTCGATGATTTCGTCGGTATAGGGCGAGTAGCCGAACAGGTTGCGGCCGCGCGAAAGGGCCGTCAGCTTCGACACGTCGCCCACGGCCTTATGAATGGTTTCGAGGCGGGTCCAGGGATTTTCACCCAGGTAGCGCATCACCGAGTCGGGCACGGCGCCGCCCCAGACTTCCATGGCGTAGAAATTGGCATCCTTGTAGTAGGGCAGACAACGGTCGATCTGCTCTTGGGTCATGCGCGTAGCGAACGATGACTGCTGTCCGTCGCGCAGCGTAAGGTCTCTGATTTTAAGTGTTTTTGCCATATCAACTATGGTTTGAAAGATTTCTGCTTCGGTTGGCCGAACATCAATTCGGCAAGCAAAAGTAAATAATAGGTCGATACTTTCCAACTAATTTTCGCGCTTTTTTTACCAATCCGGGGCGGCAGTGGGGGAGAAATGCGCAAGATGCTTCGGTTATCGTTTGCTTCTGCGCTCGGTTTTTCGTACCTTCGCCAACCCGGCGCGGGGCGTTTCGATCCGGTGTCGGAAGATATTTCGGTCGCGAATAATTGTTCCTTATGCCTCCTGTTGTCGTTATTTCCACTGTTTTGGGTTATATCGTCGTACTGTTCGCCGTGGCGTGGGTCTCCGGGCGGCGGGCCGACAATGCCGGCTTCTTCACCGGCAACCGGCGCACTCCGTGGTATATGGCGGCGCTGGCTATGATCGGCGCCGCCATGTCGGGCGTCACGTTCATTTCGGTGCCGGGGTCGGTCGCCGCCGATTCGTTTTCCTACCTGCAGATGGTTGCCGGATTCACCGTCGGGCAGTTCGTCGTCGCTTTCGGCCTTGTGCCGATGTTCTACCGCTTGAAGGTAGTTTCGCTCTATCAGTATCTCGACGAACGGTTCGGCATCGTCTCGCATCGCGCCGGAGCGTGGTTCTTTTTCGTTTCCAAGATGTTGGGTGCCGCCTTGCGCGTCTATGTCGTATGCGCCGCGATGCAGCTGCTCGTCTTCGATCCCTACGGGCTGCCGTTCTGGCTCAATGCGGCGATCACCGTGGCGCTCGTCTGGTGCTATACGCAGCGGGGCGGCGTGCGGTCGTTGATCTGGACCGATACGCTCAAGACGCTCTGTTTGGTCGGCAGTCTCGTGCTGACGATCGTGTTCGTGGCCCGGGCGTTGCATTTTTCCGGCAGCGATGTCGTGCGCGAAGTCGCCGCATCGCCCATGTCGCGGGTCTTTTTCTTCGACGATCCCGCTTCGGATCGTTATTTTTGGAAAATGTTCGTCGCCGGGATCGTGGTGCTGGTCGCCATGACGGGTCTCGATCAGGACATGATGCAATGCAACCTCTCGTGCCGCACGCCGCGCGACGCACAGCGCAACATCGTCCTGACGGCCATTTGTCAGATCGTCGTCATCCTGCTGTTCCTCGTGCTGGGCGTACTCCTCTATTTATATGTCGACCGCTGCGGCCTGACGCTGCCCGCCAAAAGCGACCAGCTCTTTTCGCTGGTGGCCGTCGACGGGGGACTGCCGCTCATGGTCGGCGCGGTGTTCGTGCTGGGGTTGATCTCCAGCACCTATTCCGCCGCCGGGTCGGCCATGACCGCGCTCACCACCTCGTTTACGGTCGATCTGCTCGACGGCCCCCGGTGCTACGACGAGCGGCGCCTCACCCGCGTGCGGCGCTGCGTGCATGCTGCCATGGCCCTCTGCATGACCGCCGTCATCCTGGGGGTAGGATATCTGGCTGACGACAACGCTATCAACCTCTTTTTCCGCATCGTCAGTTACACCTACGGCCCGATCCTGGGGCTGTTCCTTTTCGGCATATTCACACGCCGGTGCCCCCGCGACCGTTGGGTGCCGCTCGCAGCGCTTTGCGGGCCTGTGTGCAGCGCGTTGCTGCAGCATTTCGCGGCTGTGCGGTGGGGGTATCACATCGGCTTCGAACTGCTGGTCTACAATGCTCTTTTCGTCGTTGCGGGGCTGGCGCTGCTTTCCGTGGGACGGAAAAATAAACACCGTATCGAATAAAGTGTTACCTTTGACGCTGTAAATCCTATTTCTATGTCGCTCGAACAACAGATTTCCAAGGGCATCATGGATGCCATGAAGGCCAAGGATGCCGTGCGTCTTGCCGCCTTGCGCAATGCCAAGAAGTACATCATCGAGGCCAAAACTGCCGGGCCGGGGATCACCGAACTGCCCGATGCCGACGTGCTGAAAATCCTGTCGAAACTCGCCAAGCAAGGCACCGATTCGGCCGCCATATTCACCGAGCAGAACCGTCCCGACCTGGCCGAGGAGGAGCTGGCGCAGGTCGCCGTCTTCCAGGAATTTTTGCCCAAACAGCTGTCGCCCGAGGAGCTGACCGCCGAAGTCGAGGCCGTCATCGCCGAAGTCGGCGCCTCCTCCATGAAGGATATAGGCAAGGTGATGGGCGTCGCCTCCAAGCGGCTGGCCGGTCGTGCCGACGGTAAGGATATCTCGGCCAAGGTCAAAGAGTTGCTCGCATAAACCGCCCATGCGACGGTCGCTGCTGCTTCTCTGCGCGGTGATTGCGGGGCAGAGCCTCGCGGCCCGGCAACCAGCCGAGCGCTTCGATCTGCCTTGCCGGATCGTGCAGGGCAAATATGTCGTGACGGTCGAAACTCCTGCAGGGCCGCGACGGTTCGTGTTCGATACGGGAGCTTCGCGAACGACTGTCAGCGAGCGATTGTGCCGTGAGTCGGGCCTTGCGTCCGAAGGTCGGAGCCTGACCGGCGATTTCGAGGGCTACCGCGAACGGATCGCCACGACGCGTATTCCCGCGCTCACTATGGGGAATGCTACGTTCGAGAACTGCCTGGCCGATGTCCTGCCCGACAGTTCCTATGTGTGGTGTCTGGGTGTCGACGGCATCGTGGGCAGCGATCTGTTGCAGCGCTTCGTCGTGCGTTTTCCCGCGGCCGATTCAGTCATTTCACTGGCGGGCGATTACCGGCAGTTCGGTGACCTCGATCGCAAGCGGGCCGTGCGGTTGTACCGCGAGAAAGGGCGGCCGTTCGTCGCTTTCCGGGTCGGCGACGGCCGGCGGCGCATGGAGTTCTATGCTTTGTTCGATTCCGGCGCTGCGAATGTGTTCAGCTGCCGCTATCTCGAGTGTCTGGAGCTGCTCGACCGAGGGATGCTTCGAGGGGTGCGCCGCACTTCAGGCCATCCGGGCCGCATGGGCTGGACGAACCGTTCGTCCGTGCGCGAAGCCGTGCGGGGCACGATTCCCCAGATCGACATTGCCGGCAGGGTACTGACGGACATTCCGCTCGAAGAGACCTATGGGGATACCCACAAGCTCGGTTGCGGGCTTTTGCGCCGGGGCGAAGTCGTCATCGACTATCCCGGGCGCCGCTTCTGGTTGCTGCCTCATGCCGTGCAGCCCGATCCGGACGACGTCGCAGTGCGCAATGTCTCGGTAGCCATTGCCGGCGGGCGTCTGGTCGTGGGGCAGGTGTGGGACGAGGCACTCGCCGACATCGTTTCGCCGGGTGACAGGATCGTACGCATCGGCACGCTCGACGTCTCTGAAGTCGACCCTTGTGCCGTCATCCGCGGTGAAATCCGCGGCGACAAACCCGAAATGACCGTAGAACGGGCCGATGGCACGCGTGTCGTCGTTCCGGTAAATAATTTATGACATGCACTTGCTCGAAAACCTCCATCGCAACGTGAAAAGCATCGCCATGCCGCTGGCCATGGTCGTCGGGGCACTCCTGTGCCGACCCGTGACTGTTTTGGAGGAGCTGTCGGGACGGATGATTACCCCGGCGCTCATCTTCGCGATGCTTTTCATCACGTTTTGTCGCGTGAAACTGCGCGAAATGCGCTTTTCCATGCTTCATGTATGGCTGTTGCTGTTTCAGATAACGGCATGCACGGCGGCCTATTTCGCGCTGCGGCCTTTCGATACGACCATCGCCCAGGGGGCCATGATCTGCATCTTGACGCCCGTGGCCATGGCGGCCGTGGTCATCGCCGGCATGTTGGGGGCCAACGTCGCTACGGTGGCCACGTACAGCTTGCTGTGCAACATGACGGTGGCGATCGTCGCGCCGGGAGTGCTTTCGTTCGCCGGTACGGGGGCCTGCACCTTTGCGCAAATCTTCGCCCGTATCGCTCCGCTACTGATCCTGCCCTTCGTTGCGGCGCAGCTGTGCCGTCTGGTCGTACCCCGTGTCGCGGGGTGGGTGGGCGCTCACGGGCAGATTTCGTTCTATTTGTGGCTGGCGGCCCTCATCGTCACGATCGGGCGCACGACGGCTTTCGTTATCGACCTGCATGACGTTTCTCGGTCGATCGAGCTGGAGTTGGCCGCAGCTGCTTTGGTCATCTGCCTTGTGCAGTTCGGCGCCGGCCGGCTGCTCGGGCGCCGCTTCGGCGATCCGCCCGCCGGCGGCCAGTCCCTCGGGCAGAAAAACACCGTCCTCGCCGTCTGGATGGCCCAGTCGTTCCTCGACCCCATCTCCTCCATTGCCCCGGCCGCTTATATTATCTGGCAGAACTTCGTCAACTCCTACCAAATCTACCGCAAAAGCAAGGCAGATAGAAAATAGATTGCGTATTTGAGAAAGCAGGACTGACACTTCGATATTTCGGTGTCGTGTCCCGGGATCACTCGTATTCGTATACGGTCGTCATCACCACCGGTTTCTTGTCGGGCCAGAGGTCTTTGTCGTACATGATGCTGTAGGTATAGGTGACCACTTTGCCTGAATATTCGTAGGTCGCTACCGAGGAGGTGCCGTTGACCGGGGCAGTGCATACGGCCGACAAGCGGCCCTGGTCGTCGTAGATATATTCGGTGGTGTTCTGCGGGGCGTCTATCTTCCGGATTTTCGACGATACATGACCGTCGCGGCCGAAATAGAGGTCGTCGATCAGTTTTTCGCCGTTGCCGGCGTCGCCTTGCAGGTCTTCTTCGGCAGGGGCGAGGCCATTTTGCGCCTTGAGGTCGGCGATTTCGGCATGCAGTCGGGCGATTTCCTCGCGGAGCGCAGCCATATCGGACAGCACGGTGTACATGGAATCCGACAGCTCGTGGTCGGAAAAGGCGTGCTGCTTCGGATGCAGCATATCGCAGGAGATAGTCAGGCCGGCGAAAGCTATCGCGATCGCGGCAAGGGTCTGGAAAGTGCGGTGTCCCATCATGGTTCGATCGAATGCGGTTATTTGCGGAAGATGAAGTAGACGGCCAGTATCAAACAGGCGAATCCGGCCAGGTGGTTCCAGCGCAGCGTGTCCGAGCGCATAAACAGCAGGGCGAAAAGGGTGAAAACCGTGAGCGACACCACTTCCTGGATCACCTTGAGTTCCCAAAGCGAGAACGGCCCGCCGAATTCCGCGGAACCGATGCGGTTGGCAGGCACCTGAAAGCAGTATTCGAACAGGGCGATACCCCAGCTCAACACCACGATCGCCGCCATGCCGAAGCGTTCGAGGCGCGATTTGAAAGCGATATGCCCATACCATGCCAGCGTCATGAAAGCGTTGGAAACGACGAGCAGTCCGATGGTGGCGATTCCTCGTAGCATAATTATTGCAAAATAGGTTTTAGGTCGACAATGTCGGCGAATGTGTCGATAATCATGTCGGCGGCCGTTTCGGCGGCCAACACTTCGCGCGGGAGGGTGGCGGTGAGCGCTACGATGCGCCCGACGCCGGCTCTGCGAGCGGCTTCGATGCCGGCTTTGGCGTCCTCGAAAACAACGCATTCCGCCGGTTTCAGTTCCAGTGCAGCGGCAGCCGTCAGATAGATTTCGGGGTCGGGTTTGCAGCGCGTCACCCGGTCGCCCGAGACGATGGTGTCGAAATACCCCTCGATGCCGCACTTGTCCAGCACGAAGTCGATGTTCGCCCGGCAGCCCGACGACCCTACGGCGCAGCGGATGCCCGCATCGTGCAGGCGCCCCAGCAGGTCGACCAATCCCTCGACCGGACGGATCGTCGGGGCGTAGATTTCGCGATAGAGCGCCTCCTTTTCGTCGGACAGCGCCGCCAGGCCTTTGTCGCGGATCACCTCTTCGGGCATGATCGAACGCATGATATCGTCGTTGCCCATGCCGAACGCGCGGGCGAGTTTCTCTTGCCAATCGGTCACGCCGTAGCGTGCGCAGAATATTTCGAATGCTTTCACATGCACGGCGCTGTTATCCACCAGCGTGCCGTCCATGTCGAACAGGGCGCCTCCGATCATCGGTTTGCGGTTTTATAAGGTGTAAAGGTAATGAAATCTTCGAATTTGCGTAACTTTGCCGGCAGAAAGTTTTTCGCCATATCCCGTATGACCGTTTTCGATGGGTCGAGGGCTTGCACGAGCAATGCCGAGGCGAGAAAACCTGCATGAATATGAAGATCGAGAAAACCAACGCCGCGCGCCTGCTCGACCGGGCCGGCATAGTCTATGAACTGGTGCCCTACAAAGTCGACGAGGAGCATTTGGCCGCCACCCATGTGGCCGAGCAGCTGGGCGAGCCGATCGAATGCGTGTTCAAGACCTTGGTGCTGCGGGGCGATCGCTCGGGCTTGTTCGTCTGCGTGGTGCCGGGCGATCACGAGGTCGACCTCAAGGCTGCGGCCCGCATTTCGGGCAACAAGAAAGCCGATCTGATCCCCATGAAAGAGCTGCTGCCTTCGACCGGCTATATCCGTGGCGGCTGTTCGCCCGTCGGCATGAAGAAGTCGCTGCCCACCTTTTTCCACTCCACGGCCGTCGATCATCCCTTTATCTACATCAGCGCCGGTGTGCGGGGCTTGCAACTCAAGGTCGCGCCGCAGCCTTTGATCGCTTTCGTCCGCGGAACGCTTGCCGATTTGAGCCGTCGGGAATAGGTCACTGGCCGTAGAGCCGGCGATAATATTCGCGGTATTCACCCGACGTTACATTGTCCATCCATGCTTGGTTTTCGAGATACCAGCGCACGGTTTTTTCTATGCCCTCCTCGAATCGGGTGGCGGGTTCCCAGCCCAACTCCGTTTTGAGTTTGGAGCTGTCGATCGCATATCGCATGTCATGTCCCGCACGGTCGGGTACATAGGTAATCAGATGCTCCGAATAGTCTTCGGAGTTGCCCAGCAGGCGGTCTGCAGTTTTGATGATGAGTTTTATGATGTCGATGTTGCGCCATTCGTTGTTGCCGCCTATGTTGTAGGTCTCGGCGATCTTGCCGCGGTGGAATATGAGATCTATCGCCCGGGCATGATCTTCGACATAGAGCCAGTCGCGGACGTTCTCGCCTTTGCCATAGACGGGGAGGGGCTTGGCTTGGCGGATGTTGTTGATGAATAGGGGTATGAGCTTTTCGGGGAACTGATAGGGGCCGTAGTTGTTGGAGCAGTTGGTTACGATCGTGGGCATCCCATAGGTGTCGTGGAACGCCCGTACGAAGTGGTCGGACGAAGCCTTGGAGGCCGAATAGGGCGAATGGGGATCGTAGCGGGTGGTCTCGGAGAACGATTCGTTGCCATAGGGGCCATGTCCGTCGGCACCGCCTTGGGGCCGGGATATTTCCAGGGCGCCATATACTTCGTCGGTGGAGATGTGATAGAAGCGTTTGCCGGAGTATTTCTCGGGTTGTGCTTCCCAGTATGTCCGGGCAGCCTGGAGCAGCGAGAGCGTCCCCAGAACGTTTGTACGGGCGAATGCGAACGGGTCGTGTATCGAGCGGTCGACATGGCTTTCAGCGGCGAGGTGAATGATGCCGTCGACGGCGTATTTGCGGAAAATCGCCAGCATTGCCTCGTAGTCGCAGATGTCGACCCGCTCGAAGCAGTAGTTCGGACGCTTCTCCACGTCCGCAAGGTTAGCTAAATTGCCGGCATAGGTGAGCTTGTCGACGTTGATGATGCGGTAGCTGGGATATTTTTCCACGAAGAGACGCACCACATGGCTGCCGATGAATCCGGCGCCGCCGGTAATAAGAATGTTCCGTTCGAAAGCCATTTTTCAGTCGTTTTGTTCGGTTAGGTTTCGGATGCACTTTTTCAGCGAATCGCTCCAGTAGGGTATCCGAATGCCGAAAGTCTCCTTGAACTTGGTTTTGTCCAACACCGAGTAAGCCGGCCGCACGACTTCGGAGGGGAACTCGTCAGAATGACATGGCCGAATTTCGCACGCCGTATGTCCCGCTGTTTCGCCAATCGCTTTCGCAAAATCGTACCACGAGCAGACCCCCTCATTTGAGTAATGATAGATGCCCGTACGACCTTCGTATTTGCGGTTTTCTATGATCTCAACGATCGCCTGCGCCAGGTCGTAGGCATAGGTCGGGGTGCCGACTTGGTCAAAAACCACGTCGAGGGTTTCGCGCTCGGCTGTCAGGTCGAGCATTGTCTTGACGAAGTTCTTGCCGGACTCGCTGTAGAGCCAGGAGGTGCGGAGGATCAGATACCGACAGCCCGACGCGACGACGGCTCGTTCTCCGGCGAGCTTCGTGCGGCCGTAGACACCGGTAGGATTCGTCGGCTCGGACTCGTCGCGCGGGGTATTGCCGCTGTTGCCGCCGAATACATAGTCGGTCGAAATGTGGATCAACAGCGCGCCGGATTTCGCACAAACGGCGGCGAGATCGGCTACGGCAGTGGCGTTGAGCCGCTCGGCCAGCTCGACCTCTTTTTCGGCTTTTTCCACGTCGGTATAGGCGGCGCAGTTGACCACGACGTCCGGTTTGAGGTCTGCCACCGTTTTTTCTATCGCTGCCGGGTCTGCGATGTCCAGCTCGGCCGCGTCGGTGAAAATGTAGGTGTTCTTGCTGTCGGGGGCGACGAGTCGGAGTGCGCGTCCCAGCTGCCCGTTGGCCCCGGTTACCAAAATATTCATGGGTAGAGGTTTTCGTGGAAACTGAACGGCGGTTCGATATCGGCGAGCCGCGGGTGGCAGGCGTCCTTTTCGGAGAGGAGGGCGTCGGCTGTCGGAATGCGCCAGTCGATAGCCAGTGCGGGGTCGTCCCAGGCTATCGCACCCTCGGACTGGGGAGCATAGAAGCCGTCGCATTTGTATTGGAAAACCGCCTCGTCGCTCAACACGGCGAATCCGTGGGCGAATCCGCGCGGAATGAACAGCTGACGATGATTTTCACCCGTCAGTTCGACGGCGACATGGCGTCCGAACGTCGGGCTGCCTTTGCGGATGTCGACGGCTACGTCCAGCACCCGGCCCGCGATCACGCGCACGAGTTTCGACTGGGCGTGGGGCGGCTTCTGGAAATGCAGTCCGCGCAGCACGCCGTAGGACGAGCGGCTCTCGTTGTCCTGCACGAACTTCACAGGACGGACTTTTTCGTCGAATTCCCGCTGCGAGTAACTCTCGAAAAAATAGCCTCGGGTATCTTTGAAGATATGCGGCTCGATGACGACTACGCCTTCGATGTCGGTTTCTATGATCTTCATGATTGATCGATATGGAGTCGTTCTGGTTCCTCTGCGATCTTCAACAGATATTTGCCATATTGGTTATGAGACATCGGGGCGGCCAGTTCGCGCAGTTTTTCGGTTGTGATCCATCCTTGTTCATAGGCTATGCCCTCCAAGCAGGCGATTTTCATGCCCTGGCGCTTCTCGATGACCTCTACGAAAATCGACGCCTCGGCCAGCGAATCGTGCGTCCCGGTGTCCAGCCAGGCGAAGCCGCGATCCAGGGGCAGCACTTTCAGCTCTTCGTCGTGCAGGAATGCCTGGTTCACCGACGTGATTTCCAGTTCGCCGCGGGCCGACGGTCGGATACCAGCCGCAATGTCGACCACTTTGTTGGGGTAGAAATAGAGTCCTACCACGGCATAGTTCGATTTGGGATGCGCGGGCTTCTCTTCGATGGAGAGACAGTCGCCCGCCGCGTCGAACTCCGCTACGCCGTAGCGCTCGGGATCGTCGACCCGATAGCCGAAAACGGTGGCCTTGCCCGCTTTTTCCACGGTCTCGACCGCTTCGCGGAGGATTTTGGCGAATCCTGCGCCGTGGAAGATGTTGTCGCCCAGCACCAGACACACTGCGTCGTCGCCGATGAACTCGCGGCCGATAAGGAAGGCCTGCGCCAGTCCCTCGGGTCTGGGCTGTTTGGCGTATTCGAAGTGCACACCGTAGTCGCTGCCGTCGCCCAACAGACGGCGGAACGCCGGCAGATCGTCGGGTGTCGAGATGATGAGTATCTCGCGGATTCCGGCCTGCATCAGCACCGAAACCGGATAGTAGACCATCGGTTTGTCGTAGATCGGCAGCAGCTGCTTGCTCACACCTTTGGTGAGCGGGTACAAGCGTGTCCCCGTACCTCCGGCCAATACGATTCCTTTCATCAGAAAATCAGTAAGCGTTCGTTTCTTGCAAAGATACGAAGAGCCGAGTGCAATGCCAAATTTATTTGAGCATTGCCGAGGCCAGTGTATCTTCGGCGTCAGCCAAAGATACGAAAAGTCGAGCGCAGAAGCAAGCGATAGCTTGATTATGCCGAGCGTGAGTATTTTCGGCGTCAGCCAAAATAGCGTTTTTTCCGATGCGATCGCCCGTTCGAAGTGGTTTTTTCAGATTCCCGGGCCGTTCATGGCCAGAATCCAGCCGTTGAGGTAGGTGGCGTAGAGCAGCCATATCGCATAGGGTACGAAAAGCCACGCTGCGTCGTGCCGCAGGGGATAGCTGCGGGCGATGTAGAGCGCCACGAGTGCATCGAGCACCACGATGGCGATCATCCCGGCGAGCGGACTGCGGCAGACGAAAAAGAGGATGCTCCACAGGAAGTTGACGCCCAACTGAATGCCCCATACCGTCAGCACTTCGCGTCGCATTTTTCCCGAACCGGTCAGAATGCGTCCGGCCGAAATGCCCATCAATATGTAAATCGTGCCCCATGCTACCGGAAACATCCAGTTCGGCGGTGTCCCGGCGGGCTTCAGCAGGGTAGGGTACCACTCGGCCTGCGCCGGGCGCTGCAGCCAGCCGGCCAGCCCGCCCAGCGCCAAACAGAGTAGCACCGGGAGTACGTAGGCTCCGATTCGTCGCGCCGGCCGCGGTTTCGAGGCTTCTGCCGCCTCTGCCGGCTTCTCTTTGCGGCGCTGTTCGAGAAGCAACGGCAACAGCATCGGCAGAATTTCGAGACTGGCAAGCACGATGCGACCGGTCGGACTGCGATCTGCCCGAATGCGGGGTGCAGGCCCTTGTGTGTGTTTCGTGCGGTCGCGGCGTCCCAGCAGATAGGCCCATATCGAGGTGGCGCCGATGCCGGCGAGCAGGCTGAGCGCCGAATGAATCATGAATGATCGCCGGGTGTATTGCGGCACCGTGTCCGGCAAGCGGTTGGTCGTCATCATCGCGATTTTTTTCGCTCTCCGCGGCAAAATCGGTGCCGAAGCCTCCGACTGCAAAATTCCGTCCGCCCGGCGAAGTTGCCAGAAAGGCGGAACTCAAGACGACTGAAGTCACAATTTGTGCTTGGTATAGCTTTTAATCAATGCGGATCGAGGATTGTGGCATTTCCCGTCATTGAAGAGTCTGAATTCATTCTTAATTGCCTTGCCCATCGTTTTGTTGAAGGTTTCTTGTGTCTGTTTATTCGAAATCAAATAGTCGGCCATGAATTCCCGGTCATTCTGTAAATAGAAGAAGATGCAGTCTGTCAGATGTTCGCAGACATCTTTGATGAGTTGGTCAGCCGGTTTCATTTTCATAATTAAGCAGTTTCGATTTTAATCGAAAATTAGGAATATCTTTCGGATTCTGCAAACAATTTATGGTCGGGACCATAAAAACAATAATTTTCGTTATCTTTGTCTTGTTAGACGGAAGATCGTCCCATGAACCCCAAACTGATCGCCATTGTCGGCACCAACGCCTCGGGCAAGAGCGCGGTGGGGCTGGAGCTTGCGCGGCGTTACGGCGGCGAGATCGTCTCGGCCGATTCGCGGCAGATTCTGCGCGGCTACGACCTCTGCTCGGGTAAGGTCACGGCCGAGGAGCGACAGACCGTGCCGCACCATTTGCTCGACATCGCCGATGCGGGCGTCTACTTCTCGCTCGCCGATTACCAGTCGCACGCCTATGCCGCGATCGACGACATCCTGGGCCGCGGGAAACAGCCTTTTTTAGTGGGCGGTACGGGGCTTTATGTCAATGCGGTGGCCGACGGCTACGAGTTGGTCGATGCCGGGCCTGACGAGGCGTTGCGCGAGCGGCTGGAAGCGATGCCGGCCGAGGAGTTGGTGCGACTGCTCTGCGAAAAGTCGGGCGAGGTTCCGGCATTCCTCGATCTCAACAACCGGCGCCGACTCGTGCGGGCCTGCGAAGTCCTGTTATCCGGCCGCGACTTCTCCGAAACTCGGGCTTGTCACCCTCGTTACGATGTCTTGAAAATCGGCGTCACATGGGAGCGGCCCGTGCTGCGTCAGCGTATCGACGAGCGTTTGCGCCTGCGTTTGGAGCAGGGGATGATCGACGAGGTGAAGCAGGGCCTCGACGCCGGCATCCCTTACGAGGCGTTCTATAACCTCGGTCTCGAATATCGCTTCATCGCCCGCTATATCAAGGGCGAATTCGCCGATTTCGACGAGTTCTACGAAAAGCTGTATACCGCTATTTGTCAGTTCGCCAAGCGGCAGATGACCTGGTTCCGCCGCGACACCTCCATTCGTTGGCTCGACATGCACGGCGACCCCGTCGCCCAGGCAACGGAATGGATCGATAACTTCCTGGCAGGACGATAATCTAAGGCTTAACGTTTTTTAACAGAAAATTTTAGCCGGGCTGCTAAAAGTTTGCTACATTTGTGTCGAATATCGAATTGCAGATTATGAAAATGAGCAGATTGCAAGAAAAGTTGAAAAATCTCGATCTTGAGGAGATACACCGTTCCGCCGCTGCAGGCATCGTGCCGTCGGAATTCATGAAAATTGCCGAACTTGTTTTCAACGGTCAGTTTCTTGTCAGCAGCACTACGGACTATGTAAAGATATATCCTACCTGCATCGAGATATATTGGCATGAAGAACAAGGCGCAATAAAAGACCCTATAGTTTACCATCGCAACTCGGGAAAAGAAACTCCCGAAATCTTTGCGCATGGCGTATTGCATAATCACGTGTCGGGCATAGACCTTACGTTCGAGTTGGGCGCCAACCCCGAATCGGCCATCCGGGCATCGGCCCTTATCCGCGAATACAAAGTCGAAAAAAACGGGGAACTCATCGGCGATGAGAACCGACCGACCTATCTTTACGAAGCGCTTTACGGCCGGTTTTCGGTTTTCGACGGCGGGTTCAACATAAAGTGGGAAGAGGACGAAAATGCCGACAACACGATCTTCGCGGCAAATTGCACACCTCGCCACAATGCAGCCCGATACATAGAAAACGGCAACGGAGAGATTGTAAAGGAACCTGCAGAAAAAACGGCCGGCAACAACACTGCCAACGGGAAGTATGTGCAGGACGAGCGACGGTGGCGATTTACACTCGAAAAAGATCATGATACACGATTCCGACGCCGATGAGGTTTGGCTTTCGCCGTGGTTGCAGAGCCAATTTCCGGATATTTTTGCAGGACTCACGGCGATACTGGAAAAGGAAGGTGTGGCCTGCAAAACGATTCCCTGCACAAATGATTTGTGGTGCAGGGACTATATGCCCATACAAATCGATAACGACCGTTTCGTTTGCTATACCTACCGTCCCGACTATCTTGCGAAACGGGCTTGCAACCGACGCTTCATTACGGATTCCCGCGCGATATGCCGACAACTGCAGCTCGATGCGAAATATTCCGATATGATAATCGACGGCGGCAATGTGGTAAAGGCGGGAAACCGCATCATCATGACCGAAAAGGTGTTTGCCGAGAATCCGCAATATGACCGCAGTTCGCTTATCCGCGAATTGGAAAAGCTGTTCGAATGCGAGCTGCTGTTTCTGCCGTGGGATAAAGTCGAAAAATACGGACATGCGGACGGCATCGTCAAGGCGATATCGGACGACACGGTACTGATGACCAACTACGCCGATTTCGACCGCGACATGGCGAACGATATGCTGAAATGCCTTTCTGCCGCATTCCATGTCGAGACCCTGCGCTACGATTGCCGCAAGAAAGATTCGCGAAGCTGGGCTTATATCAATTTTTTGACGGCAGGACATCTGATCGTGTTGCCGAAGCTCAATACCGCATATGATGCACAGGCATTGAGACAGATAGAGACTTATTATCCCGATTGTACGATCGCACAATTGGACATAACGCGATCTGTCGCAGCAGGCGGTGGATTGAACTGCATGACCTGGTGTAGAAAAAGATAGCTCCCGTCCTCGTTTTTAGCTGCTTAAAACCATAAAACATCGGCGCGACAACAAATCTTCCTTGTTGTCGCGCCGTTAATCTTTTTCGGAAAGACTAATACTCCTCCTCGTTGAAGAAGAAGTCGTCTTTCGAGGGGTAGTCGGGCCAGATGTCTTCGATCGATTCGTAGATATCGCCTTCGTCCTCTATCTCCTGCAGGTTTTCCAGTACTTCGAGAGGGGCACCCGAGCGCACCGCATAGTCGATCAGTTCCTCTTTCGTCGCGGGCCAGGGAGCATCTTCCAGTTTCGATGCCAGTTCAAGCGTCCAGTACATAGTATCAAAGGTTTTGGTTGCGCAATCTCCCGGTCTGCATGGGCAGACCGGTCGTCCGTGTCATGGACGATTTGCAAAAGTATAAAAAAATCAAGAAATACAAAATATATCTTTTATTCCGGACGGGGTCGTACGGTCGATCCTTGATTTGCAGGGGAGGGCAGGTGCCGGTCGTCCGTTCAAGGAATCCAAAGGGTTTCATCCACGTGGTAGTGGACGGTCAGTGTGCGGCCCAGGACGTAGAAATAATCCGAAAGGCGGTTGAGCCACACCAATGCCGTCGCATCTACGTCGTGTTCCTGGTCGGCGCGCAGCGCGGCCCGCTCGGCTCGGCGGCATATGGTGCGGCAGACGTGGCACAGCGACACGGCTGCGTGGCCGCCCGGCAGGGTGAATTTGTCGATGGGCGGCAAGGAGGCCTGCAGGGTGTCGATCTGCCGTTCGAGCCGCTCCACGCACTCCGGTGCCAGTGGTTGCACCCGGGTGTCGTCCGCTTCTCCCGCAGCCAGCAGCGCTTCGACCGTCATCAGATGCGAGAGAATCCGATTCAGTTCATCCACGCAACCGGCAAGGGCGGCGTCTCCGCGCAAATGGTCGGTCAGCAGCGCCACGAACGACGTCAGTTCATCGACCGTGCCGTAGGCTTCCACGCGGTTGTCCGTCTTGAAAACCCGTTGTCCGTCTATAAGCGAGGTCATGCCCCGATCGCCCGTTTTGGTATACAGTTTCACAGTTCGAAGTGTTGTTTCGGCAGATGATTGTTGAACAGCAGCAGGTAGGCCCGATTGTCCACCGAGGTGGAGCGGTGCATGGCCACGAGCTGGCGGCACAGCATGCGGCGTTCGTAGCCGGCCGCCGGTTCCAGCACGGCTACGGTGGCTCCCGATTGCGCCGCTGCGTCGACCAGGGCCAGCAGTTCGGCCCGCGGCAGGTCGCGCAGCGCTATGCAGAATGCCCCCTCCGCACGATTCACGCCAAACGTACCGTAACCTTCGTGGATCGCCAGGTTTTGCAGCTGCATGGCCCGACGTTCGCTCGCTCCGGCTTCCAGCAGGGCGCGATAAAGGGCGCGATCGCCCGGCAGCAGGGTCGTGCGCATGAAGACTTCGCGGACGATCGCATAGACGAACGGCGAGTGTACGCCGTGCCCGCGGAAATGGCGGGCACGCACAAGGCGGCTTCGTGCGGCCGCCATGCGCGCTTCGAGTTGCGGTTTCCAGCGGTTCAATGCGAGTTTCATGACCTTATTTTTTCAGCATGCCCGCCAGCCGGCCCGTCGAAAAGGCGATCTGGAGGTTGTAGCCGCCCGTGTTGGCGTCCAGGTCGAGCACTTCGCCGGCGAAATACAATCCGCTGACTTTGAGCGATTCCATGGTGTGGGGGTTCACTTCGTCGCAGCGCACGCCGCCGGCCGTGGTCACGGCATATTCGAACGGCGCATAGTCCGTCACGGGGAACGTCATGCCCTTGAGCGTGCGGATCAACCGGTCGATCTCGGCATCGGTGATCTTCGACAGGTAGTTCTTCGAGTGGATATCCAGCTCTTGCGCTAGCGGCATGACCAGCCCTTTGGGCACCAGCTTGCGGAGCAGCTCGCCGAAGAAGTCGGTCTTTCGCAGTTCGGCCCGTTCGCGGGCGATGCGGTCGCGCAGCATCTCTGCGGTCAGCGCGGGTTTCAGGTCGAGCACGATCTTCACCCGGCGCTGCTCGATCAGGGCATCCACCGCGTCGCGGCTCATGCGGAGCGCCACGGCACCTTCGATGCCGCGATCCGAGAATCCGATTTCGCCGAACTCTTCGCGCACCGGCTCGTTGTCGATATGGAGCACGGCCTTGACGTTGCGCAGTTGCAGGCCGTGGAGGTATTTCATTTGGGGGTGCGAACTTACCAGCGGCGTCAGCGAGGGCCGCAGCGGCTCGATCGTATGGCCCAGATCGGCGGCGAACGCATATCCGTCGCCCGTGGAGCCGGTGGCGGGGTAGGAGACGCCGCCCGTCGCCACGATCACCTGCGCGCACTCTTCCTTGCGTTCGAAACCCCGTTTGTTGACATAGCGGACTCCGAAAACCCGGCCGCCGAGCGTCATGATTTCGGTTACGCGGATTTCATAGAGGATCTTCACGCCGTTGTCCACGCAGTAGTCGAGCAGGGCATTGGCTATGTCCCAGGCCTTGCCACTGTGGGGGAATACCCGGTCGCCGCGTTCGACGTCGAGTTTCACGCCCCGGCGTTCGAAGAACCGCATCGTCGCCCGGTTGTTGAACGCCGCGAACGCCGGCGCGAAAAATTCGGCGTTCGTGCGTACCTGCTGCGCGAATTCCTCGGGCGGGCGGGCATTGGTCACGTTGCAGCGCCCTTTGCCCGATATGCGGACTTTGCGGCCCGACTTCTCCATCTTTTCGAGCAGCAGCACCCGTTTCCCGGCTTGCGCGGCCGTACCTGCCGCCATCATGCCGGCAGCTCCCGCCCCGACGACGATCACGTCGTAGGGCCGACGTTCTTCAGGTTGTTTGGTCTCGGTTCGTTCCATACGGTCGCAAAGATACGGAATTCGCCATTCATAATCCATAATCCGCGCTTAAAAAAGTCGTTTTCGCCAGCCGAAAAATCTGTCTGCGCATTTCCGATTCTTGATTTTTAATCGTATTTTTGCGCCCGTTCTAAACGTTCTATCGCATATGTTGAGCAGAAGATTACTTCGTATCAAGGTCGTCAAGGCGCTGTTCGCCCATTTCAAGTCGGACGCCGACAACATGATCGCTTCCGAGAAAACGCTCATGACCTCCGTCGACAAGGCCTATGACCTCTATTTCCAGATGATGTCGCTTCCTGTCGAGCTGGCGCGCTACACCGGGCAGCGTCTGGAGATGGCCAAGTCCAAGAAGTTGCCGACCTACGAAGACCTGCACCCCAACACCAAGTTCGTGGACAATGCCGTTTTGCGCATCATGGCCAACAGTGATGCGCTGAACGATTATCTTGCCGCCCATAAATTGGGGTGGGAGCGTTATCCCGATCTGATTCGCACGCTCTATTCCCGCCTCGTCGAAAGCGATTATTATAAGGAGTACATGTTGCGCGAGGAGCGCTCGTTCGACGACGACCGTCGTTTCGTCGAGGATTTTTTCAACGAAATCCAGAACTGCGACGAGCTGGACGACGTGCTGGAGGAGATGTCGATCCTCTGGAGCGACGACCTGCCCTATATTTTGATCATGATCCAGCGGACGCTCGCGTCGCTGCGGCCCTCGCATACCGATCTGAAGATTCTGCCCGAGTTCAAGTGCGACGACGATCCCGAATTCGTCAAGACGCTTTTCGAGAAGACGCTGGTCAACTACGACAAATACCAAAGCGAGATCGAGAAGTTCACCTCCAACTGGGATGTCGAGCGCATCGTCTTCATGGACAACCTCATCTTGGGATGCGCCATGTCCGAACTCATCGAGTTTCCCTCCATTCCGGTCAAGGTGACGCTCGACGAGTGGATCGAAATCGCCAAATACTACTCCACACCGGGCAGCAGCACTTTCATCAACGGCGTGCTGGACAAGATCGTCGCCTCGCTTTCCGGGCAGGGGCGTATCCTGAAATCCGGCCGCGGATTGATTTAGCGGGCCATGCGCCGTGCTCTCTTTCTTTGCGGGATCGCTCTTTGGACATGCGCCTGCGTTTCGTGCCCTACGGCCGTCGAACACAGGGGTAGGGTCGTCGCCCTGACCGATTCGCTGCTCGAATTCGGCGGTCGCGACACCGTGCGGCTGGGTAAGCTGTATTCGGGCGAAATAGCCGTTTCCCGGCTATGGATTGCCAACCGTGCATCGCGGGCCGTTGTTCTCGTCTCGTCCGAGCGGAGCTGCGGGTGCGTCGATTTCGCATTCGATGCGGCGCCTCTGCTGTCGGGCGAAACCCGCGAATTGAGTCTCACGTTCGACTCCCGCGGCCTGCGGGGCTGGCAGTTCAAGAACCTCGATCTGCATTTCTCCGACTCCTCCCGTCCTTTGCGCCTTTTCGTCGATGTCGAAGTGGAATAAATACCGCATTTTTTGAGAAGCGTTCGGATAAAAGCGGGGGCTTTCGCACGTTCGGCTGGTGACATGAAAAAAGCCGCTCATTGCAGAGCGGCTTTTTTCCGTGAACCCGCTGGGGCTCGAACCCAGGACCCCAACATTAAAAGTGTTGTGCTCTA
>CAYSJF010000027.1:0-18995 GCA_964431265.1 uncultured Alistipes sp. | reverse complement strand
TCTTCTGCGAGTAGATCAACGTGCCGATCAGGTCGGCGGGCAGCAGGTCGGGCGTGAACTGGATGCGCGAGAACCCAGCGTCGACGGCCTTGGCCAGCGTGGTGATGGCCAGCGTCTTGGCCAGACCCGGCACGCCCTCCAGGAGGATGTGGCCGTTGGACAACAGACCGATCAGCAGCGTGTCGACCAGGTGGCCCTGGCCCACGATGACCTTGCCCATTTCGGTGCGCAGCGTGTCGACGAAGACCGATTCGCGCTCGATGCGTTCGTTGAGTTCCTTGATGTTGATGACTTCGCTCATAGTGTATGTTTGTTTTTCTGTTTGTCCGTAACTCTACGTTAACGAGGGAATTCGCAAAGATATTGCAAAAATAATAAAAATGGCGGATGAATTTTTTATCTGCGCTCGACTTTTCGTATCTCTAACTTCGTTTTAGATACTCCGGCCTCGGCAATGCTCAAATAAATTTGGCATTGCGCTCGGCTCTTCGTATCTTTGACTTATGATTGCATTCCGTATTTTCCTTTTGCCGGTCTTGGCGGCCGGACTGCTGGCCGGCGGTTGCGGCCGGCTTGCCGAGGGCGAAGCGCGTTACGTGCGTTTTTCGTATGAGGGGCACGATGCCCGGTTCGACCGTCCTGTCGATCCCGGCAACGAATATTTCAACCCCATATTGGCGGGCTTCCACCCCGATCCGAGCGTCTGCCGCAAGGGCGACGACTATTTCCTGGTCAACTCGTCGTTCACGTTCTGGCCCTCGATCCCGATCCACCACAGCCGCGATCTGGTGCACTGGCGGCCGCTGGGATTCGTGCTCGACCGTCCGGAGCAGGCGCCGCTCGATTCGTTGCGCTTCAACCGGGGCATCTATGCGCCCGACATCAGCTACAACCCGCACAACGACACGTTCTACGTGGTCAACACGTGTGTCGACGGCATCGAAAACTTCGTGGTCAAGTGCCGCGATCCTTTCGCGGGCGGCTGGAGCGATCCGATCCGGCTGCCCGAAGTCGAAGGGATCGACCCCTCGTTCTTCTTCGACGACGACGGCAAGGCCTACCTGCTGCACAACGGCATGCCTCCGGGCGGGCGGCAATGGAACAGCCACAGGGCTTTGTGGCTGCGGGAGTACGACACCGCGACCGATCGCGTCGTGGGCGACCCAGTGCTGCTGCTCGACGGCGGCATCGACTTCGCGGCGCATCCCGAGTGGCTCGAAGGGCCGCATCTCTACAAACACGACGGCGAATATTTCCTGCTTGCGGCCGAGGGCGGCACCTATGAGGGGCATGCGCAGGTGGCGCTCAAGTCGCATCAGGTGAAAGGCCCCTATACGCCTTGTGCGCACAATCCGGTGCTGACCCAGCGCGACCTGCCCGCCGACCGGCCCGACAAGGTGACCAGCACGGGCCATGCCGACATGGTCGAGACCCCCTCCGGCGCATGGTACGCCCTCTTTTTAGGCTGCCGGCCCTATGCCGACGACTATTACAATACGGGGCGCGAAACCTTTCTGCTGCCCGTGATGTGGGACGACGGCGATCCGGTCATCCTGCCTGCGGGCGAGGCGGTGCCCTCGGTGGTGCGGAAAGAGGGGCTGGAACCCGACGCGGCGCTGCGTCCGGAGAGCGGCAATTTCGCGTGGAGCACCGATTTTTCGGCGGGTCTCGACGATCGCTGGCTCATGATCCGCACGCCCCGCAGCATCTGGCACCGCACCGGTCGCCGGGGCTTGAGGTTGCGCGACAACGGCCGCACGATCGGCGAAGTAGCCAACCCGGCGTTCGTGGGCTGTCGCCAGCAGCACACCGACTTTACGGTCGAAACCGAGATGATCTGCCGCCCGACCGAGGGGCAGTTCGCGGGGCTGGCGCTGTTTCAGAACGAACGCCACCACCTGCTGTTCGGCAAGGTGCGGCGCGACGGAATCGACGCCCTGATCGTCGTGCGGGTCGAAAAGGAGGCCGAAACACTCGTTTTCCTGCCGCTGCGCCCCGAAGAAGCGGCGAAACCCCTGCTCCTGCGCGTGCGGGGCGAGGGCGGAAGCTGCGACCTGGAGTATGCCGCGGGCGACGGCGCGCCGGTCGTGGCGGCGCGAGGTGTCAATACGCGCAATTTGAGCACCCATACGGCCCGCGGTTTCAACGGCGTGATGATCGGGCCGTATACGGGACGGCTTGCGGCCACGGCGTTTGCACGGGGAAAATAAAAATCGTAAATTTGTACCCGCACCACTCAACCCCAATTCCGTGTCGGATATTTTAGAAGGCCTCAACCCCGCCCAGCGTGCGGCGGTCGAAAACTACGATTCGCCGTCGCTCATCATCGCCGGCGCCGGATCGGGCAAAACACGCGTGCTCACCTCGCGCATCGCCTACATGATCGCACAGGGAGTCGCGCCGTCGAACATCCTGGCTCTCACCTTTACGAACAAGGCCGCCGAGCAGATGCGCGGGCGCATCGCGCAGATGCTGCCCGACAACCGCAGCCGCTACATCCGCATGGGGACGTTCCACTCGGTCTTCGCGCGGATTCTGCGCGAGAATGCCGACCGCATAGGGTTTCCCCAGTCGTTCACGATCTACGAGCCGTCGGATTGCAGGAACCTTTTGAAGACCATCGTCCGCGAACTGAACCTCGACGACGACAAATACAAGCCCGCGCGGCTCGCGTCGCGCATATCGTTCGCCAAAAACAGTCTGGTGACTCCCGGCGCTTATCTGGCCAACGCGTCGTATGCTACGGAGGATCGCCATGCGCAGATTCCCGAATTCGGCAACATCTACAATATCTATTGCCAGCGCTGCAAGCACAACGGCGCCATGGATTTCGACGATCTGCTGCTGCAGACCAACATCCTGCTGCGCGACTGCGCCGACGTGCTGGCGCATTATCAGGAACTCTTCAAGTACATCCTCGTCGACGAGTACCAGGACACCAATTATGCGCAGTATGTCATCATCCGGCGCCTGTCGCAGACCCATTCGCGGGTGTGTGTCGTGGGCGACGACGCACAGTCGATCTACTCGTTCCGCGGGGCCAAGATCGAAAACATCCTGTCGTTCCAGAAGGATTTTCCCGATGCCGAGGTCTTCAAGCTCGAACAAAACTACCGTTCGACGCAGACCATCGTCGAGGCGGCTAACTCGGTGATCCGGCGCAACTCCAAGAAGCTGGACAAGAAGTGCTTCTCGGAGGGTGCCCGGGGCGAGAAGATCCGCGTGCTGCGGGCGTCCACCGACCGCGAGGAGGCCGAAATGGTGGTCTCCGACCTGCGCGACCGTGTGCGGGCCGACGGCGACCGGTGGGACGAGGCCGCGATCCTCTACCGCACCAACAACCAGTCGCTCGTGCTGGAG
This sequence comes from uncultured Alistipes sp., assembly GCA_964431265.1. Classification (GTDB taxonomy): domain Bacteria; phylum Bacteroidota; class Bacteroidia; order Bacteroidales; family Rikenellaceae; genus Alistipes. Next base: position 15,635 of record CAYSJF010000027.1, on the reverse strand, counting down.
GACAATTTGCGGCGACGCGGCATTCCCTATCGCATCTACAAGGGGTCGTCGTTCTACGACCACAAGGAGATCAAGGATTTGATGGCCTACATCCGGCTGGTCGTCAATCCGCGCGACGACGAGGCGTTCCGCCGCATCGTCAACTATCCCGCACGCGGTATCGGCGACACCTCCGTGGAGCGTATCGCGCAGCTGGCCGCCGAGCGGGGCGTGTCGATGTGGGAGGCGGTCGACGCATTGGCCGCCGAAGCGCCCGCCGATGCCGTGCAGCGGGCCATAGCCCGGAAAGTCGCGGAGTTCGTGGCGTTGATCCGGTCGCTGGCCGGCGTGCGGGCCGAAAAGGGGTTGTACGATTTCGGTCTGGAGATCGCGTCGAAGTCGGGCATCATAGGGATTTATCGGGCCGAAAATACGCCCGAGTCCGCTTCGGCGCTCGACAACATCGAGGAGCTTCTGAACTCGATGCAGCTCTTCAAGGAGCAGCGCGACGCCGAGATCCGCAGCGGCGAGCGCGAACCGGGCGAGGAGGCGACCGTCGAGGAGTGGCTGCAGAACGTCATGCTGACGACCGACATGGACAAGGACGACCCCGAGGATCGCAATAAAGTGACCTTGATGACCGTTCATTCGGCCAAGGGCCTCGAATATAAATATGTGTATATCGTCGGTCTCGAAGAGAATCTGTTCCCCTCGCAGCGGGCCATGGAGTCGCCCGACGGACTGGAGGAGGAGCGGCGTCTGTTCTATGTGGCGCTGACCCGCGCCAAGGTCGCCGCGACGCTCTCCTATGCCGAGATGCGATTTACATGGGGAGAAATGAAATTTTCGCATCCGAGTTGTTTCCTGCACGAGGTCGACCCGCAATATCTCGAAAATGTCGCCGACGAGGACGACGAACGCCCGCAATCCCGTCCGACGGGAGCTTCGGCGATCGACGAGCTGCGCCGCAAGTTCGACTACCGGTTCCAGCAGCAGAAGCAGGCGCCCCGCCCGGACGACCGTGGCTACGGCAGCGGCCCGGCGCAGCGCTATCCGCGGAGCGCGCAGCAGGGGGGCAGGGCATATGGCGGCTACTCCTCGAACGGGAGTCGTCGGGACGGCGGCAATCCGGGTGCGGCCGGCAGGGGGACTTCCGGTGTTTCTTCGGCTTCGAGCGGTTTTCGCGGGGGCGCACGTACGGCTCCCGATCCGGCGCTGGTGCAGCCGCCGCGTCCTTCGACCGAAGGAATGCGCCGGTTGGGTACCCGTCCGGCGACGGGCGAGGCGACCGCCTCGGGCGACGGCTATGCCGTGGGGCAGCGCGTCGAGCACCAGAAATTCGGCGTGGGGATCATCCGGCGCATCGAGGTGCTGCAGGGCGACCACAAGTTAGTGATCGGGTTCGACAACGCCGGCGAAAAAACCTTGCTGGCCAAATTCGCCAAACTGACGAAATGTTAGATGATAATATTCGGAAGTTCATATAAATTTGTTGCTATCTGACTGATTTCTGATTGTATCGATGAATACGCCGCTCGTTTCGGTCTGCATGACGACCTACAACCACGAATCCTACCTCCGGCAGGCCATCGAAAGCGTGCTGGCGCAGCGGACTTCGTTCGCCGTCGAACTGGTGTTGGGCGAGGATTGCAGCACCGACTCGACGGCGGCGATCTGTCGGGAATATGCCGGGAAGTATCCCGATCGGGTGCGCGTGGTCGCTTCCGACGCCAATGTCGGGTGGCGGGCCAACTATCGGCGTACGTTCGAGGCCTGCCGCGGCAAGTATGTGGCCTACTGCGACGGCGACGACTGGTGGAGCGATCCCCGCAAGCTGCAGCTGCAGGTCGATCGGCTGGAGGCCGATCCCGGGTGCGGCATGTGCTTCACGCGGGCGGAGAACTTCTACCAGGCGACCGGTGCGACCGCACCCGACGAGGAGGTGCATTTCACCGATTTCGACCGGCTGCTGTGCCGCCTGACGATCTGCAACTGCACGACCCTGGCGCGGCGCGAGCTGATCGCCCGCTATTACGACGAGGTGCACCCCGAACGGCATCCCGAGTGGATGACCGACGACGCGCCCATGTGGCTGTGGTTCGCCGTATGCAGCCGGGTGGCGTTCATCCCCGAGTTCACGGCCGTGCATCGGAGGCTGCCCGTGAGCGTGAGCCACCACACCGAGTACCGCAGGCGGATCGCTTTCTGCGACTCGCTCATGGACATAAGCCTGTGGTTCGACGAGCGCTACGGCGCGGGCCGCAACCGCTTCCGCATCTTGCGCCGGCGCAGCTCGGTGGCGCTGTGGGTGCTCTCCTACCATGGCCCGGCAGGGGAATATCTGGCTCGCTGGCGCGACGACGTGAGGCGTACGCCGCGGTTGCTGCTGTGCCCCGAGGGAGCAGGACTCCTGGTCAAAAAGATTTTGTTCCGAAGATCGAAAAACTGAACGGTTATGACACTTAAGCAACGATACGACGGCATCATCGCCTGGTTTTCGGAGCATATGCCCGTGGCCGAAAGCGAGTTGCACTACGAGAACCCCTACCAGCTGCTGGTGGCCGTGATCCTCTCGGCCCAATGCACCGACAAGCGGGTCAACATGACCACGCCCGCTCTGTTCGAGGCCTTTCCCACGCCCGACAAGATGGCTGCCGCGGGGGCGGAGGGGATATATCCTTATATAAAGAGCATTTCGTATCCCAACAACAAGGCGAAGAATCTGGCCGGTATGGCCCGCATGTTGTGCGGGGAGTTCGGGGGCGAGGTGCCGACCGATCTGGACGAGTTGCAGCGCCTGCCCGGCGTGGGCCGCAAGACGGCCAACGTGTTGGGTGCCGTGCTGTGGCAGCGCGAGGTGATGCCGGTCGACACGCACGTGTTCCGCGTGTCGGAGCGCATCGGGCTGACCACCGGTTCGAAAACCCCGCTCCAGACCGAGCTGGCGCTCGAAAAACACATTCCGGGACATCTGCTGCCCGTGGCTCACCATTGGTTGATCCTCCACGGACGCTATGTGTGCATGGCCCGCAATCCGCAGTGCGACGCTTGCGGCATCGCGACCTGGTGCCGGAAATATGCTGCGGAACATAAAAAAAACGCTGAAATATGAAACGCATTCTTTTCTTGGCGCTGTGGGCCGCTCTCTGCGGGGCCTGCACGGGCGACAAGTCCCTGGGGGACGACGATACGGGCATTTCGCAGCCCTCGTGGACGGCCGAGGTCTACAGCCGGTCGGAGGGGCAGACGCATCTGTTTTCCTTCGTGGCCGACGGTATCTGGGAGGCCGGGAGCAGTCAGACGTGGTGTACGGTGACGCCCGGCGTGGGCGTTTCGGGCCGGCAGTTCATCAATGTGGCGACGGCCGCCAACGAGACGGGCGAACGCCGTACGGCCGTGGTGACGGTGCGGGTGAAAGGACGCCCGGCGGCCGCCTCGTTCCGCGTGGTGCAGTATGCCGAGGGCGGCGAATATGTCGAGGTCAACGAGTGGGTGGCCAAGTACATGCGCGACAACTATCTGTGGAGCGAGCCGATCCCCGGGCTGACGCTCGACTATGCGTTGAGCTACGATGCGTTCCTCGCCTCGATCCTGCAGGGCGTGGCTGCGGTCGAGGATGCCGAGGGGCGCGCGCTGAACTACGACGACGGCCACTGGAAAGACGGCCGGCGCGAATATTTCTACTCCTACATCTCGAAAACCGAGCGTTCGTCCGGCAGCGCCACGCGGTCGGTGGGCGAGCGGGTGAGCGGCACGGGCATATGGCGCGTGCGGGCCGTGGAGCTGGTGCGCGGGACGATCGGATTCGTGATCGAGGGGGTGACGCCCGGCACTTCGGCGGCTGCGGCCGGACTGGAGCGCGGCATGTTCGTCTCCAAGGTCGACGGCGAGGCGGTCACGGCGAGCAACTACAAGACTCTGGCACTGCGGCTGTACGACGGAGCGTCGGTGCGGGCGGTGCCCAACCGTGTGGTGTGGGGTGCCGGCGGCGAGTTCCGGAACCTGGAGCCGCTGCCCGAGGCGACGCTCGTGTCGCAGAGCTATGTCGATCCGGCCATTTACAAAAGTGCCGTGACGACCGTGGGCGGCAAGCGGACGGCCTATCTGCTCTACATGGGTTTCGAGACCGCGGAGGACGAGTCGTTGATCGCCGCATTCCGCGATTTCAAGGGTGCCGAGGAGCTGATTCTGGATTTGCGCTACAACGGCGGCGGTGCCGTGCGTTCGAGCACCTTGCTGGCCACGCTCATCGTCGGCGAAGCCTATAAGGATGCGGTCTATTGCCGGATGACCTACAACGCCCGGCGTGCGGCGCTCGGCGAGAGCGGCGTCTACCGCATCGGCGAGAGCCGCGTGCCCGACGGCACGGGTATCTATACGCCCATCGCTTCGGCGCTGTCGTCGGGCTTGGGGCTGAAGCGCATCTATGTGCTGTGCTCGGAGAGTACGGCGTCGGCCAGCGAACTGGTCGTCAACGGACTGCGCGGGCTGGGCGTCGAGGTGCGGCTCATCGGTTCGCGCACCAACGGCAAGAACGTCGGCATGGAGGGCTATGTCGACCATGTAGTCGACGGCGAACTGTATACATTCATGCCCATCACGTTCTATTCGGAAAACGCCGTCGGATTCCGCGACTATGCGGACGGTTTCGTGCCCGACATCGAGGTTGCGGAGGGGCCGTTCTACGAGCAGGTCTACTATCCGGGCGAATTCGGCACGTCGGCCGATCCGCTCTACGAACTGGCTGCGGAGTGGATCGCCCAAGGGCGGAAACCCGCCGCCACGCGGGCCGGTGCGGAGCTTCGCACCGTGCGGGAGTTGCCGGGCATGGCCGGGCGGCCCGACGGACGGCTGAAAGGATCGGTCGTCTTCCGCGAGGAGCGGTGAAAGGGAGGCATTATCCTTTCGCCTTTTTCGCTTTCGAGACCCCCTATTTGATAAGGCTCGTCAGCGGGTATTTCAGATTGCGGAACCCCGAAATGTAGGCGTTGATGCTGCCCACGCGCACCGGCGACTCGATGTAGAGCGGGATTTTGTTCTCGTCGTCCGAAATCCAGATGGTGAAGACCGTGCCGTCGGTGAACGAATAGCCCTCGGTGGTGCCTAACTGACAGTTGAATTTCAGGGTCTTGAACTTGCCGATGTTGCGTATTTTCTTGTTCTCGCGCCCCAGGAAATTGTAGTTGAGGTGCCGGATCGTGTCCTGCAGCACCATCTGCAGCGAGCGCGGTTCGCCCTCGACGAAATCTTCGGCTCTGGCCGAGCGGAGGTTGAAAAAGAGCGACACGGCGTCCATGCTTTCGTCGGTGAGCGTCATGTGCTTCTCGGCGAACGGCCGCTGCCGGCTGCGCCACCGCGTGTGCACCACCGAATCGGCCCAGACATAGACGAAGCGGCTTTCGAATGTGTAGTCGCCCTCGCGGATGTCGCTGGTGAACAGCTGGGTGCGCAGGTCGTCGGGATCGATCCAGATGCGGTAGACATCTTCCATGTTGTAGAACCACCGGTAGGTGGGCAGCGTGCGCCCGATGCCCTCGACCAAATAGAGGCGGCGCCCCTCCAGATCGGTTTCGACGGTTTTCACCTCCACGGCGCCCACCTCCGTATTGGGGAACATGCGGGCCTTGTAGCTCACGCGGTACTGGAGCACCTCGCCCGGGTGGTAGAGCTGTGCGGAAAGCCGTGCGGCCGCGGTCAGGAGCGATATGAGGAGGAGAAGCCGTTTCATGGAGTGCGTGTCTTGCAGGTTCTACGATATGCGTGAAAAATCGATTTCATCTTCGTGCGAATAGCGTCGCCGCAACTTGTCGAGACCCCGGTGCTCGGGTTTCCGGAGCGCGGGATCGTCCGTCAGGATGCCGATCGCCGCTTCGCGCGAGACGGTGAGTATCTGTACGTCGGCCGTCGGATTGGCGATCTTCAAATCGAATGCCATGCCGCTCTGCTGCGTGCCGTTCACGTCGCCCGCACCGCGCAGCTTGAGGTCGAGTTCCGCCAGACGGAAGCCGTCGTTGGTCTCGCACATGGCGTCGAGCCGCGCGCGCGACTCCTTGGAGAGCTTCACTCCCGACATCAGAATGCAGTAGGACTGTTCGCCGCCGCGGCCCACGCGTCCGCGCAGCTGGTGGAGCTGCGACAGCCCGAAGCGCTCGGCCGACTCGATCACCATGACCGTGGCGTTGGGCACGTCGACGCCCACCTCGATCACCGACGTGGCGACCATGATGTGGGCTTCGCCCGCCTTGAACTGGCGCATCGACTCCTCTTTGTCGGCGGGTTTCATCTTGCCGTGGCAGATGGTCGTGACGTATTCGGGCAGCGGAAAGTCGCGCGAAATGGATTCGTAGCCGTCGGTCAAGTCCTTGTAGTCCATCGACTCCGACTCCTGGATGAGGGGGTAGACCACATAGACCTGACGCCCTTTCTTGATCTCCTGCTTCATGAAGCCGAAGAGGCGCAGCCGCGCGGCGTCGGTGTAGTGCACGGTCTTGATCGGCTTGCGACCCGGGGGCAACTCGTCGATTACGGAGACGTCGAGATCGCCGTAGAGGGTCATGGCCAGCGTGCGCGGTATGGGCGTGGCGGTCATGACGAGGATGTGGGGCGGGCGGGCGTTCTTCGTCCAGAGGCGGGCGCGCTGTTCGACGCCGAAGCGGTGCTGCTCGTCGATGACCACGAAACCGAGGTTGTCGAACCGCACGCGGTCTTCGATCAGCGCATGGGTGCCGATGAGGATGTGCACCTCGCCCGAAGCGATGCCTTCGAGGGCCTGCCGCCGCTCGCGCTGCTTCGACGAGCCGGTGAGGATCGCCACCCGCACGCCTAATCCGTCGAGCATGCGCGTGATGGTGGCGAAGTGCTGCCGCGCGAGAATCTCCGTGGGGGCCATCATGCAGGCCTGGTAGCCGTTGTCCACGGCCAGCAGCATCGACATGAGCGCCACCAGGGTCTTGCCGCTCCCCACGTCGCCCTGCAGCAGGCGGTTCATCTGGAAGCCCGTGACGGTGTCCTGCCGAATCTCCTTGATGACGCGTTTTTGCGCCCCCGTGAGCGGAAAGGGGAGTTTCTGCGTGTAGAACGTGTTGAAGACGCCTCCCACTTTGGGGAAGAGGAATCCGTTGCTTTTGGAGAGACGCTCCGTGCGCTGCGACTGGATGTTGAGCTGGATGCCCAGCAGCTCGTCGAACTTGAGCCGGTATTGCGCCTGCCGGAGCGCTTCGGGCGACTGGGGGAAGTGGACGTTGAAATAGGCGTCGCGCAGCGGCATCAACCCGTAGCGGGTGCGCAGGGCCTCGGGCAGCGGCTCCTCGATCCGATCCCTGACCAGTGCCCAGGCATTGCGGATGATCTGATACATGCCTTTGGCGCCCAGGGTGTTGGAGAGCTTCTCGGTGGAAGGATAGATGCCCTGCATGCCGCTCTCGGCCTTGCGCGAGAGGGCTTGTTCCATGGTTTCCAGCTCGGGATGGGCCATGGAGAGCGTACCTCTGTAGAACGACGGTCGCCCGAAAACCAGATACTCGCGCCCCACCTCGACCCGCTTTTCGATCCACTTGATGCCCCGGAACCAGACCAGCTCGGCAGTGCCCGAAGGGTCTTGCACGAAAGCCGTGAAGCGGCGTTTGCGCCCCTCGCCGGCATAGCCTACGCCCGTGACGCAGGCGCGGAACTGCACGAGCGTGGGAGCATCCTCCGTGATCTCGGCGATGCGGTAGACCTTCGTGCGGTCGATGTAGCGGGTGGGGATGTGGCAGAGCAGATCGCCGATCGTGCGGATGCCCAGTTCCCGGTCGAGGAGCTTGGCCCGCGCTTCGCCCACGCCCGCCACAAACTGGATCGTGCTGTCGAGCGTGTTCACAGCTTCTGCGGGTTGCGATGATTGCCGTTCTTGGGGTGGTTGCGGTTGTTGTGCTGGGGGCCGTGGTTCTTCTGCTGGCGTTTCTGCATGCGCTGCTGTCCTTTCTGCTGTCCCTTCTGCGGACGCGCCGAAAAGTGTTGTTTGTAGTCGCTTCGGAGGTTGTTGATCGCCGCTTCGTCGATTTCGATGCCGCCGCCGGACATCTGTTTGATGTCTTTAACGATCACTTCGTTGTTGGGGTGCTCCTGGTTGTATTCGTAGCTCTTGGTGCGCATGTAGCGGGCCAGCGAGTCGACCGTGCGGGCCACGGCGCGGGGGTCCCGCACCTCGGGGAGCTTGCGGAGCATCTGCCCGACATATTTGCCGTAGTGCTTGTGCACGATGCGGCTCTGGGTGTAGGGCATGCGCTTGGGCGTTACGGTCAGCTCTTCGCGCGAAGGCCGCGGATAGGGCGAATCGACATCGAGCTGGAAATCAGACATGATGAAGAGGTGATCCCACAGCTTGTGGGTGTAGTCGGCCGTGTCGCGCAGCAGCGGGAAGAGGTTGCCCATCACGGCGATGACGGCCCGCGCCTGGCGGTTGCGCTCGCGGCGGTCTTCGATCTGCGAGAGCGAATCGATCATCTCCTGGATGTGGCGCCCGTATTCGGGCAGATACAACTTGCGGCGTGTGTAGTTATAGTTTTTTCTCATGGTCGCGGTCGTTGTTTCGTTCGGGCGGTCGGAGCGTTCCGGAGGGCGGGGGCGATGGTGCGGATCGGAAGAACGCGGCACCTGCGCCGGAAGAGGCCCGCAGCCGGCCGAAATTGGTTTACGCGGCGGAAAGCCCTAACTTTGGATCGGAATCGAAGCCTCCGGAGCGGTCGGCGGAAAGGCGGCCTGTCCGCCGTGCGGCCGCTTTGCGGAAGCGGATGTTTCTGTTCGCAAAAGTAGACAAAAATTCAGGAAAAACAAGTATGGCAAAGGTTTTAATTCTCGATCGATCAAAAAGCATGCGAAACACCCTGCGCGAGCGGCTCGAATACGAGGGTTTCTCCACCGAAGCCGCCGAAGACGATACGGCGGCCTCAGAGTTGTGCAGCCGCATTCCCTTCGACGTGATCCTTTCGGACACCGAGTGCCGGGTGCCCGACACGGGGGTGCCTTTCATCGTGCTGTCGGCCGAGGCGTCGATCGATTCGGCGGTCGAGGCGGTGCGCCGCGGCGCCCGCGACTATCTGACCAAACCCATCGACATGAACCGGCTGCTCAAGTCGATCCACAACACCCTCGACGAACCTGCCCCGGAACCGGTCGCGACCGCCGCGCGCCGTTCGCGCCGCGCGCATGCCGTGCATGCGGAGCAGATCATCGGCTCTTCGGAACCGATCGGGCGGGTGCGGCAGCTCATCGACAAGGTGGCGCCCTGCGAGGCGCGCGTGCTCATCACGGGCGAGAACGGCACGGGCAAGGAGTTGGTGGCCCGCTGGCTGCATGCCAAAAGCGCCCGTGCGGCGGCGCCGTTCGTGGAGGTCAACTGCGCGGCCATTCCCTCCGAATTGATCGAAAGCGAACTGTTCGGCCACGAACGCGGCGCTTTTACCTCGGCCGTCAAGCAGCGCAAGGGCAAGTTCGAGCAGGCCGACGGCGGCACGCTGTTCATGGACGAGATCGGCGACATGTCGCTGGCGGCGCAGGCCAAGGTGCTGCGGGCGCTGCAGGAGAGCCGGATCAGCCGCGTGGGCAGCGACAAGGATATAGAGGTCGACGTGCGCGTGATTGCCGCCACCAACAAGAACCTGCGCGACGAGATCGCCAAGGGCAACTTCCGCGAAGACCTCTACCACCGCATCGGCGTGGTGGTGGTGCGCGTGCCGGCGCTGCGCGACCGGGCGGGCGACATCCCGGAGCTGGTGGAGCACTTCATCCGCACGATCGCCGCCGAATATCGGGCGGCGCCCAAGAAGATCGACGCCGACGCCCTGGCCGCCCTGCAGGCCAAACCCTGGACGGGCAACATCCGCGAGCTGCGCAACGTGGTCGAGCGGTTGATGATCCTGAGCGAGGAGCGCATCACGGCCGACGACGTGAAAAACTACGGTTAGGGCCGCCGTTCCGTCGGTCGGGCATCAGAGCTGTTCGAGCAGCTGCCCGGCCCGGTCGACGATGCGGTCGGCGCCGGTCTTTTCGAGTTCGGCCCGGTCGCGGAAACCCCACGAAACTCCGACCGCACGCACGCCGGCGGCCCGGGCGGTGAGGATGTCGATGCCCGAATCGCCGACGAACACCGCCTGCTCGCGGGCGATGCCCGTGAGGGTCAGAATCTCTTCGACCGCCGTCGGATCGGGTTTCAGCGGAATGCCCTCGCGTTGGCCCAGCACCGTTTCGAAGCGGATGTGGGGAAAGAAGCGCTGCACGAGTTTTTCGGTGCCGGCCTGGAACTTGTTCGACGCGACGGCCAGCTTCACGCCCCGGCGCCGGAGTTCGTCCAGCAGCTCGGGAATGCCCTCGTAGGGGCGGGTGCAGGTGTCGATATGCTCGGTGTAATAGCGGATGAAGTCGGCCCGTGTCAGGGCGATGTCGTCGGGCGAGCGCAGGGGTTCGGGCAAGGCCCGTTCGACCAGCCGCATGATGCCGTTGCCCACGAAGCGGCGATACTCCTCATAGGTGTGCTGCGGCAGCCCGCGCAGGGCGAGCGCCATGTTGCAGGCCACGGCCAGATCGCCTATGGTGTCGAGCAGCGTGCCGTCGAGATCGAAAATCGCCAGTCGGGTATCCATTTCGGCTTATCGGCGGCGGATTTTCCACCCTATGGCCGCCACCAAAAGCGACATCAACGGGCTGACGATGTTGAAGATGCAATAGGGCATGTAGACGAAGGTCGAGACGCCCAGGACGGTGGCCTGCGTCATGCCGCACGAGTTCCAGGGGATCAGCACGGAGCAGACCGTGGCCGAGTCCTCGACCGAGCGGCTCAACAGCCGTGCTTCGAGGCCCCGCGCGGCGTAAAGCTCCTTGAACAGACGGCCCGAAAGGATGATCGAAATATACTGGTCGGCCGTGCAGAGGTTGAAGAACAGCCCCGCGCCCACGGTCGACGCCACGGCCGAGAAGGTGCGGCGCACGATGCGCAGGAAGATGTCGGTGAGCGAGCGCAGCATGCCGCTGCCGGTCATCACACCGCCGAAACACATGGCGCAGACGATGAGCCACACGGTGTTGAGCATGCCGGCCATGCCGCGCGTAGAGACCAGCTCGTCGAGCTGGGGGTTGCCGGTTTCGAGGGCCGTGGGGCCGAAGCAGGTCATCGACACCCCCTTGAAGCGCGCCAGGAAGTCGAGTTCCTCGACCCCGGCGACTTTGGCGACCAGCTCGGGCTGGGCCAGCAACATGGCGGCGCACGCCAGTACCACGGCGGCGAAAAGCGTGACCAGCGCCGGGAGCTTGCGGGCGATCAACACGCCGGTGGCTACCGGCACGGCGAGCAGCCAGGGGGTGATGCGGAACGTGGCGCGCAGCGTGTCGGCATAGAGCTGTACGTGGCTCTCGGTGCCGTGGTCGAGCGACAACCCGGCCACGGCGAAGACCGTCAGGGCGATCAGCATCGACGGCACGGTGGTGTAGAGCATGTAGCGGATGTGGGCGAAGACCTCGACGCCCACCGTCGACGAGGCGAGCACCGTGGTGTCGGAGAGCAGCGAGAGTTTGTCGCCGAAGTAGGCGCCCGAGATGATCGCTCCGGCGATCCACCCCTCGGGGAAGCCCATGGCGCGCCCGATGCCCATCAGAGCCACGCCGATGGTGGCGATCGTCGTCCACGAGCTGCCCGTCATGAGCGCCACGCCGGCGCAGATGAGGCAGGTGGCGACCAGAAAAAAGGCGGGGTGGAGGATCTTCAGCCCGTAGTAGATCATCGTGGGCACCACGCCGCTGACCATCCACGACCCGGCGATGGCGCCGATCAGCAGCAGGATGATGATCGCCGAGGCCGAAGCGCGGATGTTGTCGACGATGGCCTCTTCGAGCACCGCCCAGCGGCAGCGGTAGATGCCGATCGCGATCATGGCGCAGACCGAAGCGGCCGACAGAAGGGCGATCTGGCTGCCGCCGTCGATGGCGTCGCCGCCGAAGCAGCGGATGACTCCGTAGAGCAGCGAGGTCAGCACGACCAGCGGCACGAGCGAGAGCCAGGGCGCCGGAGTTTTCGGGGATTCGTTTTTCATTTCAACCTGACGTAACCGGGACAAAAGTACGAAGAGCCGAGCGCAATGCCAAATTTATCGGTACGAAAAAAAGAGGACGCGATATGCGTCGTTTCGGCAAAATCGCATCGGAAGTTTGGCGATTCGCCCGGTTTTTCGTACTTTCGAAAAAAGTGTGCGGCGGATGAAGTTCGGGTGGGCGGTTCGGATCGTGCGTTTCTATGTCGAGGGTTTTCGCAGCATGACCCTCGGGCGGACGCTGTGGGCGGTGATCCTGCTCAAGCTGTTGGTCATGTTCGGGGTGCTGAAACTCTTTTTCTTCCCCGACCTGCTGGCCGGCAAAAGCGACGAAGAGAAAGCCGCATGCGTGTTGGAGGAACTAACGGACAAGTGATATGTTTTCGGATTATTTGCAAACCGTCGACTGGTCGCGGGCACAGTTCGCCCTGACGGCCGTCTACCATTGGTTTTTCGTGCCGCTGACCCTCGGTCTGGGGGTGTTGGTGGCCATCATGGAGACCTTGTACTACCGCAGCGGCGAGGAGTTCTGGCGGCGGACGACCCGTTTCTGGATGCGTCTGTTCGGCGTCAACTTCGCCATAGGCGTGGCCACGGGTCTCATCCTCGAATTCGAGTTCGGCACCAACTGGTCGAACTACTCCCATTTCGTGGGCGATATTTTCGGCGCTCCGCTGGCTGTCGAGGGGATCATGGCGTTTTTCCTGGAGACGACGTTCATCGCCGTGATGTTCTTCGGGTGGAACAAGGTGAGCCGCGGTTTCCATCTCGCCTCGACGTGGCTCACGGCCCTCGGCGCCAACCTCTCGGCGCTGTGGATTCTGGTGGCCAACGCCTGGATGCAGCATCCCGTGGGGTGCTCGTTCAACCTGCAGACCGTGCGCAACGAGATGACCTCGTTCTGGGACGTGGCGCTTTCGCCCGTGGCGATCAACAAATTCCTGCATACGGTGACTTCGGCTTTCACGCTGGCCGCGCTGTTCGTGGTGGGCGTGAGCGCGTGGTACCTGCTGCGCCGTCGCGAGGAGCGCATGGCCCGCAAGAGCATAGCTCTGGCCTCGGCGTTCGGATTCGTTTTCGCGCTTCTCACCGCTGCTACGGGCGATCAGTCGGGCGCCGTGATCGCGCGGGTGCAGCCCATGAAGCTGGCCGCCATGGAGGCGCTCGACGAGGGCGGGCAGGGGGCGCCGCTCACGGTCATGGGACTGGCGCGGCCCTATGGCCGGCCGGTCGACGGCGAGCTGGTGCGCTGCAAGATCGACATCCCCAAGATGTTGTCGTTGATGAGCTTCCGCGATGCCGACGCCTTTGTCCCGGGCATCCGCGATCTGGTGTACGGCAACGAGAAATACGGCATCATGTCGACCGCCGAGAAGATGGCCCGGGGCCGCGTGGCGGTCGGCGAGCTGGCGCGTTACCGCGCGGCGAAAGAGGCCGACGACCGCGAGACGATGGCGGCGATCGAAGCGGAGTTCGACGCTTCGACGCCCGAGGGCGAAGAGTTCCTGCGCGAATATTTCGCCTATTTCGGCTACGGCTATCTGGAGTCGCCCGAGCAGACGGTGCCCAACGTGCCGCTGTTGTTCTATTCGTTCCGCGTGATGGTCGGGGCCGGCATGTTCTTCATCCTGCTGCTGGCCGCGGTGTGGTGGCTCAATCATCGGAACCGGCTCGCTTCGAAGCGCTGGCTGCTGCGGCTTTGCGTGTGGACGATTCCGCTGGCCTATCTGGCCTCGCAGGCGGGCTGGGCGCTGGCCGAAGCGGGGCGTCAGCCGTGGGCCATTCAGGATTTGATGCCCGTGGGCGTCGCGGCGTCGCGGATTCCGAGCGCCTCGGTGTGCGTGACGTTCTTCCTGTTTCTGGCGCTTTTCTCGGCGCTGCTGGCGGCCGAAATCGGCATCATGCTGCGGCAGATCAAGATCGGCCCCGGGAGCGCCGAAAAGACCCCGATAAAATAGGTGCGAAAAAATACCGACTTTCTTTATGGATACTTTGGAGTTTTTACAGCATTACTGGTGGTTTCTGATCGCCCTGCTGGGCGCGCTGCTCGTGTTCCTGCTTTTCGTGCAGGGCGGGCAGGCCGCGGCGCGGTGGATCGCCCGCAGCGAGGAGGAGCGCAACCTCGTCCTCAATGCCACGGGGCGGAAATGGGAGCTGACCTTCACCACGCTCGTCACGTTCGGCGGGGCGTTCTTCGCGTCGTTCCCGCTGTTCTATTCGACCTCGTTCGGCGGGGCGTTCTATGTGTGGATGGCGATCCTGCTGTGCTTCGTGCTGCAGGCCGTGGCCTACGAATACCGGCGCAAACCCGGCAACGTGTGGGGCGCCCGCACGTTCGATACGTTCCTGACGATCAACGGTCTGCTCGGGCCGCTGCTGTTGGGCACGGCGGTCTCGACGCTGTTCACCGGGGCGCCGTTCACGGTCGACCGCTTCAACCTGGCCGAATGGGCCGGCGAGGGCGACGCCGTGATTTCGCAATGGGCCACGCCGTGGCACGGGCTGGATGCGTTGGCCGACGGCTGGAACATCGTGTTGGGCGCGGCCGTCATGCTGCTGGCGATGATGCTGGGCTGCCAGTATTTCATGAACAGCGTGGCGGACGCGACGGTCGTGGCCCGGGCGCGCCGGTGCATGCTGCCCGTGGCGCTGGGGTTCGTGGCGTGTTTCGTGGCGTGGCTGGTGCGGCTGCTCTTTGCGGTGGGGTATGCGGCCGATCCGACGACGGGTATGATCTACGCGGAACCTTACAAATACCTGCACAACCTGGCGGAGATGCCCTATGTGACGGTCGTGCTGCTGGCGGGCATACTGCTTGTGCTGCGGAGCATCCGTGCGGGGTGGCGCGGCAGCCGCAAAGCCATTTGGTTCGGCGGCAGCGGCACGGTGCTGACGGTGCTAGCGCTGTTGCTGTGCGCGGGCTGGAACCGCACCTCCTATTACCCCTCGCTGGCCGACATGCAGTCGTCGCTGACGATCGCCGACTCGTCGTCGAGTCTCTTTACGCTGCGTGTGATGGCGTGGGTGTCGCTCTTCATCCCCGCGGTGGCAGCCTATATTTGGTATGCGTGGCGGGCGCTCGACCGCAAACCCCTGACCCGCGAAGAATTGCGAGAGGGAGAGCACCAATATTAGAATTCACAATTCACAATTCAGAATTCACAATTTGCAATTCACAATCGGGCAAGCCGTTGGGTGCGCTGTCCGAAGACGTTATTCCACCTTTCTTCGGATACGGAGGCTTCACCGACTCGATGAGGCGGATAGTAAAAAGGCGGAACCTTTTATTGCGGGTTCCGCCTTCGCTTTGTGCTTTTCCGGTCGGTGCCTATTCTTCCTCTTTTTTGCCGAAGGGATACTGGTTCTGGTGCACGTCGTCGAAGCGCATGCCCTTTTCGTAGGTGCGCATGGCGCGGCGCGACATGCCCATCGACGAGAATCCGCCGTCGTGATAGAGGTTCTGCATGGTGACCTTGCGCGTGAAGTCGGAGAAGAGCGTCAGCACATAGTCGGCGCAGTCTTCGGCCGTGGCGTTGCCCAGGGGCGACATGCTCTCGGCGAACGACATCAGGTCGCCCAGACCCAGCACGCCGCTGC
>CAYSJF010000026.1:0-19160 GCA_964431265.1 uncultured Alistipes sp. | reverse complement strand
TTGAAGCGCAGCTGCTCGTCGTAGGGCAGGTTCTGCCACTTGCAGCCGCCGCACAGCCCGAAATGCTCGCAGAACGGCTCGGCCCGCAGCGGCGATTTCTTCGCATACCGCACGACGTACCCCTCCATGAACCGGCGGCGTTTGAGCCGGATCTGCACGTCGACCACATCCCCCGGGACGGTCATCGGAACGAAAACCACCTGCTCGTTCCACCGCCCCATAGCCTTGCCCTCGGCGGCGAGCGTCGTTATTTCAAGCCCCTCGATGAGGGGATAATTCGCTTTCTTTCGTGCCATTTTACCAAGCAAAAGGTGAAAAGTCAAAAATGCGCATCAAGCCCCCGCGGTGAGGGGCAAAGGCAAAAAGTCGGATCGAAACCACTCCGTTTGCGGGGTAAAGATAGGCATAATCCGCCAAAAATGCACATCCGGCGAAAAAGAGCCGCCGCCCTCGCGCTCCACACCGAGCGAAACTCGAAGATTCAGTCCCGCTCCACGACGGAAGCATACCAGCACCGGAGCGAAGAGAAGCCGTCAAGGAATAACCCCGGCATGGCAACAAATCCCCCTCTTTCGGGTCTATTATATTTTATAGTCGATTTCCGCCTTGCGGGCCTGGGCATGCTGGTCGGCCCGGCGAATGCGGTAGAGACGCCCGTCTTTCAAAAGCCGCGCTCCGGTCTGGTGATAGCGGAACGGGACTTCCGCCCCGACGCATTGCTGCCGGATCGAGAGCACCCAGTCGTAGTCGCACGTTCGTGCTTCGGGGCCGGATTCGCCTCCCACGGAGACCTCCTCGATCGCCGGCGTGAGCCAGGGTGCGATCGCCAGCGGCCCCAGGAGCGGAGCGCCGACGATGATCCGACGACGGATCGGCGCATCGAGAAACACCGGCAGACGCCGTTCGGCCTGCTCCTGATTCTCGACCGTGCAGCCCACGACCACGTTTTCGTAGCCCTCGCCCCAATCAAGCGGCAGCACGGCGCACAAACGTTCGATCCGCTTGGTGAAGAACATGAACGTTAGGTCGTGGCGCAGGCGCATCATCGCCCACGCCTCGGGACGCCATGCGTCGGCCTCCTCCAGCAGAAAATCCGACGTGAAACACGTATAGACCCGTTCGCCCGCCGGAATCCTAAACCGTCCGTCGCGACTGCGGCGCACCGGCAACCCGAAAGCCGCCGTCTTGCGGGCTTCGCTGCTGTCCAGGGCGTGCCGCGCATCCTGCCGATAGACATAGCAATGGCGACACCCCTCGCTGATCTTGCGGCACCCATGCCACGGATTCCAGAGGATAGACATACAATATTCAACGACAAAATATGGATTCCCGGAACATGGCGTCCATTCAGCACAGTGCGACGATCCCCTTGTATGAAAGGAAGATCAACGCATAACGCAGCGTCTTACCGACCAGCATCGCCCCGGCGGTCGTCCACGGTGCGGCGCGCAGCAGTCCCAGCACCACGGCGATCGCCTCGCCGATGACAGGCAGGAACCCGAAGAACCCCATGACGGCGCCGCGCCCCGCCACGAATCTGCGCGCCCGGGCCAGCTTGCGGGGGCCGACGCCCAGTTTGGCGATCCACTCGGGGCGCCCCAGGCTCCCGATCCAATAGCAGGTCATGCCGCCCAACGTGTTGCCCGCCGATGCCGCGACCAAGCAGCCCGCCGGATCGGCCCCCAACCCCAAAAGCACGACCAGCACGGCCTCCGAACTGAACGGCAGCACGCTGCCGGCGATCAGCGCCGAAAGAAACAAGCCCCAATAACCCCAATCGACCAGTATCTGCGTCAACGACTCCATAATCTCTTTCGCACAAAAGCCAGCGTATACGATTTTCGACCGACCGATCCGACAAGCCCTATAGCCCTACGATCGTCTTATAAATAATAGGTGTTCCGAATTTCTATTCGTCCTCCTGCCTACGGATCAGTTTTCGTCGGATGCGGGTTCCGGGCGGAGCATGCCGACCGAATCCTTGACCACCAAACGTACGGGCAGCTCGATATGCGTGCCGGGTTCGCCCGTGCCGTCGATCTGCTGCACGAGAATCTTGATCGCCAGCAACCCCATCTCGTTCACGGGTTGGCTGACATGCGTGATGGCGGGATCCAGGAAATCGAAGTATTTCGAGCCGTCGAACGACACGAGCGAAATATCGTCGGGAATGCGCAACCCGGCCTCCTTGATCGCTTTCAAGGCGCCCAGCAGAATCGTATTGCTCAACGCGAAGACCGCCGTAGGACGATTCTCGCGCGAGTTCAGCGCCAATTTGGTCTCCAAATATCCGGTCTCGACCGAGAAACTATTGCCGCTTATGTTCACCGAAGCGTCGAACGATGCCGCGTGCATGGCATCCCGGTAGCCCCGCACGCGGTCCTTCACCGGCGTGGCATGCAGGTTTCCCCTGATGCACAGAATCCTGCGATGCCCGAATTGCGTCAGATACTTCACGGCATCGATGCTTCCGTTGTAGTTGTCGCTGCAGACATAGGAGAGCTTGGTGTTTTCGTAGTAGCGGTCAATGAGCACCACGGGGATCGTCTCGCTGACCATCTCCAGCATCGTCGCGTCGTTGCTGCACGGCACCACCACCATACCGTCCACGCGACGGGCGAGCAGCAGACGGATGCCCTCCTGCTCGTCGGCTTCGCTGTCCTTCGAGTCGATGATAATGACGGAGTAGCCCAGACACTTGGCCTCCGACACCACGACGGATGCGATAGCGGCGAAATAGGGGTTGTCGACGCACGGCACGATAAGGCCCAGCGTATGCGTCCGGTTGGTGCGCAAACATTTAGCCATGAAACTCGGCGTGTAACCCATCGCCCGAGCCTCGTTTTCGATGAGCGCCACCGTTTTTTCGCTGATGCGGTATTGTTTCGACTTGCCGCTCAGCACGCGGGAAATGGTTGATATCGAGTAACCTGTACGCTCGGACAAATCGAGGATGGTATTCTGTTTCATATGGGATATTCGTTGGGGTTCGCAAAAATAATAAAAAAAATTTCGACGAAAAATAAGCCTACGTAAAAAATAATGTTTATATTTACGCAAACGTTTGCGCAAATATTGCAGCCCGTTGAAAGCGAAATTCGAACCGATAACGACATAAATAACCGATAATCATGAGCAAAATCGTTGTAATTGGCAGCTCCAACACCGACCTCGTAGTTGCGGCGCCCCGCATGCCGGAACCCGGAGAGACCATCATGGGCAGAGACTTCATGATGCTGGCCGGAGGCAAAGGCGCCAATCAGGCAGTAGCCGTCAAAAGACTCGGCGGCGACGTATGTTTCATAGCGAACGTAGGCCGCGACATGTTCGGCGACCGCACGGTCGAGAACTACAAGAACGAAGGCATGGACATCTCGACCATCCTCCGCGACCCCGAAGCGCCTTCGGGCGTGGCGCTCATCACGGTCGACGAGGGCGGCGAGAACAGCATCGTAGTGGCCCCCGGAGCCAACAACAAACTGACATGCAAGGATATCGACTCCCAGCGCGCGAAGATCGAGGCAGCCGAATATCTGCTGCTGCAACTCGAAATTCCGATGGAGACGGTGGAGTATGCCGTCGATATCGCGCATCGCGCGGGCGTCAAAATCATTCTGAACCCCGCACCTGCGGCGGCGCTCTCCGACGACCTGCTGTCGAAGCTCTACATGATCACCCCCAACCGCACCGAGAGCCAGCTGCTGACCGGCGCGACCGTCAACACGGCAGCCGACGCCGAACATGCCGCCCTCGCCTTGCACGCGCGCGGGGTTAAAAACGTAGTCATCACGCTCGGTTCGCTCGGCGCACTGACTTTCGACGGCGAGAAGTTCGAGCACGTAGCGGCATCTCCCGTAAAAACGGTCGACACCACGGCCGCAGGCGACACTTTCAACGGCGCCGTCTGCGTGGCCTTGTCCGAAGGCCGCTCGCTGGTGGAATCCGTGAAGTTCGCGACCCGTGCAGCGGCGATATCCGTGACCCGGATCGGAGCGCAGGTCTCCATACCCTATCGCAAAGAGATCGAATAACAAAAACCTATAAATGCTATGAACCCGAAACTTACAAAATGGATGTTTACGGCGGCGCTGTCGATCGTCGCGACGTTCGCAATGGCTCAACGGCAGAGTGTCGTCGGAACGGTAATCGACGCCAGGACGGGCGACCCCCTGGTCGGCGCGACCGTCATGGTCAAAGGCTCGTCCACGGGCGTGTCGACCGACCTCGAAGGAAAATTCGCGATTCAGACCTCGGGCGAGAATCCCACGCTCGTATTCGAGTATCTGGGCTACACCGCCGTCGAAGAGATCGCGGGCAGTCGAACGGAGATCAACGTCGCCATGCACGAGAATAGCGAAGAGATGGACACCGTGGTCGTCATCGGCTACGGCAAGACGACCAAGAAAGAGGTGACGGGTTCGGTGGCCAGCCTCAAGAGCGAAGATTTCAACGCCGGCTCGTTCACCAATGCCGCGGGTCTGTTCCAGGGCAAGGTCGCGGGCTTGAGCGTGGTGAACGCCAGCGGCGGCGACCCCAACGGGCAGTATGAGCTGCTGTTGCGCGGCACCAACACGCTGGCCGGCGGTCAGGGGCCGCTGATCATCATCGACGGCGTCGTAGGCGAGGATATCCGCAACATCAACTTCCAGGAAGTGGAGTCCATCGACGTGTTGAAAGACGGTTCGGCCGCCGCCATCTACGGTACCCGCGGTACGAACGGCGTCATCATCATCACCACGAAACGCGCCAACTCGGGACGCACCCAGATCGAATACGACGGACAGATCACCACGCAGACGGTGGCCCGCCGTGCGGTGCCCCTCACGGCCAAGGAGTTCGAATATGTGGTCAACAACTACCGTCCCTCGGCGGCGGCTTCGCTCTATGGC
The DNA here is from genome assembly GCA_964431265.1 of uncultured Alistipes sp. Classification (GTDB taxonomy): domain Bacteria; phylum Bacteroidota; class Bacteroidia; order Bacteroidales; family Rikenellaceae; genus Alistipes. The sequence goes on along the minus strand of CAYSJF010000026.1, from coordinate 14,271 downwards.
TACGACACGGACTGGTTCGACGCCATAACCCGAACGCCCATAAGCCACAAGCACAGCCTGGCCGTGTCCGGCGGGGGGGGGAATTTTTCGCATCGCACCGTCCTCAACGTCGAGCAGAACCAGGGTCTGCAGATAGGTAACAACTCGAACAAATACCTCTTCAAGACCAACATCCATCAAACCGCTTTCGACGGATGGTTGGATCTCGATTACAACGCCATGTACTCGAAGCGGCAGTACACGCCGTCGAGCACCTCGGCTTTCCAGCAGGCGTTCATCCACAACCCCACCGAACCGATTTACGACCCGGACAACGCCTATTCGGGCGGATATTCCTATTTGCCGGGCGCCATGGACTACAACAACCCCGTGGCGATGCTCAAGGAGTCGGATCGCCGGCGCACGACCGACAACTTCGGCGGCAACATCCGCGCGACGCTCAACATCAAGGCGGTCGACGGACTCAAGTGGGACAACTTCTTCTCCTACAAGCAGGAAAACTACGAATCGCGTACCTACTATACGCACTACTACCCGAGCAGTCTGGGCAAGGAGGGCGAAGCCTCCATCGCCAACGAGAAAACCATAGACGTGCAATGGGAAAGTACGCTCAACTATGCCAAAACTTTCGGCAAAAACTATGTGCAGGCGGTTTTGGGATACACCTGGCAGCGCGGAACCTACAGCGACTCGTCGCTGGGCAACAGCGGATTCGACCGCGATGACTGGCTGACCGACAATATCGGCGCCGGTGCGGGTGCGGTGAACAAGAACGACAACATGAGCATGGGTTCTTCCCGCAATTCGCACACCTACATCGCCCTGTTCGGCCGCGTCATGTACAACTACGACGAGCGTTATCTCGCCTCGGTTTCGCTGCGCCGCGACGGCTCGTCGCGCTTCGGCGCCCACCACAAGTGGGGATGGTTCCCCGCCGTGAGCATCGGCTGGCGCCTCAACCAGGAGAGCTTCCTGCGCGACGTGAAGTGGATCGACGAACTGAAAATCCGTGCCGGATTCGGCGTGACGGGCAACCAGGATTTCGGCAACTACAAATCGCTGCTTCTCATGAAGGCGAGCGGCCGTTATCTCTACAACGGCAAGTGGATCAACACCTACGAACCCAAAAGCAACGCCAACCCCGATCTGCGCTGGGAGAAGAAAGCCGAATGGAACGTCGGCGTGGACTTCTCGGTGCTGGATAACCGCCTGGGTCTGACGTTCGATTACTATCGCCGCAACACCACCGACCTGCTCTACACGTATACCGTGCCGACGCCGCCGTATGTCTACAACGAACTCTTCACCAATGTGGGCGAGATCCGGAACGAGGGCTTCGAGATCACGATCAACGCCATGCCCGTACGCATGCGCAACCTCGTGTGGAACACGACGTTCATCCTCTCGCACAACACCAACAAGCTGGTGAAGTTCACCAACGACGAGTTCCAGAACGGAGAGTACAAACTCCATTGGATGAGCACCCCCGTCGGCGCCTATGCGCAGCGGCTGGTCGAGGGCGAATCGCTGGGTACGTTCTACGCCCCCATCTGGGACGGCGTGGACAGCAACGGCGACGACAAGCTCAAAGGCGCCAACAGCATCGGCAAAGTCCCGGAGGACAAGTGGGAGAAGATCGGCAACGCCTATCCCGACTTCACGCTGGCGTGGAGCAACTCGTTCCGCATCATCGGCAACCTCGACTTCGGATTCACGCTCCGGGCCTCGATCGGCGGCAAGATTCTCAACAAATATTCGCTGTACTACGAAAACTTCAACAACTTCGGCGCGCAGAACATCCGCGCCTCCTGGCTCGACGACCCCTATACGGGCAAACTGACCTACTCGTCGAAATTCATCGAGGACGGCACTTACATGAAGCTCGACAACGTGACGCTGGGTTACACTTTCAACTTCAAATCGAAGCATATCCGGAGCCTGCGCCTCAACTTCACCGCGCAGAACGTGCTCTGCGTGACCGGATACAAGGGTGTCGATCCCGAGGTCGCGCTCAGCGGTCTGACGCCGGGCATAGAGAGCATGAGCTACTACCCGAGCACCACTTCGTACACCTTCGGCGTAAATCTGAAATTCTAACGAAACACATATCGAGACTATGAAAACGACAATTCTCCATATAGCGGCGACCTGGGCGGCGGCACTTGCGCTGACCGGTTGCTTCGACCTCTCGGAGCAGGTCTACAGCGAGATTCCGATGGACGACTTTTTGAAAAACGAACAGGAGGTCGTAGCCACCGCCGGCCGCGCATACCGTCATCTGCAGGCATTCGGCAAGGAGCAGGGCCTCTACACCCTGATGCTGCTGTCGGCGGACGAATGCTGTGCCCCCAAGCGCGACGACGGCCATTGGGACGACGGCGGCCGCTACCTGCGCCTGCACCGCCACCAGTGGGATCCCTCGGACAAACTGCTCCGTGAGGGCTGGAACGCCTGCTTCAACACGATCGCGACCTGCAACGACATTCTCTACGAAATGAGTCTTTCGGAGATGGTGTTCGACGCCAAGACCCACCTCGAAGCCGAAGTCAAGATTCTGCGCGCTTTCATGTATTTTCTGGCGATCGACTGCTGGGATCAGATTCCTTTCTCGATAGACTACACCGACACCTCCTATCCCGAGCCGAAAAGCCGTGAATTCGTGTTCAAGTTTATCGAACAGGAGATTCTGGACAACATCGACCTGATGGAAGAGGTGCCGACGACGGGCAGCTATGGCCGCATGACCAAAGGCGGCGCCTACGCGCTGCTCGCGAAACTCTACCTCAACGCCGAAGTGCTGATCGGCAAGCCGATGTGGGAAGAGGCAGAAAAGGCCTGCAAGCAGGTCATCGACTCGGGACATTACCTCATAGAGCCTAATTTCGAGGCCAACTTCATCCCCCACAACGAAGGTTCGCGCGAAAACATCTTCGTCATTCCCTACGACACGGCCAACACGAGCGGCAGCAGCGACTACACGTTCATGATCCACATCCTCACGCTGCCCGATTCGCAATGGACGAAGGATACGTTCAACATCCCCTATGCCAACTGGGACGGCTTCGTCTGCCAGCCCGACTTCTTCCAGCGCTACTCGCCCGAAGACAAACGCCGCGACCTAACGTTCATCCACTCCGAATCGGCCCTCTTCCCCGATGCGCCGTTCAACGCCGTATTCGACGAAGCGCTTTTCGACGGCGCCGGTCGTGCGAAGGGCGACGACGCAGCGGGCATCAAGGCCGACGGCGCCCGTCTCTGCAAATATCAGTTCCAGGACGACGGACGTCTGACGAGCAGCTCCATAACGATGGACAACGATTTCGTCCTCATCCGTTATGCCGATGTGGTGATGATGTGGGCGGAGGCGCTGATGCGTCAGGGCCGCGTCGCCGAGGCGATCAACCACACCGACTTCCGGGCCATCCGCATCCGTGCGGGACTCGAACCCTACACCGAAGCCGAGCTGACGCTCGACGAGCTTCTGGACGAGCGCGGCCGGGAGTTCGCCTGGGAGCTGTGGCGGCGCAACGACCTGATCCGCTTCGGCAAATTCTGCGACCCGTGGTGGGCGAAACCCGAACGCTCGTTGCCCCGCTCCACGATATATCCCATCCCGACCGAGATTCTCAACGCCAATCCCAAGTTGAGCCAGTTGGACGCATATCTGTAAACCCACACGAAACCGCGATGAAAAAACTATTGTATATCCTCGCGCTCTGCGCCGTCGCAGGCTCTGCCTCGGCTCAAAAGCGGATCGGCATCGCCGAACTGCGCGACAAAATCGCAGGAGCGTGGCTCGGGCAGATGGTCGGCAACATGTACGGTCTCCCGTTCGAAAACAAATTCATCGAGAAGGAGGGCGACGAAGCGCTCTTCCCGTTCGGCTACTCCAAAAGCCTGGTCAAAATGGAGCAGTACGACGGCGCCTTCTCGGACGACGACACCGACGTGGAGTATCTCTATCTGATGCTCATGGAGAAGTATGGCTACGAACCCACTTTCGCCCAAATGCGCGAGGGGTGGATGCACCATATCCGCGACCGCGTATGGCTCGCCAACCGGGCGGCCCTGGGTTTGATGCACTACGGATTCACCCCTCCGTTCACCGGCGACAAGCGCTACAATCCCCACTGGTACCAGATCGATCCGCAGCTCATCAACGAGATATGGAGCTACACGGCGCCGGGTATGGTGCGCTATGCGGCCGAGAAATCCGCATGGGCCGCCCGCATCACCAGCGATGACTGGGCGATCGCTCCGACCATCCACTACGGCGCGATGTACTCGGCGGCATTCTTCGAAAAGGACATCAAGAAACTCGTTCTCGGCGCGCTGAAATACCTGCCGGACGACGACCGCTATGCCCGCACGGTGCGGCATATGGTGGCTCTCTATGAGCAGTATCCGGACAACTGGCAGGCGGCGCGCGCCGAGATGGCCCGAGCCTACTACGTCGACGAACCCGCCATGACCAAGACCATCTGGAACGCCAACCTCAACGGAGCTTGCGGCATTCTGACGCTCCTCTACGGCAACGGCGATCTGCAGCGCACGATGGATCTGGGCTGCGCCATGGGTTTCGACGCCGACAACCAGACGGCCACGGTGGGCGGCATTCTCGGCGTGCTCTACGGCGCGAAGAGCCTCCCCGCCCAGCTCACCATGCCTTTCGACCATTGGACGAAGCCTTTCAACGACCGATATATCAACATCACGCGCTTCGACATGCCCGACGCTTCGATCGAGGACATGATCGACCGCACGGTGGAGATGGCCATAAAGATCGTGTGCGCCAAGGGCGGCAAGGTTACGGGCACGGGCGACAAACGGGTGTTAACGATCAATACGAAAGCCCAGTTCGAAGCTCCGCTGGAGTTCTGCATAGGCCCCGCACCCCGCATCGAGGCGGGCGCCGAAGTCGACTACTCTTTCGCCTGCGTGACGAACCAAAACTGCAGCTGGTCGCTCGTCGAGGGCGAGCTTCCCGCCGGTCTGAAGTTCGACGACGGCCGTCTTACGGGTACGACGACCGCCACGGGCAAGTATCCCGTGACGCTCTCGCTCTCGAACGGCAAAGAGCATGCGGAAAAGGAGTTCGAGATCGTCGTGCGGGGCCGCAACATCGCACCCGAGGCGAAAAACATCCTCGCCAATGTCGCGAAGACGAACAAGGAGGTGCTCTACAAGTGCTGGATCACGTTCGGACACCCGATGTATGCCAACGGCGTCGAAGTGCTCAACGACGGCGTGCTCACCGGCGAGGGTTCGGTATTCTACACGCTCGCGGCCGAACAGTGCCTGCCCAAAATCGACTTTCTGGGTTACGAATGGGCGGAGCGTCGCACGGTGAATGCCGTCGCGCTCCACATGGGCTGCATGGAGGAGTTCGGCGGCTGGTTCTCGTCGCTCTGCATCCAGTACCGGGGAGCGGACGGACGCTGGTACGATGTCGGCGGCTATCGCCCGACTCCGGCGCTGCCCGCATCGGACACGGTATTCATCCAGCCCCATTTCGTCGAATATCTTTTCGAGTTCGACCCCGTCGAAACCGATGCCGTGCGCATCCTGGCCGACGATGCGGTGCTGATCCACTGGAACAAGGACACCAAAAACACCTCGGCATTCCTGTCGGTAACCGAATTGAGCGTCTATGAAAAGCAATAGATTGATCCCGGTCGTGCTCGCAGCGTGTGCGGCATTGGGCTGCACGCACCGCGAGACCGCGTCCGTCGAACTCTCCAAAGACGTTCTGATGGACAAGATCAAAGGCGGCTGGGCCGGGCAGACCATCGGCGTCGTCTATGGCGCGCCGACGGAGTTCAAGTTCACGGGGACGACCATACAGGACTACCAGCCCATACCGTGGTCGGAGCATATCGTCAAATTCTGGTGGGACAAGAAACCCGGCCTGTTCGACGACATCTATAACGACCTGACTTTCGCCCAGTCGTTCGACGAGCTGGGCCTCGACGCCACGTCGGAGGAGTTGGGCGACCGCTTCGCATTCGCCGAGTATCACCTGGCGCACGCCAATCAGGCGGGGCGCTACAACATCCGCAACGGCATAAAGCCCCCGATGTCGGGCAACTGGGTGAACAATCCGCACGCCGACGACCTCGATTTCCAGATCGAAGCCGACTTCATCGGTCTCATGGCCCCGGGCCTGATTCCCGAGGCCATGGACATCGCCGATCGCGTGGGGCATGTCATGAACAGCGGCGACGGCTTCTACGGCGGAGCTTTCGTGGCGGGTCTCTATGCCGCGGCATTCGTCTGCGACACGCCGGAGCAGATTCTCGACAAGGCGCTGGAACCCATACCCACCGAGAGTTCGTTCTACCGGTGCGTCGACTGCGTGCGCCAGTTCCATCGCCGCAATCCCCACGACTGGCAGGCCTGCTGGTTCGAGGTGCACAAGCATTGGAACCGCGATGTAGGCTGTCCCAAAGGGGTTTTCTTGAGTTTCAACATCGACGCCAAGCTCAATTCGGCCTATGTGGCGATCGGTCTGCTCTATGGCGGCGGCGACTTCGGGCGCTCGATAGAGATCGCCACCCGCTGCGGCCAGGATTCCGACTGCAATCCGGCGACCGTAGGAGGCGTGTTGGGCGTCATGCACGGCTATTCGGCCATTCCCGAGCAGTGGCTCAATCCTTTGCGTGAGATCGAAGACCTCGAATTCGAGGGCACCGACGTCTCGCTGGCCAAGGCCTATGAGATGAGCTTCCGCCAGGCATTGCAGGTCATCGAGCGCGCAGGCGGAAAGAGCGACGGCGAACGCGTGGCGATCCCGCAGCGCAAAGCCGGAAAACTCCCGCTCGAACAGAACTTCGTCGACACGCATCCCGTTTCCCGAAGCCGTCTGGACTGCTTCCTGCACGACGAGTACGCTTTCGAATTCGACGGCAACGGCTTCATCATCTGGGGCAACATCTGTTGCCTGCGCAGCGTGACCGAGGACTATATCCACCGGGTTTCGATGCGTCACATCGGGTCGGAAGTCTTCGGTCTGGCCGAGGCCGACGATCCCTATGTCGCCCTACTCGAAATATGGATCGACGGCAAATTGGACCATACGGCCCGCCTGCCGATGAAGAACACCGACCGACGTCTGGAACCCGCATGGCGCTACCTTTTGGACGAGGGCGCGCACCGAGTGGTGCTTCGGTGGATGAATCCCCGCAAGGACTACACCATACGCCTGAACGATCTGGTGGTCTACTCCGAAAACGAACCCGCAAAAAGCGACGTATAGCACATGAAACGCATATTTTCCATACTGCTGCCCCTCGCGCTGGCCACGGGCTGCACCTCGAACTCCATACCCTACGGACAGCGCGTAACGCTCGACCGCGAGACGCTGCAGGACAAAATCAAGGGCGGCTGGGCCGGCCAGACCATCGGCTGCACGTTCGGCGGGCCGACGGAGTTCAAGCACAAGGGCGGCATCATCCACGACGAAGAACCCATCGTGTGGTATGACGACTACGCCCTCGACACCTTCAACGAAGACCCGGGTCTCTACGACGACGTATACATGGATTTGACCTTCATGGAGACCATGGCGCGCGAGGGCATCGACGCATCCGCCGAAAGCTATGCGCTCGCTTTCGCCCATGCCGACTACAAGTTGTGGCACGCCAATCAGGCCGCCCGCTACAACATCCTGCACGGCGTGATGCCGCCCGAGTCGGGCCACTGGAAGCACAACCCGCATGCCGACGACATCGACTTCCAGATCGAAGCCGACTTCATCGGCATGATCGCCCCCGGCATGGTCAACAGCGCCTCGGCCATAGCCGACCGCATCGGCCACATCATGAACTACGGCGACGGCTTCTACGGCGGCGTTTTCATCGGTGCGATGTACTCGCTGGCGTTCGTCTGCGACGACATTCCGACCGTGGTCGCCGAGGCTTTGCGCACGATTCCCGCCCGGAGCAAGTTCCACCGCTGCATCGCCGACGTCATCGCCATACACCGCAGCCGCCCCGACGACTGGAAACACTGCTGGTTCGAGATCAACAAGCGCTATGCTTTCGAAAAAGGGTGCCCCGAAGGGGTATTCAACGGATTCAACATCGATGCAACGCTCAACTCGGCCTATGTGGCGATCGGACTGCTCTACGGCGAGGGCGATTTCTTCCGCACGATGGACATCTCGACCCGCTGCGGTCAGGATTCCGACTGCAACCCCGCTTCGGCGGCGGGTATTCTGGGCGTGATGCAGGGCTACAAGGCGATTCCCGAGCGTTGGAAACCCGCTATCGAGCGCTGCGAGCATATCGACTTCCCCTACACCTCCATTTCGCTGGCCAAGGTCTATGACCTCAATCTGCGGCTGTTGACCGACATGCTCGAAACCCACGGCGGCAAGGTCGAGGGCGACCGCTACACCTTCACGGTGCAGGAGCCGCAGGCCGTGCCTTTCGAGGAGTCGTTCGCCGGCATCGAGCCGTGCGAGCGCCGCGTGCTCAAGCGCGTGGTGACCGACGGGATGACCGTCGACTTCGACGGATGCGGCGTGGTGTTGATGGGTGCCGTCCGCCGATTGGGTCTCGACAGCGACGACGCCTACACGGCCGTTCTGGAGGCGAGCATCGACGGCCGGCCTTTCGAGCGCGTGGAGATGCCGTACGACTACATCAAACGCAAGTACGACATCTTCCACACCTACGATCTCGCCGACGGGCATCACGAGCTGAAACTCCGCTGGACGAATCGGGACAAAAACTATGTCATAGACGCCAAAGAAATGGTCGTTTACACCAATGAGCGATAAAATCATGAACGATAAAGGACAATACTCTATGATCAACCTTCTGCTGATGTTCGCAACGCTGCTCTGCCTCCCGCTGGCGGAGTCGTGCGAGAAGGAGCGCAAACTTCCGGAGAAAGCGCCGGCCCCGTGGACGCGCTACCAGACCGATCTGGTGGTGCGGAGCAACTGTCTGAAACGCAATATCCTCTATTCGGTATATCTCCCTGCCGACTACGAAACGGCGACGGACAAACGCTACGACGTGGTCTATCTGCTGCACGGTCTGGGCGACGACCACGGTTCGTGGAACGGCCAGTACATGCACATCGCCACCACGCTGCAGTCGCTCGAAAACCGCGGGACGATAGCGCCCAAAATCTACGTCATGCCGCAGGGCTTCAACTCCTACTATGTAAACGCCTACGACGGCAGTTTCGACTACATGGATTTCTTCGTCGAGGAGTTCATCCCCTTCATCGACGGCAACTACCGCACCCTCGCCGAGCGCGGACACCGGGCCATCGCAGGATACTCGATGGGCGGGTTCGGAGCCATGGTCATGGCGGCCAAGAACCCCGACCTCTTCATCGCGACCATTCCGCTCAGCATGTCGCTCTGCCAGTATGAACGCTACACTACCGAAGCCTCGAACAGCGACGGCTGGGACAAACAGTGGGGCTGGATCTTCGGCGGTGTCGGCTTGAAAGGCGACGCCCGCATCACCGACTACTACAAGGAGCATTGCCCCTACTACTACTTCACCGAAGCGAGCGCCCCGTCGTTCGCAAAGATGCACTGGTGGCTCGACTGCGGCGACGACGAACAGCAGCTGCTCATCGCCAACGACCGCGTACACCGCCAGATGCGCGACCTGGGCATCAAGCACGAATTCCGCGTACGCAACGGCGCCCACACCACCACCTATTGGCGTTCGGCCATGGAAAGCGCCCTGCCGTGGCTCGAAACGCTGCTCGACGGCGGGCAGTATCCCGATGCCGAGCCGGCGAACGTCGACACCGAGAGCTTCGAGGGGCGCACCGAGGAGCTGACCGTCGGCGGCTGCACCGTGAAGGTTTATCTGTCGCAGCAGTACGACCCCGAGGCCGAGCGCGAGAACACGCTTCTGCTCGCGGGGCACGACGGATATGCGGACAAGGAGCTGAACGGCATAGCCAATGCCCTCACCCTGGCAACCTACAGCCGGCCCTGCGTGCTGGCCTGCCTCGACACCTCGTCGGAGAGCGTCGACCTCGACGCCGTGACGGCGGCTTTGGCCGAAAAGTACCGCATCGGCGGCTCGGCATACCGCATAGGACTCGGATTCGGCGAGGGTGCCGACCGTCTGTGGCGCTACTCGGTCGACGACCGGGAAGAAACCGACAAGGAGGGCAAGACAACCGCGGCGGGCGTTCTCGGTTCGCTGTTCCTCATCGACGGCAACGCCGACGCGAGCGCCTGCGAACCCAACGGCAAGACCTACTACTACATCGTCACCACCGACGAGGGCACGCACTACCGATCGGCAGGCGAGATGTACGAATTGTGCAAGAAGAAAGGCGCGACGCACGAATACCGCGTGCGCAACGGAGCGTCGGGCTACGACGCCGTGCTGGCTTGCTTTGCAGCCACGGTGTCGGACATCAAGGCGAAAATCAAAAACTGACCGACTCTAACTCTTTAAAATCCAACCATTATGTTTATCGTAAGCAACTACTTCACAGCGGTGATCCTCTGTTTCGTCACCATGCTGTGCTGGGGTTCGTGGGGCAACACCCAGAAGCTGGCCGCCAAGAGCTGGCGCTACGAACTCTTCTACTGGGATTACGTCATCGGCATGGTGCTGTTCGCCGCGCTGCTGGGCTTCACGCTCGGAAGTTTCGGCGAGGGCGGACGTTCGTTCGTCGACGACATCGCCCAAGCCGACAAAAGCGCTTTGGGCTGGGTGTTGCTCGGCGGCGTGATCTTCAACGCCTCGAATATCCTGCTGTCGGCATCCATTTCGCTCGCAGGACTCTCGGTGGCATTCCCCTTGGGCGTGGGTCTGGCACTCGTGCTGGGCGTCATCGTCAACTACATCGGTACGCCGACAGGCGATCCCGTGCTGCTTTTCGCAGGCGTGGCGCTCATCGTCGTGGCTTTGGTCTGCAACGGCATCGCTTCGGGCAAGCAGCAGACGCAGAGCACGGGCGGCAACCGCAAGGGCATCGTGCTGGCGGCGCTGGCCGGCGTGCTGATGGCATTCTTCTACCGATTCGTGGTGAAAGGCATGGATGTCGAACATCTGGCATCGCCCGCGGCAGGCATGGTGACGCCCTATACGGCGATCTTCATCTTCTCGCTCGGCGTGCTGTCGAGCAACGCGGTCTTCAACACGCTCGTCATGCGCTATCCGTTCACGGGTGCTCCCGTCAAGTATTCGGAGTATTTCAAAGGCTCCCTCACGACGCACCTCGTAGGCTGCCTGGGCGGTGCTATCTGGTGCCTCGGCACGGCATTGAGCTACATCGCTTCGGGCGTCGCAGGGCCGGCCGTATCGTATGCACTCGGTCAGGGTGCGCCGATGATCGCCGCCGTGTGGGGCATATTCATCTGGAAAGAGTTCAAAGGGGCGTCGCGCAAGGTCGATCTGCTGCTCGGGCTGATGTTCGTGCTCTTCATCGCCGGGCTGGGACTCATCGTCGCAGCCGGCAACTAAAGGAAACACACCATTTTATTAACTCATATTTTTCAACTCTAAACCCTAACTATTATGAAAAAGCTATTTTTGATGCTGGCCATCTGCGGTCTGGCCCTGAACACCGCATGCGACAAGAACGACGATCAAGGGACGGGGGGGGGTAAACCGACTCCCGAAGAACCCGCAGGCCCCAAGGCACGCCTTATGTCGTTCAACAGCGGCGGCTGGGACACCTACGTATACTCGTACGACGGGGAGGGAAAAGTCGTCAAGATCGACCGCAACGAAGGCGAGCGCGTATGGACTGTCGCCTACTCGGGCAACACCATCACGCTGTCGGGTTACAGCGAAATGACGATGACCGTCGGCGACAACGGCTATGTATCGTATCTCAAGGACGGTTACAACGATGAGTTCTACTACACCTACGATGCCAACGGTTTTGTAGCCTCCATCAAGAAGTTCGACGAGCTGAAAGGCACTTCGATCGTAAAGGACGGCAACTGCACGGGCTGGTCGCGTTTCGCGAACGGCGAGGAGGAGTTCAAGATCCACACGTTCCTCGACACCAAGAACCTCGCAGGCATCCACACGGGTTATATGGAGTACGGCGCAGGTCGCTGGATGGTCGAGCTGGGCTGGTTCGGCAAGGCCAACGCCAACATCGTCGATACGAACCAGTGGGCCTCCTATGAGGGCGACGACACCAAGAAGTCGTTCATGTCCTACGAGTACGACGACAACGGTTTCGTGACCAAGGAGACCAAGACCTACGGCGGCAAGGACGAGGTTTACTCTTTCACGTGGGAAGTGATCGAATAATCGACCCGCCGACTTCGGGGACTTGCCCGACAAGTCCCCGGTTTTGACGATTTCACCCCCGCCGGAGCGATCCGACGGGGGTGATTCATGTCTGTCTTCGAGACTCTGCGGACTGCCTTTTGTCCCGATCGCACGTGCCTGCTCTACTCCGCGAGCAGGTGGCGGCAGGCATCGTCGAGCGCAGCCAGGCGCTGCAGGAAATAGGCGCGGACATCCGACCAGCGATAAAAGAACTCCGAGACGGCCGGCAGCGGCAGCCCGGCGTCGCGCTCGTCGATAAGAAACCGCACCAGGACATCGCCGCCGCGCTTGCGATAGAGAATCATCTGCACATTGGCCGCCATGGTCACCAGACGCGAACTCCGCCACTGCCGGGCGACGGTCTCGATATCCGTCCACCCGCCCCAGCAGCCGTCGAAACCCATGGCCGCCAACAGCGGCACGAACTGCGTATCGTGTGCGAAACGCAGGTCGACGACGCCCGTCCGGCTGCCCGAGACGGCCGCATCGGCACGCTCGATGAAATCCGCGACCAAAGGACGCATGAACGAAACCATCATGGCGCACACGGGGTCGTCGGTGCAGGCGTTGGAGTTGAACCACTGATAGCTGCAGTAGGTGTGATAAAGCCACAGCTCATCGGCGGTGAAGATGCGGCCGATAAGCTCCTCGGTCTCGACATCCACATTCTGCGCGAAAGCCAGGCGGGCATGCACCTCTTTCGTAAAGCGGAACGACGAAATACCGAACTCGCGTTCGAAAGTCGCGGGGTCGACGATCAGCCTGGACATCGCCTGCGGGCAAGCCTGCCGTTCGCTCCACTCCCGCAGCCGCACGTTCCACGCCGAGGTCTCCGAAAGATGCCCGTGCCAAAGGCTGTCGACATGCCGCGTATAGAGCGGCCCGCGCTCCTGCGGACGCAGCACGTGCTGCACGCCGTCGCCGGCATCGAGCCTGATGCGCAACGTCGGCTCGCACTCTTTCAGCCCCTCGCAAAAGTAAAACATGCTGAACGCACAGCGCATGACGCTGCTCGACTGCGCGAAGACCTCCGTATTCCGGCCGAATACGGGCTTGAAACGGGCATACATGCGGCGCGCGATGCCTCTGTGCTGCTCGGCACCCAAGGCGGAGAGTTCGCCCGAGCGGGATTCCTGCTCGGAACACAGCCGCTGCATCGCATCGCAGGCCTCGCGGCCGAGGTCGGTCAGCAGTCCGGCGGAGTCGGCACGTTCCAACAGATCGATATACTTGCGATAGAACGATCTCGACAGCTGATAGCGCGAACCGTGACGCGAAAAGTGCGACACATAAAACGGTTCATAACCCTTCGGAGGTCTGGCGGGCGGCTGTAGATCGTCGTCCAAATAGACGGTATAGGAAGGCACCGCAAGACGCGGTTCGGCATCGACCGCCTCGCGGGCCGTCGGCCAGGTCTGCGCCGACAAGGCGACGGACACAGACAAGACATTGATCAATAGCAGTATACGCTTCATAATCGACTGAATTTCCGGCTATGCGCATAACGTTTGCGCACACCTGCAAATTTAGCGATTTTCGACCGCTTCGCCCAACATTCGGACAACTATTTCGCAAAGATAAGCCGCATTCATCGCCTAAAACTTTGCTCAAGAATTTTGCAAGTGAGACGAGAATACGAGTGCCACCAGATGCCATACAACGACAGCCTGTTTTTCGGAATCGATCTGGATTTCAGAAAGAAAAAAGCACCTGCAGGATTGCAAGTGCTTGATTTTCAATTCGTGGGAACAAGCGGATTTGAACCGCTGACCTCCTGCTTGTCGAGCAGGCGCTCTAAACCAACTGAGCTATGCTCCCGAAAAACGATTTCTCCGACGCGGCCGTTATGAGCAGGGACTATCGCAAGTGTCCGTTCGCGGAGAACCCGGGCCATAAAAAAGCGATTGATCGGAATCAATCGCTCGTCGTCTTCGACTTCGTGGGAGCTGAGGGATTCGAACCCCCGACCCTCTGCTTGTAAGGCAGACGC
>CAYSJF010000025.1:0-19182 GCA_964431265.1 uncultured Alistipes sp. | reverse complement strand
GTGGCGGCCGCCACCGAAGCCGACATCGCCGAACTGGAAAGCTACGAAGAACGGCAAATGTTCCTCGAAGATTTGGGATTGCAGGAATCGGGCGTCGCCCGTCTGATAAAATCGGCCTACAAATTGCTGAATCTCGAAACGTTCTTCACGACCGGCGCCGACGAAACCCGCGCATGGACCTATGTCCGGGGTATGAAAGCCCCGCAAACGGCCGGAATCATCCATACCGATTTCGAGAAGGGATTTATCCGCGCCGAAGTAATCAAATACGACGATTACACGACGCTCGGTTCGGAGAAAGCCTGCCGCGATGCGGGCAAAATCGGCATCGAAGGCAAGGAATACGTCGTGCAGGACGGCGACATCATGCACTTCCTGTTCAACGTTTAGGGCATTGCAAATAAAAACGTATTGAAAAATAAAATCATGAAAAACATCAAGTATTTCGTCATCGCGCTCACGGCCATCGTTTGCGCCGTCGTACTCGGCCGTTCCTACACCTACAAGTACCGTTCGCAGGACACGATCGTCGTCACGGGCTTGGGCGAAACGCAATTCGTTTCCGACCTGATCGTCTGGTCGGGCGAGCTCGCCACCGAATCGCCGAGCGTGGCACCCGGCTACACCCAGCTGGAAAACAACAAGCAAAAAGCGCAGAAATACCTGACCGGCAAAGGGATTCCTGCCGAAAACATCGTTTTCGGATTCGTCAACGTGGACAAACAGTACGAATCGGTCTACAATGCCAACGGCAACTGGGCCGGACAGCGTTTCACGGGCTACAAGTTGCGCCAGCGCTTCACGGTCGAATCGACCGACGTCGAGAAAGTGGAGGTCGTTTCGCGCGAAATCTCCTCGCTCATCGCACAAGGCGTTTCTATCGAAGCCTACGCACCGGATTATTACTATACGAAACTCGACAACGTGAAAATGGGCCTGATCGAAACCGCATCGGCCGATGCCCGCACGCGGGCCGAGAAAATCGCCGACAATGCCGGCACGAAAATCGGACGTGTGGCTTCGGCGCGCATGGGCGTGTTCCAGATTACGGGAGCCAACAGCAACGAGGAGTTTTCCGCCGGCGGTTCGTTCAACACGTCGAGCCGCACGAAAAAGGCCCGCATCACCATGCGCATCGAATACCGCGTAAAATAACCGTCGAACCGACCCCAACCGCTAATCCCCGACTATGGAAAAAACCGTTCGCGTGCGTTTCGCACCCAGCCCGACCGGCCCGCTGCACATCGGCGGCGTCCGCACGGCACTCTATAACTACCTTTTCGCCCGCCAGCACGGCGGCCGCATGATTCTGCGCATCGAAGACACCGATTCGCAGCGCTTCGTGCCCGGAGCCGAAGATTACATCCTCGAATCGCTCCGCTGGTGCGGCATCGAAATCGACGAGGGCGTCGGTGTCGGCGGCCCGCACGCTCCCTACCGGCAGAGCGAACGGCGCGACATCTATTTGAAATATGCGTTGCAGCTGGTCGATGCCGGGTGGGCCTACTACGCATTCGACTCGGCCGAAGAACTCGACACCCTGCGCAAGGAAGCCGAAAGCCGCGGCGAGACCTTCGCCTACAATTTCACTGTGCGGGAAAAACTCGCCACGTCGCTCTCGCTGCCGGCCGAAGAGGTAAAAACGCGCATCGAACGGGGAGACCAATGGGTCATCCGCTTCAAGATGCCCGAAAACCGGACGGTGAAAATGGACGACCTGATCCGCGGCCACGTGGAGGTCAACACCTCGACGCTCGACGACAAGGTGCTCTACAAATCGGCCGATGCGCTGCCGACCTATCACCTGGCCAACATCGTCGACGACCACCTGATGGAAATCACGCACGTCATTCGCGGCGAGGAGTGGCTGCCGTCGCTGCCGTTGCACTACTTGCTGTACGAGGCATTCGGCTGGCAGGATTCGCAACCGGCATTCGCGCATTTGCCCCTGTTATTGAAACCGACGGGCGGCGGCAAACTCTCCAAACGCGACGGCGACAAAATGGGATTTCCGGTCTTCCCGCTCTTCTGGAAGTCGCCGACGACCGGCGAAACGGCGCACGGCTACCGCGAGGACGGTTATTTCGCCGAAGCGTTCATCAACATGCTGGCGCTGTTGGGGTGGAATCCGGGTACGGAGCAGGAGCTTTTCTCGATGCAGGAGCTCATCGACCTCTTTTCGCTGGAGCGCGTCTCGAAATCGGGCGCACGCTTCCAACCAGACAAGGCAAAGTGGTTCAATGCGCAGTACATGCACCGCAAAACCGATGCGGAACTGGCCGAGCTGTACCAACCTATCCTGCGCGAACACGGCATCACGGTCACCGACGAAGTGGCCGGTCGCGTGGCCGGCATCATGAAAGAACGCGCCACGTTCATCACCGATTTGTGGGATTTGACCTCCTTCTTCTTCGTGGCCCCGACGGAATACGAGGAAAAACAGACGAAAAAATACTGGAAAGGCGACAATCCGGCCATACTCCGCAAGCTGCGCGACGTGCTGGCCGCGATCGACGACTTCTCGCTGGAGAACACCGAGCGCATCGTCCACGCCTGGATCGAGCAGAACGGCTACGGCATGGGGCAGGTGATGAACACGCTGCGTCTGGCTCTGGTGGGTGCGGGCAAAGGCCCCGGCATGTACGACGTGACGTCGTTCATCGGCAAGGACGAATGTCTGCGCCGCATCGACCATATCCTGGAAACGTTGCCACCTGCGGAAGCATGATCGAGATCGAGCAGGATTTGTGGGGCATGACGCCCGAGGGCGAGGCGATCGTCCGCTACACCCTGCGCAACACGCAGGGGGCCGAAGTGGCGCTCACCAACTACGGCGCAACGATCGTGGGGATCACGGTTCCCGACCGCGAGGGCCGTATGGCCGACGTGGCGCTGGGCTACAAACGCCCCGAAGACTACTTCGGCGACAGCGCCGCCTGCGGCAAATCGGTGGGCCGCTTCGCCAACCGCATCGCCGACGGCCGCATGACGGTCGAGGGTCGGGAATACCGGCTCGAACGCAACAACAACGGCAACCACCTCCACGGCGGCACGAAAGGGTTCGCCGACCGCGTGTGGGAAAGTCATACGGAAACCAACCGGGTAGTGATGGAGCTATGCTCCGAAGACGGCGACCAGGGCTATCCGGGCGAGCTGCATGTCGAAGCGATCTTCGACTTCGACGACGACTGCGCGCTGGAAATCACCTACCTGGCCCGCACCGACCGCACCACGCCGGTCAACCTGACCAACCACGTCTATTTCGACCTCTCGGGCGAAGCGGGCGGGTCGATTCTGGATCACGAACTGCGGCTCTGCAGCTCGCGAGTTCCCGAAATGGACGAACGGCAGATTCCGACGGGCCGCATGCTCGACGTGGCGGGCACGCCGCAGGATTTCCGCGAATTCCGCCCGTTCCGTCCGGGCATCGACGCGGAGTTCAACCATATCCGCGACTTCCGGGGCTACGATCATCCTTTCGCCCTCGACGGCTGGCGTCCGAACATTCTGGGCACGGCAGGTTGTCTGCGCGACCCCAAGTCAGGCCGACAGGTCGAGGTGCTGACCTCGCAACCCAGCGTGATGATCTACACGGGCAACTGGCTCGCGGGCGGCAGCCCCGAAACCAAGTCGGGCGGCCGCTACGACGACCATGCGGGTGTGGCTATCGAGTGCCAGAACTTCCCCGACGCCGTGAACCGCCCCGAATTCCCGTCGCCGCTGCTCCGCCCCGGCGAACTCTACTGCCAGAAGACGGTCTACAAGTTCGGCACATTTTAAAGGGAAATTCCGAAACGACATTCCGCCGGTTCCGGGTTCCCGCATGAATATCGCGCCCCTGCAGAATTTGCGTTCTGCAGGGGCGCGACGATATCCGAAAACTCCTCCGAAAGCACCGCTTTCCGATGCCTGCCCCGATGAGATTCCCGAGGCAGGCCTTTTTATTGCTTATTTCTGCCTGAAGTAGATTTGCATCGGCACGCCGGAAAAATCCCAATGATCGCGCATGTTGTTCTCCAGGAAACGGCGATACGGCTCCTTGATGTACTGGGGCAGATTGACGAAGAACGCGAACTGCGGCGTAGGGGTCGGCAGCTGCGTTACATACTTGATCTTTATATATTTGCCTTTCGTCGCAGGAGGCGGGTAATTCTCGATGAGCGGCAGCAGGAATTCGTTCAGCTCCGAAGTGGCGATGCGGCGCTTGCGGGATTCATGCACCCGGATCGCGGTCTGCAGTACGTCGAAAATGCGCTGCTTCGAGAGCACCGAGGTGAAGATGATCGGAATGTCGTTGAACGGCGCCAGCTTCTTTTTGAGAAACTCCGTCCACTCCTTCATCGTATTGCTGGACTTCTCGATCAAGTCCCACTTGTTCACCACGATCACGCACCCCTTGCGGTTGCGGACGATGAGGTTGTGGATGTTGAGGTCTTGCGCCTCCAGCCCCTGCTGGGCATCGAGCATCAGGATGCAGACGTCGGAGTTCTCGATCGCACGGATCGACCGCATCACCGAGTAGAACTCCAGGTCTTCCATGGTCTTGCCTTTCTTGCGCATGCCGGCCGTGTCGACCAGGTAGAAATCCATGCCGAACTTGTTGTAGCGCGTGTGTATCGAGTCGCGCGTGGTGCCGGCGATCGAAGTCACGATGTTGCGCTCCTCGCCCAAGAGCGCGTTGGTCAGCGACGACTTGCCCACGTTGGGACGGCCCACGATCGTGATGCGGGGCAACTCTTCCTCCTCGTCCGACGTCGGATCGTCGGGCAACGCTTCGAGAATCGCATCCATCAGATCGCCCGTGCCGCTGCCCGACATCGAGCTGATACAGAACGGATCGCCCAGCCCCAGGGCGTAGAACTCATGCGACGAATAGATCTGGTCGTTGTTGTCGACCTTGTTGCACACCAGCAGCACCTTTTTGGTGGTGCGGCGCAGGATGTCGGCCATCAGGGCGTCGAGATCGGTGATACCTGTCGACACCTCCACCAGAAACAGAATCACGTCGGCCTCGTCGATCGCCAGCAGCACCTGGCGGCGGATATCCTCCTCGAAAACATCGTCCGAGTTGACCGTATAGCCGCCCGTGTCGATCACCGAGAACTCCTTGCCGTTCCAGTCGGTCTTGCCGTAGTGGCGATCGCGCGTGGTGCCGGCCGTCGAGTCGACGATGGCCTTGCGCTGGCCCACCAGCCGGTTGAAGAGGGTGCTCTTGCCCACGTTGGGGCGTCCTACGATTGCTACGAGGCTCATGATGTCCGTATTTTTCGATTCAGCGTGCAAAGATACGAAAAGTCGAGCGCAGAAGCAAGCGATAGCTTGATTATGCCGAGGCCGAGTATCTTCGGCGTCAGCCAAAGATACGAAGCGTCAAATTTATTTGAGCATTGCCGAGTATGAGTATCTAAACGGAGTCAATGATTATGAAAAACCCTATGCAATCCTGAAGTCGTGCGGATTATTCAGCGCTGCTAAAACGATTTAAAAATCGTTTTAGCAGCGCCATTCTACCCCAAGTTCATGTTGAATATGCCTTGCGGCTCGGCATTGCCGGCTTGCACGGGATAGACCAGCACGAAATTGTTATCGGTCAGCGTTTCGTCCAAATAGGCGGGCATGCGGCTCATGCCCGTCTGATAGGAGATGCGGTCGCGGCGGCTCATCACCACCCACAGACAGTCGTCGTGCCGCAGTTCGGGCAGCAGCGCGGCCGGATTGTCCCAGCCCGCATCGCGGATGACATAGCGGGCGATATCCTTCTTGCGACGGCTTCCGCGCAGCCGCTCGATCGTCTGTGCCGGGGCATGGAAGATCAGCTGCGCTCCCGTGTCGTGCGCCAAGTGACGGAGCCGCAGCAGCCAGGCCTGGAATCCGGCTTCGAGTTCCGCACGCCGCGGCACCACCACCATGTGGCGCCGAATGGTCGGAAACGGCTGCATCGGACGGTAGATGAACGTCGTCACGTTGCATTGCCCCAGCACAGCCGACAGGGTTTTGCCCAGAGCCGCCGCCGTGGCGATGCCCGGGATGCCCGGAATCGGGAGTCCGGCGCCCGGCGTGGAGCGGTGCATGCCCAGCACCAGGTCGGTGATGTTGCGTTCGCGCACCGCGCTGACTATGGCATTGACGATGTTCACGTCGTAGCGCTGCAGCCGGTGCATGTGGATGTCGGCGGCGGCAGCGGCCATGGCGGCCGTGTCGAGCAGCGCCTGCGAACGTTTCTTCAGCTCGGGATCGTCCGTGCGGTTGTCGATGACGTTCAGCGCATAGAGGCTGCGGTACTTCTGCTTGGTGAGCGCGATGCTCAATCCCACCAGCTCGCCGATCCCCTCCTTGCGGGCGACCGGAATCAGCACGTGCTCGCCCACTCCGCGCTCCGGCACGCCCTGCGCCCCCTCGACGGCGATGTTGTGGGCGCCGCGCTGCGAGGCGAACGTCGAGATGGTGCAGGTGGCCAGGATCATGAGGATCGTACCGTTGAGCACCGCTTCGTTCAGCAGGCGGATCGGCTCGCCCTCGGGCGTGTAGCCCAGCACCACGTTGTAACCCACCATCACGGCCGCCAGCGTGGCCGCCACATGGGCGCTGCTCAATCCGAACAGCAGCGTCCGCTGGTCGCGGGAGAGGCGGAACGTCTTCTGCGTCAGGCAGGCCGCGAGGTATTTGGCCGCCGTCACCATGACGATCATCACCACGCTCACCTCGATGCTCTCCCAGCTGCGGAAGAAAGCCCGGTAGTCGATCAACATGCCCACGCCGATCAGGAAAAACGGGATGAAGATCGCGTTGCCCACGAACTCGATGCGGTTCATCAAAGGCGAGGTGCCGGGAATGAGCCGGTTCATGGCCAGTCCGGCGAGAAACGCTCCGATAATGGGTTCCAGCCCCGCTATCTGGGCCAGATAGGCCCCCAGAAAAACCATGACCAACACGAACACGTATTGCGACACGTTGTCGCTGCACCGTTTGAAAAACCACCGTCCCAGCACCGGGAAAAGCAGCAGGATGACCGCCACGCACGCCGCCACGGAGCAGCCGAAGCGATACCAGAACGCCCCGTCGGCCTCGCCCGTGGCCAGCCCCACGACCACCGTCAGCACCATCAGCGCCAGCACGTCGGTGACGATCGTGCCGCCCACGGCGATGGTCACGGCCCGGTCGCGCGTGATGCCCAGGCGGCTGACGATCGGATAGGCGATGAGCGTCTGCGAAGCGAACAGCCCCGCCAGCAGGATCGACGAATAGAGCGGATAGCCCAGAATATAGTGTCCGGCCACGATGCCGAAGATCATGGGCACCGAAAAGGTATACAGCCCGAACACCAAACTCCGCCAGCCGTTGCGACGGAAATCGTTCATGTCCATGTCCAACCCCGAAAGGAACATGATGTAGAGCAGCCCCGCCGTGCCCGAAAGGATGATGCTGCTGTCGCGCAACACGAGGTTCAGCCCGTTGGGGCCGATGACCGCACCGGCGATGATCAGCCCCAGCAGATAGGGAATCTTGAGCCGGTTCAGCACGAGCGGAGCGCCCAGCACGATGGCCATGATGAGCATGAACTTGAGGATCGGATCCTCCAAGGGCAGCGAGATCGAGGGTATGGAAAGCAAGAAAAACATAAGGAATCCGTTTGCTTCGTCCGAACCGAAGTTCGTCAAATAAAGAGGTTCGTCAGGTAAATATAATCATAAATTACGTAACCCGCCGCATTCGAAGCTGAAAATCTCGCACTTCGGACGACGGGCGGCATGCACGGTCGGATTTTTGATCGGACATCCGGGCCGGACGACGGCAGACGGAGCGGGCGGCATTTAATTTTTCGCCTGCGGGCCGTCGTTTGGCAAAAAAAACGTATCTTTGTAAAAATGCAAACCGAGAAAGTAGACAAACGCCTGTTGGCGCCCGTCCTGGCGGGCTTCTTCATCATGGGATTCTGCGACATCGTAGCTCCCATCACGGGCCGCATCGCCGCCGATTTTCCGGCCGCGCAGCAAGAAGCCGTGAACTTCCTGCCCGCCATGGTTTTCCTGTGGTTCCTGCTCCTGTCGGCACCTGTGGCGGCGCTGATGAACCGCATCGGCCGCAAGGCGACCGCCCTGCTGGGCTACGCTTTCACCTGCGCGGGGCTGCTGGTGCCGTTCATCGCGGGCAAGGGGTGCGCCTTAGGCTGGTACTTCGCCGGATTCGGGCTGTTGGGCATCGGCAACACGATCGTGCAGGTGGCAGTCAACCCGCTGCTGGCGACCCTCGTGCCGGGCGAGCGCATGACGAGCTATCTGACCGTAGGCCAGATTTTCCGCAACACCTCGCTGCTGCTGCTCGCCCCCATCGTCACGGGGCTTGTCGCAGCCACGGGGTCGTGGCGGCTGTTGCTGCCGATCTATGCGGCGCTGACCCTCCTCGGAGGCCTCTGGCTGCAGCTGACCTCGGTGCCCGAGCCGCCGAAAAGCGGGCGGACATTCGGGCTTGCGGAGTGTTTCCGTCTGCTGCGCAACCCCGCCGTGCTGCTCTCGACGCTGGGCATCGCCTGCTTCATCGCCGCCGACGTGGGCATCGGTTTTCTGTCGGTGCGCCTGATCGACGCCCCCTCGTCGATCCTCACCACCACGGGATTCTACGCCTGCCGCATCGTGGGCACGCTGGTCGGAGCCTGGGTGCTGGTGCGCTGCTCCGACGTGCGCTATCTGCGGTGGAACATGACCGCGGCATTGGCGTTGACTGCGGTGCTCCTCGTCGTGCGCAACGAGGCGGCGATCTACGCGGCGATCGGGCTGCTGGGCTTCGCCATGGCCTGCGTCTTCGCCACCTTCTACGCCGTGGCGACCAAGGCCGAGCCGCAGCACGCCAACGGCGTGGCCGGGCTGGCGATCATGGCCATAGCGGCCGGAGCGCTCTCGGGGCCGGTGTGCGGCGCCCTCATCCGTACGGCGGGCAATCCCCGCATGGGCATGCTTTTCGTGGCGGCTTGTATCGGCTACATGCTTTGGGCGGCATTCCGATTGAAAATTCGCAATTCATAATTCACAATTCATCATTAGAAATGTTACGCAAACTTTTGCTTTCTTTCATCTTCGTTTCGGCGGCCCTGACCGCCGCAGCGCAACCCGTCAAGGTGGAATGGGGCGCCATAGCCGGCATCAACATCCCCGACTACACCACTAAGATGGACAAAACCGACATCAAGAATAAGCTCGGCTGGCAGGCCGGCATCGTCACCTCGCTCAAGATCGGCTGGTTCTCGGTCGATCCGCAGATCCTCTATGTCCGCCAGGGCCTGCGCATCCGGCCCGAAGGGGGCGACGAAATCGACCTCAAGTCCAATTCGATCGACATCCCGGTGTTGGCGGCTTTCCGACCCATCCGCATCGTGCGCATCTTCGCCGGCCCGGTCTTCACGGTGCTCAACGACTGCAAGCACAAGACGGGCGGCGACAAGGTCGACTTCGGCCGCGTGCGCCCCACGCTCTCCTATTCGGTGGGTGCCGGCGTCACGCTGTTCAAGCACATGCTCATCGACCTGCGCTACAACGGCCAGTTCAAGGCCAAGAGCGATGTGGTGCTGCCCGACGGCCGTTCGCTGGACAAGTTGCGCACCTATAACGTAGCTTTGAGCGTGGGTTACCTCTTTTAGGGCATGGCCGAGATCGTTCAGGAGATTCTCGTAGAAGGGGTCGATCCGCGCGAGCTGTACGGGCCGCAAAACGTCTACCTCGACCGCATCAAGACGCTGCATCCCGCGCTGAAGATCATCGCCCGCGGTTCGGCGCTCAAGGTGCTGGGCGCCGAGACCGAAACGGCGCGTTTCCGCAAACGCTTCGAGCAGTTCGCGGCCTACTACGCCAAATACGGGCATATTTCGGCGGAGGTCGTCGACCAATGCTTCTCCGCGGGCCTGCCCCGCGAACAGGAGATCGACCGGAATGCGATCGTCTACGGCAACAACGGCAACATCGTGCGCGCCCGCACGGTCAACCAGCAGCGGTTGGTCGAGCTGTATGACCGCAACGACCTGCTTTTCGCCGTGGGGCCGGCCGGCTCGGGCAAGACATACACAGCCATTGCACTGGCCGTCAGAGCCTTGAAAGAGCGCCAGGTGCGACGCATCATCCTCACGCGGCCGGCCGTCGAGGCGGGCGAGAAGTTAGGCTTCCTGCCCGGCGACATGAAGGAGAAGCTCGATCCCTATCTCCAGCCGCTCTACGACGCGCTCAACGACATGATTCCGCCCGCCCGGCTCGTCAAACTCATGGAGGAGGGCGCCGTGCAGATCGCTCCGCTGGCCTACATGCGCGGCCGGACGTTGGACAACGCGTTCGTGATCCTTGACGAGGCGCAGAACACCACCCTCGCGCAGATCAAGATGTTCCTCACGCGCATGGGCGCCAACGCCCGCTTCATCGTCACGGGCGACGTCACGCAGATCGACCTGCCGCACCGCACCGACAGCGGTCTGGTGCGGGCCATGGAGCTGCTGCGCCCGGTGAAAGGGATCGGCATCGTCGAATTCGACAGGCGCGACATCGTACGCCACCCCTTGGTCAAACAGATCGTCGACGCATTCGACAAAGCGAACAACGAATAATCAAAAATACCCCTGTTATGGACAGAAACTTATCCGCACTCAAACCGACGGCTGTCTGGAAACATTTCGCCGAGATCCTGCGCATTCCGCGTCCCTCGGGCCACGAAGAGAAAATCCGCCAATATGTACTCGGCTTCGCCCGCTCGCTGGGGTTGGAGTGCCGGGAAGACGCCGCGCACAACATCTACGTGCGCAAACCGGCATCGCCCGGCATGGAAGACCGCAAAGGCGTCGTGCTGCAGGCCCACCTCGACATGGTGCCGCAAAAGAACAACGACAAACGCTTCGACTTCACGACCGACCCGATCGACGCCTACATCGACGGGCGCTGGGTCACGGCCGACGGCACGACCCTGGGGGCCGACAACGGCATCGGTGCGGCGGCGATTCTGGCCGTTCTGGAAGACGACACGCTGGTGCACGGCCCGCTGGAAGCCTTGTTCACAGCCACCGAAGAGACCGGCATGGACGGAGCTTTCGGCCTGCAGCCCGGCACCCTGCAGGGCGAAATCCTGCTGAACCTCGACTCCGAAACCGAGGGCGAGCTGTATGTGGGCTGCGCCGGCGGAGTCGACGCCAACATCGCGTTCGGTTACACGGCAGCACCCGTACCCGCAGGCGATTTCAAGGCGGCACGGCTGACGGTCAAGGGGCTGAAGGGCGGCCACTCGGGCATCCAGATCGTCGCCCAGCGCGCCAACGCCAACAAGCTGCTGTTCCGGCTGCTCAACGCCCAGGCCGACCGGCTGGGGCTGCTGCTCGCCTCGGTCGACGGCGGCGGGCTGCGCAACGCCATTCCGCGCGAAGCCGAAGCGGTAATCCTCATACCCGCAGCGAATCAGGCCGCTTTCGCCGAAGCCGTGGCGGCCTATGAAAAGACCGTCGTCGCCGAGTTCGCCGGCATCGAGGATACGATCGCGATCCGGCTCGAAGCGTGCGACGCGCCGCAGCGCATCATCCCCGCCGACGCGGCGACCCGCCTGACCCGGGCCGTGGTCGGCTGCCCCGACGGCGTCGTGCGCATGTCGACGGCCATGCCGGGGCTGGTGCAGACCTCGACCAACCTGGCCCGCGTGGTCTCCGACGGCTCGAAGATCGAGCTGCAATGCCTGCTGCGCAGTTCGGTGCGCAGCGAGAAAGAGGCTTTGGGCGAAGCCATCGCCGCGGTATTCGCGCTGGCGGGGGCCGAAACGGAACTGACCGGCAGCTACGACGGCTGGAATCCCGACATGGACTCGCCGATCCTCAAGGCCATGACCGCCTCCTACGAACAGCTCTACGGCACGAAACCCGCCGTGACGGCGATTCACGCGGGGTTGGAATGCGGCATCATCGGCGGCTCGCACCCCGGTCTGGACATGATTTCGTTCGGCCCGACGATCTGCTACCCCCACTCGCCCGACGAAAAGGTCGAGATCGCCTCGGTAGCGCGGTTCTACGATTTTCTGGTGCGCACGCTGGCCCACATACCCCGAAAATAGAGGCCCGTGGAACAGCCCCGCACCAAATGGTTCGCGATCGTCAACCCGGTAGCGGGCGGCGGACGCGGACTCGACGACTTCCCGCAGATATCCAAGCATCTGCGCGATGCGCACATCCTCTGCGAACCGGTCTTCACCGAGCATAAGTTCCATGCCACGGAGCTGACCGTGACGGCCGTGCGCGAGGGCTACCGCCACATCATCGTGGTGGGCGGCGACGGCACGCTGCACGAAGCGGTCAACGGCCTTTTCATCCAGCAGGAGGTGCGGCCCGACGAAGTGCTGCTGGCCGTGATCGCCGTGGGCACAGGCAACGACTGGGTGCGCACGTTCGGCATCTCAAACCGCTACCACGAAGCCGTGGCGGCGATCCGCGAGGGTCTCTCGTTCCTGCAGGACGTGGGCGTGGTCTCCTACGAAGAGTCGCACTATCGCCAAACCCGCTACATCGCCAATGTGGCGGGCGCGGGATTCGACGCACAGGTGATCCGCAAGCTCACCCACTTGAGGAACAAGGGGCACCGAAGCCGCTGGCGCTATACGTGGTGCCTGATCCGCTCCTATTTCGGCTACAAGTCGACGGGCGTCAAGGTGTGGGTCGACGACCGTCTGGTCTACAACGATCTGCTGCTGTCGGTCGCCATAGGCATCTGCAAGTACAACGGCGGCGGCATCCAGCAGCTGCCCGAAGCGGTGGCCGACGACGGCATGCTCGACTTGTCGCTGGTTCGGCCCATACACTTCTGGCACGTGCTTTTCCGCTTCCACTATCTGTTCAACGGCGGCATCTACCGCATCCGCCACATCCTCCAGGAGCGCGGCAGCCGCATCCGCATCGAGTCGTCGCCCGAAGTCTCGGTCGAAGCCGACGGCGAGCTGCTGGGCGAAACGCCGCTGGAGTTCTCCGTACTCCACAAGGCGATCCGCATCGTCGTGGGAGCCGAATTCTACAGGGCGCACACAGCGAAATAGCCGACAACGAAATCCATTCGCTGTCGGCTATACGCTATCGGTCGGGCAAAAACGCCGAAATCTTCCGCTCGGTTCTCTAATCGAACTCCACGATGTCGACCTCGGCGACCGTCCAGTCGAAGAGATCGTTGGCGCACTGGCTTTCGAGCCGGCGGATGCGCGAGTGGTCGGTCGTGTCGGCCAGCACGGCGTTGAAGAACTGCGTCATGGTCTGGTAGGCGCTGTTGACCTTGTAGGCGAAGCAGTTGTAGAACTGGCGCTGCTGCTCGTGATCCAGCCCTGCAGGCAGCACGCCCTGTGCCACCAGATAGGGATAGGGGTAGATGTGACGCATGTTGCGCGCATCGGCGTTGAGTTCGTCGACGATCGCCGTCACGACCACCATGTCCACCGTGTCGTTGACGCCCGGCATCCGGATGAAAGTCGCATAGACCGGATAGGAGGCCTCCAGATCGGCAGCCACCCCGTCGGTGAAGATCACATACTCGTCGTCGGTCAGGTCGTCCAAATAGGCCATCCGGCGATAGTCGCGCAGCGCCTCGCGCATGGCCTTGCGTTCTTCGTGGTTCCATTGGCGGCGCGGCGAGCAACCGATGAATCCCGTGGCGGTCAGGGCCAGGAGAGAGAGGCTGAGGAGAATTTTTTTCATTGTTTACCTCGATTTTGGTTTTACTTTCCAGCCGTTCCGCAATCCGTGTGCCAAAAAACGCTATCTTTGCCGTATGGACATATTGGAATTCCGCGACTATTGCCTGTCGCTGCCGATGACCGAAGAGTCGACGCCGTTCGACGAGACGACGCTGGTCTACAAGGTGGGCGGCAAGATGTATGCCTGCGCCGACATGGCGGAGTTCGGGCACATCGCCGTGAAGTGCGACCCCGACGAAGCGCTGCGACTGCGCGAGCAGTATCCCGAAGTGGATGTCGCCTGGCACTTCAACAAGCGGCATTGGAACGGCATCCGCACCGACGGCGACCTGCCCGACGCATTCCTGCGCGAGCAGATCCGCAACTCCTATCTGCTGGTGTTGCGCACCAACGTAACGCCCAAAGCCCTGCGCGAAGGATTGCTTGCCTATGTCGCGCAGCACGGAATACCGGAATAGCGCTACGCCGCTCCCCCACGACCGGATTTCGCGGCCAGTCGTCTCCAGCGCAGGTATCCGGCCACGGCGAGCACCGAATAGAGGGCATAGAGACCGGCCGTGAGGGGGATGTCCTTGTAGAGGTACAGCCCCACCGTCGTCAGGTCGACCGCCAGCCACACGAGCCATTGCTCCGCCCACTTGCGCGAGAGCATCCAGTAAGCCACGATGCAGAGGGCCGTGGTCAGGCTGTCCCAGAACGGCACGGCGCTGTCGGTGAACCGCACCAGCACCCAATATATGGCCGCATGCAGGAGCGCATAGACGCCGACGAGAGCAGGCACTTTCTGCCAGGGCATGTGGCCGATGCGGGCGCTCTCCGACCTCTTTTTCGGTGCATTGCGCCACACGATCCAGCCATAAAGCCCTGCCAGGACATAGTAGACCTGCATCGAACAGTCGGCATAGAGTCCCGAGCGGTAGTAGAGCACGCCATGCACCGCGGGCATCGCCAGCCCCACGATCCACAGCCGGATGTCGGCCCGGTACTCCAACCAGAGGTAGAGCAGCCCGAGCACGACACCGACGATCTGCAGCAAAAGTTTCGTATCCAACTTTAAAAAATTATTCTATCCGAACTCATCCATATGACGCAGCGCAGGCGACTGCTCCTGCCGGCTGTCTCCGACGGCAACGGCGCAGGCCGCATCGAATCGCTTAGAATCTGACCGTCACGTTAGCCAATACATGCAGGGGCGCCTGCGGGAAGTAGTACGCATGGTCGGTGCGCACCCCGTCGTAGGCCTCCGACCAGCCGTAGCCGTTGCTGGCATACTTTCGGTCGAACAGATTGTAGATCGCCACTCCGAACCGCACGCTGCGGGCCGCACGGGTGCGGAGCGTGTAGCCCAGATTGAGGTCGGTCACGCAATAGCTGTCGAGACGCATGTCGGGATCGGCGAAATTGGTGAAATACTGCTCGCCGACATACTGCGTGCGCAGCAGGGCTTCGAAACCCCGGATGTGGAAATCGAGGAACACCGACCCCATCGTTTCGGGCGAATAGGAGATGCGCGTGGTGCCCATTTCCCGGGTGAGATAGCCGTAGCCGTCGTCCGTCACATCGCCCGCGACGGCATAGTCCACCACCTTGTCCACATAGTTCTCGATGCGGTTCTGCGAGAACGTGGCGTCGGCCCCGATCGTGAACCACGGCAGCGCGCGCCAGGCGGCCGACAGCTCGATGCCGCGGCGGTAGCTCCGGGGCACGTTGACGTTCAGCGCATCGTAGTTGTCGTTGATGCGGCCGGTCTTGACCAGCTGGTTCCGGTAATACATATAGTAGAGATTGACTCCGACGGTCACGGCCGGCAGTTCGAGACGGTAGCCGATCTCGTAGTCGAACATCTTCTCCGACGAAGGATAGCTGTCGTCGTCGGCATACATGTAGCGGTCGGTGAAGTCGCCGCGCGTGGGTTCTTTCTGCCCCACGGCGAACGACGCATAGAGCGTGTGGCAGCCCCGGGTGTAATTCACGCCCGCATGCGGATTGAAAAAGTGATATTGTTTGTCCACGTCGATGGGCTGCATGCCCACCAACGACGACACATAGTTGTCGTTCACGCCCCAGGCCTTGTAGCTCACATAGCGGTACTGCAGGTCGGCGAAGAGGTGCAGCCCCTCGGCCACCCTCCAGTCGACGCGCCCGAAGAGGTTGGCGTCGTGCTTGTCGACATCGTTGTCGTACCAGCGGCCGCCGATTTGCGAGGCCTCCATGCCGTCGACCCACTCCAGATCGCCCCAATGCGGGCACGAATAGTAGCTGTACGAGCCGCCGAACGAAACGTCCGCTTTCCGCACATGGTAGTGAGCCGCGGCATTCACGCCGCCCAGGTGGTTGCGCATCACCTTGCGACGGATCAAGTCCTTGCGCACCTTGTTGCCCGCAGCGTCGAAAGCCGTCTCGTCCGGGAATCCGTATTCCACGAGCTTCGCGTTGTCCTTATACTGCTTGTAATAGCCGTAGCCGTAGGTGTAGAACGCCGTGACGTTCATCGTCCAGCGGTCGTCGAAGCGGTGGTTCAGCAGCAGCTGATTGTTGATCTGCAGGTAGTTGTCGGTCTGGTCGTCGTAATAGTCGACATGCGAGCCGTCGGCCAGCACGTGGGGGCCGTCGGAGGTCGCATACTGCCCGCTCGTGTGGTAGCGGCGGCCGTAGAGCGCCATTTCCTCTTTCGTCACGCCGTTGTAGGTGAGGTAGGTTTTGGCCTTGCCGCCGAACGACACCAACTTGAGCATCGTATTGCCGCCGTAATACCCCGCCTGGAACATGTAGGATTTCAGGTCGGTGGAGCCGCGGTCGATGTAGCCGTCGGAACCGATGTGCGTGAAGCGTGCGTCCAAAGCCCAATGGCCGCCCAAAAGCCCCGACGAAAGCTGCACGGCCTGCTTGTTGGTGTTGTACGACCCATAGGAGAGCGACGCCGAGCCGCCGAACTCGGTGGAGAGCGCCTCGGTGGTCATGCTCACCGCGCCGCCGAACGCCCCCGTGCCGTTGGTCGAGATGCCGGCGCCGCGCTGCACCTGCATGTCGCCTACGGCCGAGATGAGGTCGGGCGTATCGTACCAATACATCGAATGCGAATCGGGATTGTTCATCGCTACGCCGTTGATCGTGACGTTGAGCCGCGTGGCATCGGTGCCGCGCAGGCGCATCGACGTGCCGCCGATGCCGATGCCCGTCTCGTTGGTGGCGATCATCGAGGGCGTGAGCGCCAGCACCGAGGGAATGTCGTAGCCGAAGCCGTTGCGGGCGATCTGCTCGCGCGAAAGAGTCGATTGCGCCACGGGAGTCGTGCCGGTGGCGCGCGTGGCCGTCACCTCGATCTCCTGCAACCGATACATGCGGACGGAATCGTCGGGACGAGCTTCGTCGGCAACCCGTGTCTCCTCGGATGTCCGCACGACGATGTTTCCGGCCTGCGCACCCTGCCACAAGGCCAGCGCCGCCATAAAGAACAAAAACCTTTTCATAGATACTTTAATTTGGGTTAAAGAATGAAAAGGGGTATGTGTGTCGATTTACGCTTTTCCCGGTTTCGGCATTACCCGTGTCCGGTTCAATGGGTATAATCTCAGCCTGATAGTAAGGCACCCCTTCGAAATGTCGGGGCAAAGATAATAAAAAAATCGTTCCGGAACCATAAAGTCCCGGAACGAAGAAAATTCGTCTCCCTCCGAAAAGGGAAGTCCGCGTTCTATTTTTTCCACAGCTGCGACATCTCCTCCAGCGTCTTGCCCTTGGTTTCGGGCACCCAGCGCCACACGAAAAGCGCCGAGAGCAGCGACATCAGGGCATAGATGCAGTAGGTACCGCCGATGCTCCAGGCGCTCAACGACGGGAACGTCGCCGAGACCAGGAAATTCGAGATCCACTGCGCCGCCACGGCTATGGCCACGGCCTGCGAGCGGATGGTGTTGGGGAAGATTTCGGCGATCAGTACCCAGCAGATCGGCCCCCACGACATCATGAATGACGCCGTGTAGACGATGATGAAGACCAGCGCGGTCGTGCCGATCGAGTCGGTGAACGACAGCGCCGCCAAAGCGATCATACCGATCATCATGCCCGTCGAACCGACGATGAGCAGCGGCTTGCGGCCCATCTTGTCGACCGTGAAGATCGCCACCACCGTGAAGATGATGTTCACCACGCCCATGACCACCGTCTGCATCATCGAAGCGTCGCCCGAAGCGCCCATATTCTCGAAGATGCGGGGCGCATAGTAGAGCACCACGTTGATGCCCACGGCCTGCTGGAAGAACGACAGCAGCACGCCGATGACGATGACCGCCACGCCGTAGGTGAAGAGTTTTTCGCGCTTCTCGTGCACCGTGGCCTTGATCTCCTGCAGGATATGCTGCGCCTCTGCAGCGCCGTTGATATGGGACAGGATCGAATAGGCCTTCTCGTCGCGGCCCTTGAGCGCCAGGAAACGCGGCGTCTCGGGAATCAGCAACACCAGCAGCCCGAAGATGCCGGCGGGGAACGCCTCGCTCACGAACATGCGGCGCCAGCCTATGGCGTCCATGGCCGTCTGGATCGCTTCGGCGGTATCGCCCAACGAGTTGCGGATCATGTAGTTGACGAAGTAGACCACCAGCATGCCGAAGATGATGGCGAACTGGTTGCACGAAACGAGCGTACCGCGAATCTTCGCGGGCGAGATTTCGGCGATGTACATCGGGCACACGGCCGAAGCCAGACCCACGCCCACGCCGCCCAGAACGCGGTAGAAGTTGAACACCACGAGCAGCGTTTGCGACGCCTCGCCGTAGGGCAGCAGCCCGCTTTCGGGGCACCACGACCCCAGCGCCGAGATGAAGAAAAGCACCGCGGCGATGAGCAGCGAGCGTTTGCGGCCGAAGCGCGACGCGAGCAATCCGGAGATCGCACCGCCGAGCACGCAGCCCAGCAGGGCGCTCGACGCGGTGAACCCGTGCCACCCCGAGGTGTAGAGGTCGCCAAGGCCGCTGCGGAAGAAGTTTTCGAGGGCTTTTTCGGCACCCGACACCACCGCGGTGTCGTAGCCGAAGAGCAGTCCGCCGATGATCGCCACCAATACGATGGAGAGCAGATAGAACAGACTGCCGTCTTTTCGATCGGTCATTTTGTCGAAGTTTTAGGTAGGTTCGAAAAATCGGAGCGGAGCGCTTGCGGCCCTCCGCTCCGAACGGGAATTTTAGAGGTACATGTTCACGATGGCCTCGTACAGCTCCTGCTTGCCGCTGTGCTGGACGGGTTCGTGCTTGCGAGCGTAGTCGGCCACCTGCTCCAGGGTGAGCTTGCCCTCCTCGAAAGCCTTGCCCTCGCCCTTGTCATAGGAAGCGTAGCGCTCCTTGAGCATCGTCTCGTAGGGCGAGTGCTCCAGCAGATCGGCAGCGATCAGCAGCGCGCGGGCCATGACATCCATGGCGGCGATGTGGGCGATGAAGAGGTCTTCGGGGTCGGTCGAGTTGCGGCGCGTCTTGGCGTCGAAGTTCGTGCCGCCGCCCTGCAGGC
>CAYSJF010000024.1:0-20575 GCA_964431265.1 uncultured Alistipes sp. | reverse complement strand
AACTGCGTGGCCATGACGATGTAGACCAGCACGACGATCAACGCGAAGAGCGTCAACAGGTCGCGGAACGCGTCGCCCTGATCCTCGACCGTACCGCCCACTTCGAGGTCGACGCCGTCGGGCAGCGGATAGTCGGCGATCAACTCCTGGATTTCGGCCACGACATCGCCCAACGCCACGCCGGCACCCAGGGTCGACTGCACGGTGATGATGCGCTGACGGTTCTCACGCTGGATCTCGGGTGCGGCGTACTCCTCCTGTACCCGGCCCACCTCCTTGAGCTTCACGGGGCGGCCCTGCATGTTATAGAGCGTGATGTTCTCAACATCCTCGACCCGCGTGCGGAACTCCTCGCCGTAACGCACGATGATGTCGTACTCATCGCCGTCTTCACGGTATTTGGAGGCCGTGAGACCGTTGATGCGGTTGCGCACGGCCTGCGCCGCCGTGGCGCTGTTCATGCCGTAGTAGGCCAGACGGTCGCGGTCGAAGACGACATTGTATTCGGGTCGGAGGTCGTCGCGCGAAAGCTGCACGTCGCGCGTACCCTCCAGAGCGGACAATTTGTCCTTCAGGTCGTTGGCTATGGCGTTGGTCACATCCATGTCGTAACCGAACACCTTGATGTTGGCCGTGGCCGAACCGCTCATGCCGCCCGACATGCCGCCCGGAGTGACGGTATACTGCCGCACTTCGGGAATCCGATCCAACTCCTCGCGCAAAAGGTCGGAAATGGTGTAGATCGAACGCTGACGTTCGTCGACATCCTTCAGACGCATGTTGTAGTTGATGATGTGCGAACCGGTGGTCTGCATCGCGGCGAAAGCGTTGTCGGAGGAGTTGGCGCCCGACGAAGCCGACACGATCACCACTTCGGGATACTTCGCATAGATGATGCTGTCGATTTCGCGCGCGATGCGAGCGGTATAGTCGACCGAGAGGTT
Source organism: uncultured Alistipes sp. (assembly GCA_964431265.1). GTDB lineage: Bacteria > Bacteroidota > Bacteroidia > Bacteroidales > Rikenellaceae > Alistipes. The sequence continues at coordinate 19,631 of CAYSJF010000024.1, read as the reverse complement.
CTGTTCGAGCTTGATCGTGGCCGAAATACGGCTGTTGTCCGAGGGCGGGAAGAACTCGGTGGGTACCTGCGACAGCAGTCCCAGCGACGCGATGAAAAGCAGCATCATGCTGCCGAACGTGATCCGGCGATGCCCCACCACCCACCGCAGCGCCCGAGCATAGGCCTCGTCGAGCCATGCCAATGCGCGGTCGATCGGTTTATAGACGATGCCCAGACCTTTGTAGTCGTGGACGCCGCCGTCGATCTTCAGCAAGTAAGCCGACATCATGGGCGTAAGCGAAATGGCCGCGGTGGTCGACACGCAGACCACGATCGTCACGATCCAGCCCAGCTCGCGGAACAGGATGCCCGCCATGCCCGGCACCATGGTCAGGGGCAGGAACACGGCCACGACGACCAGCGTGGTGGCGATGACCGACAGCCACACCTCGTTGGTGGCATAGATCGCCGCCTCTTTGGGATTGGAGCCGCGTTCGATGTGGGTGGTGATGTTCTCCAGCACCACGATGGCGTCGTCGACGACCATACCGATGGCGATCGAGAGCGACGAGAGCGAAATGATGTTGAGCGTAGACCCCGTGGCGAACAGATAGATGAACGAACAGATGAGCGACACGGGAATGGTCATGCAGATGATGAACGTCGCTCGCCAGCGCCCGAGGAAGATCATGACGACCAGCACCACGAAGATGAAGGCGTACATGATCGTTTCGGACAACGACCCGATAGCGTCGGTGATCTCCTGCGACGCCTCGTAGATCAGCTCCATCTTGACGTCTTTGGGCAACGACCGCTGAATCTCGGGCAAGCGGCTCTGGATTTCATGGACGATGTCCACGGTGTTCGATCCCGACTGCTTCTGGAAGATCACGCGCACGCCGCGCTTGCCGTTGATGCGCTCGTCCATGGTGGCTTTTTCGAGCGTATCGCGGATCTCGGCCACGTCGGTAAGCATCACGGTGCGGCCCCCGAGGTTCGAGACCACGACCTTGCGCAGCTCATCGGAGAGCTTGAACTCGCCGTCGGCCTTGATGTTGAAGGTGTTGTTGCCGATGTCGATCGTACCGCTGGGGATGTTGACGTTCTCGGCGGCGATGATCTGCCCCAGCTGCTCGACCGAAAGACCATAGGCGTCGAGCTTGGTGGGGTCGACATTGATCTGTATCTCGCGCTCGGGAGCGCCCACGATCGAGACGGCACCCACGCCGTCGACCCGGTTCAGCACGTTGACGAGCTTGTCGTCGAGAATCTTGTTGAGCGCCGGATAGCTCTCCTCGGCCGTCACGGCGAGCATCATCACGGGGATCATGGACGTGGAGAACTTGAAGATCGTGGGATAGTCCACGTCGTCGGGCAGCATCGACTGCACGCGCGACACCACGTCGCGGATTTCGTTGGCCCCCTCGCTCAGGTCGGAACCGTACTCGAACTCGACGGTAATCATCGACACGTTGTCCTGCGACTTGGAGGTCAGCTTCTTGAGGTTGTTGACCGTATTGAGGTTGTCCTCCAACACGCGGGTGATGTTGGTCTCGATGTCGGCGGCATTGGCGCCGGGATACATGGTGATGACCGAGATCTGCGGAATCTCGATCTCGGGATACTGGTCCACGGCCAGGTTCATGAGCGAGAAAAGTCCGAAGACGATCACGCCCACGAACAGCAGAATCGTGGAAATGGGTTTGCGCACCGCGCTTTCGTAGATTTTCATGGCTCGGCGGCTGTTTAATCCTGTTTCAGGGTGACTTTAGCTCCGTCGAAGAGCTTGGCGAGCGCTGTGACGGCGACCTGCTCGCCCGGCTCCACGCCCGAAAGGACGTCGATGCGGTCGCCGACCTGGCGACCCAGTTTCACAGAGCGGCGCTCGGCCACGGAATCGCCGACGATGACATAGAGATAGCGCTCGGCGGTGCCCACCTGCTTCTGTATGGCGACGTCGGGCACCAGCGTACCCTGTTTCTCGCCCAGATCGAAGATCGTGCGGGCATACATGCCGGGCCGCAGCGTGCGGTCGGCGTTGGGCACGCGCACCTCGACCGTGAACGTACGCGTGGCGGGATCGAGCGCGGGATAGATCAGCGACACGGTGCCCGTGAACGTGCGGTCGGGGAAGATGTCGACCTTCAGCTCGACGGGCATACCGACCTTGACGTTAGGGAAATACTGCTCCGAAATGTTGACGATGACCTTCAGCGGGTCGATCTGCATGACATGCAGGATCGGCTGCGCGGCAAAGAGGTCGCCCGACTCGTAGTTGCGGGCCGTGACGACGCCCGCGATCGGCGAACGCACCTCGATGTTCTTCTTGAGGTTGGCCACCGACTCGCGCTGGATGTCGAGCTGCGCTTTGGCCTGCTCGATCTGCTGGGTCGAAATGCCGCCGGCCTCGTAGACGGGCAGCAGACGGTTGTAGTCGTCCTCGACGGTCTTGAGCTGCACGCGGGCCTGGGTGTACTGCGTGGGGTCGAGCGTCACCAAAAGCTGCCCGGCCTGCACCTTGTCGCCCACCTCGACCAGAATCCGGTCGATATGCACGCCGGCGGCGGCGGGCGTAATGTCGTTCTCCTTGTAAGGCTCGATTTCGGAGGTGAACTCCTCGGTCAGACGCACGGGAGCCGCCTCGACGGCCACGCTTTTGGTGAGCACGCCGGAGTCTGCGACGACGGCGACGGGTTTCCGGCCCGTACATCCGGCGCAAAGGCCGGAGACAGCCAACAGAACGATCGCTAATCTTTTCATATTGTCGTAATTTTAATCGTTTGCTATTTTTCGCGCCCTACGATCCGGTCGTACTCGGCCTTGGCCGACAGATAGTCGTAGATGGCTTGCGAGAAGTTGAGCTGCGCCTGCGTCTGTGCGAGCTGGGCGCTGTTGAGTTCGAGGATCGTCCCGGCACCGGCGCGGTAGCGCGTGTCGGAAATGGAATAGGCCTTGCGGGCCTGCTCCACGGTGCGCTCCTGGGCGAACATCGTTTCGCGGGCGGTGAGCAGGTCGTTGAGCGCCGAGCGCATCTGCACGTCGATCTGCTGCCGGACATAGGTGCGCTGCAAGGCGATCTGGGCGATCTGGTTCTTGATTTCGCGCGACTTGTTCATCTTCGTAAGACCCGCGAAGATGGGCACCGAGAGCTGCACGCCCACGGAGATGGGATGCGTCCAGAAATACTTCGTCCCGTCGTCGCCGCCCATACCCATGAACGGCTCCATGTCGTTGCCCGTGTAGGTCGCCGAGCCGAAAGCCCCGAGGGTCGGCAGGCGCGAGGCGTTGGCCACCTTGAGCTGACGTTGCAGGAGCCGCTCCTGCAGTTCGAGCGTCCGCAGGTCGGAGTTCTCCGACACGTCGTCCGACAAACCGTCGGTGCCGGCCAGCACCTGATCGCGCATGGCATCGAGCTGCCCGTCGACCTCGATGTCGATCTCTTCGGGGATCGACAGATACATCTTCAGCAGGAGTTTGGCCAGACGGATCGACGTCTCGGTCTGCAGGATCGTGGGTTTGAGATTGCTCAACTGAACCTGGGCGGTCAGCAGATCGTACTCCGAAGCCAGGCCGTGGCGATGCTGCAGCTCGGTGTCGTCGACCGTACGCTGGACGGTGGCCTCCGACTCGCGGAGCACCTGGAGCGACTGCTCGGCCAGCAGGATGTTGTAGAACGCTTTCTTGACCTCGGCGACCAGCGCGATGCGCGAACCGCGCGCCGCCTCGACGGCCGCAGCCATCTGCGTGTCGTTGAGTTTCATGGTGCGGTAGACCTGGGGCGCGAAAAGCGGCAGCGTCAGATCGCCCTGCACGGCGAACGTGTTGTCGGCGCCGAACGAAATGCCGCCCCGCATCTCCGACTTGACGATCGAGCGCTGGTAATTGCCCGTAGCCGAGAGCTGCGGCAACAGATTGCCCCACGTCTGGCGCTTGACATAATCGAACCGCTGTACCTCCAGTTCGGCCACCTTGACGGTGGGGTTCTCGCTCAACGCGAGGTCGATCGCATCCGCCAGCGAGAGCTTCAACTGCGCCGAAGCGCCGAAGCAGCCCGCGACAGCGAGGCAGAGCGTCAGAATCGCTTTTCTCATACTGCTAACTATTCAATGATTCGTTTTTCCTGATTGTCGGAGTGCCAGCGCTTGACGAGCCGGTCGATGATCTCCCCCCCCCGGGCCGTAGAAACGCCGCGGAAGAAGGTGCTGACGATCTGCCGGAAAGCGCTGCGCTGCGAAAGGCCCTCGGGCAGCACCAGACTGCGCCGGGCGGTGATGGCCTCGGCGGTGTGGTAGAAAACGGCGACGGCCAGGTCGATGTTGATATCCTCGATGAAAAAGCCCTGGGCGATGCCTTCTTCGAGCATCCGGCGGAACTCCTGACGGTTTTTCTCGTAACTCTCCCGCACCAGCTTGCCGTAGACCTCGGGGTAGAACTTGCGCAGATTCTCCATCATCCGTGAAGTGGCCTCCGCATGCTCCAGCATGTCGTCGAGCACCAGAAACATCCACTCCAACACGTTGCCCGCCTCGCGGGTCACCTCGGCCCAATGACTCCGATTATGGTCGAAATAGCAAGTCATGGCCAGATGCAACAGCCCCTCCTTGTCGCCGAACAGCTCGTAGAGCGTGCGTTTCGACACGCCCAATTGCTGCGCGATGTCGTCCATACGCACCGCCTTGATGCCCTGGGCGACGAACATCCGCATGGTCTGCTCGATGATATGCTCTTTCTGCGTCATGATTCGGAATCGGCCGATTCGGGCACAAAGATAGGCAAGAAAACTTTAGAAACAAAAAAAGTTTTCTATTTCTCCAAATTCTGCGCCGAAAGCGACAATACGACCGAACAATCGAACAGTCCGAACCACGGAAAAGCCACCGGCCCGCCCCGAAAAAAAGCGCATGCCTTGCAGTTCGAACGACTGCGGCATGCGCTGCTTTCCCGAAATACCTTATCGGAATACTTCCCCGCTACCCTTTCGTGATGCGGGCGACCGCATCGGCGGCATCGCGGTAGAGCTGCCCGAGATCGAGACCCGCGATCCGACGATGCTCGACCACCACGCGCCCGTCGACGACCACCGTGTCGACATCGGCGGCCTTGCCGCAATAGACCACATTGGAAACGATATCGTGGATCGGCTGCAGGTGGGGTTTCTGCAGGTCGATGACGATCAGGTCGGCCAAAGCGCCGGCCTGCAGCACACCCAGCTCGCCGTCGGGATGCCCCATGGCCCGGGCGCCGTTGGCCGTAGCCAGTCGCAGCGCCTCGTAGGCCGGCAGCACCAGCGGATCGCCCGTCGCCGACTTCTGCAGGAAAGCCGCCGTGCGCAGCTCCTCGAACATATCCAGATCATTGTTCGAACAGGTGCCGTCGGTCGCCACCGTCACCCGCACGCCCCGTTCGAGCATGCGCGCAACGGGCGCCACGCCGCTCGCGATCTTCATATTGCTCTGCGGATTGTGCGACACGATGACGCCGCGCTGCGCCAGGATGTCGATATCGCGGTCGTCGACCCAGACGCAATGGGCGCCGATCGTCCGCTCATCGAGCAGCCCCAACGCATCGAGATGCGCGACCGACGAACGACCGTAACGCTCGCGGACGATGCGCATCTCGTCCTGCGTTTCGGCGATATGGGTCATCATCGCAAGCCCCAGCCGGTCGGCCAGCGCCTTGCCGCGCCGCAGATTCTCGGGCGACACCGTATAGGGCGAATGGGGCGCCACGGCGATGCGGACCCGTTCGCGGCCGGCTGCGAGCGCCGCGGCCTCCTCGATCTGGGGCACGACCTCGTCGATGTTGGTATCGAAATAGTTGCAGCCCAGCACGGCGCGGATGCCCAGCCGGTCGACCGTCTCGACGCAGCGGTTTTCGTGGTAATACATGTCGACGAACGATGTGACGCCGCCCAACAACAGCTCGGCGATGCCCAGCGTCATGCCCAGCACCACGTCGTCGGCCGTCTGCCGCGCCTCGAAAGGCCAGATGTAGTCGTTGAGCCACGTCATGAGCGGAATGTCGTCGGCATAGCTGCGCTGCAGGGTCATGGCCGCATGGCAATGGGTGTCGATCAGCCCCGGCATGAGGAGCTTGCCCCGGCAGTCGACGACGCGGACGTCGGGATGCGCGGCGCGGAACGCCTCCTCCTGACGCGGATCGTCGGAAACGAAAGCGATACGGTTGCCCGCGACGCCCAAAGCGCCGCAAAGGGTATGGGGTCGATGACCGCCGGTCATCGGCAAAATCGTGGCATTGACAAAAAGAAGCGACATAGAAATCGAAGATTGAACGGGAATTGCGAAAAGGGTACTCTGCCCGGCTATAGGTCGTGGTGCGACGGGGCATTCACTCTACCGAATTGCCCTGCACGGTGATGACTTCGCGCCCTCCGACCGAATTGGAATAGATCTGCAGCACCTTGTTGAAAGTGCCCGGCTCGCTCTTGAGCGGCTCGTAAGTGACGCGGATAACCCCCTCGTCGCCGGGAGCTACGGGACGCTTGGGGAACGAAGCCTTGAAACACGAGCACGACGTGAGCACGCGCACGATCACCAGCGGCGCGGAACCCTCGTTGCGGAAAACGAAATCCCGCGTCAGCATGCCGCCCTTGCGAGGCACGTCGCCGAAATCATATGTCGCGACCGGCAGCACCAGACGGGCGCCCTGCCCGGCCGACGGTTCTCCGGCATCGGGACGAACCGCTGCCCGCTCTCGAATAGAGCCGGCAGCGGCAGGGAGTGTCGTTGCCATGACCGACATACCGATAAAAAACAGAAAAAATCTATGAATCCGCATCATAACAAGGATATATTATATATATGTATCGACTTTCGAAAACAGCCGATATGTTTCAGTTCATTCGGAATACATACGTTATGGTTCCGCCCTGCACCGTGGCACGGCTCTCGGTGAAGCGGGCCTTGCGGGCGGCAGCCAAAGCGGCAGCGACCAGCTGCGGGTCGCTGGTGGTGGATCCTTTCGGTTCGAACGCAGCGCTCGCGACGTCGCCTCGCGGCCCCACAGTGACCCGCACAACGACCTTGCCGCTCTTGGCGCCGGGATAGGACGGCCGCGGCAGATGCCCCACCAGACCGCGCCCCTGCAGCCCCTTGTCGAGCTGATCCAGCCCCTCGGCATCCGCTCCGGGGCCGACTCCCGAAGCCTGCTCCTCGCCCTCGCGGGCATGACGGTTGCCGGCGTCGGCCGGTTCGTCGGCGCCGCTCTTGTTCATGTCGAACAGTGCCTTGGGATTGGGCGTACGGGTTTCCGGCTCGGCGCCCTTGATCTGCGCCGTGCGCTCCTCGGGAGCAGGCGCATCGTGCACCCGCGCCTGCGACGCCGGCTTGACGGGCTTCGGCGGATCGGGCACGACAGGCGGTTCGACGAACTCCACGAAGATCGTGTCGCCGGGTTTCCGCACCACGGGCGTGAAGTCGAACGTCACGACAGCCAGCACGCCGCCCAACACCGCGGCATAGAGCGCCGCGGCGACGATCGCCCAACGTCGCGGGCTTCTATCGTTCGGGTCGTAGTAATACATCAGTTAGCCGTTGTCGCCAGGATCAGCTTGTAGCCGTTATCCTTGGCGATGTTCATCACCTTGACCACCTCGTCGACGGCCACGGTCTTGTCGCAATGCAGCGACACGGTGGCCTCCGGCTGCCCGTCGAGCCGCGTACGGAGCGCCCGTTCGACGCCCCGGATGCCGTCGACACGCTCCAGCTCCACATAGTAGTTGTAGGAATTGCCGCTCTGCTGGATCGACACGGTGGTCATGGCTTTGTCCTTGAGCTGGTTGGAACTCTTGGGCAGCATCAGTTTCAAGGCGTTGGGATTGATGAGCGTCGTCGCGATCAACAGAAACAGCAACAACAGGAACATCAAGTCGGTCATCGACGAAGCCGAAAACGACTTGTCGACTTTCGAGCCGTGTTTGATTGCCATAATGCGCTATTTTTGAACGGGTTGATTCAGGATATCCATGAACGCGATCGAATTGGCCTCCATGCGGAACACCAGCTTCTCGATGCGCGCCACCAGATAGTTGTAGCCGAAATAGGCGGGAATGCCGACCAGCAGACCCATGACCGTGGTGACCATGGCCACGTACATGCCGCTGGAGAGCAGCCCCAGGTCGACCGTACCGCCGGCGGCGGACATGTCCATGAAGGTCTGCACCATGCCGAGCACCGTACCCAGGAAGCCGATCATCGGCGCACCGCCGGCGATCGTGGCCAGGAACGGCAGCCCGTTTTCCAGCTTCGAGACTTCGAGATTGGCGACGTTCTCTATGGCCGTCTGCACGTCGCTCATGGGGCGCCCGATGCGGACGATGCCCTTCTCGATCATGCGGGCCACGGGGGTGTCGGTCTTGCGGCACAGATTGACGGCCACGCCGATCTTACCGTCGGAAATATAGTCGCGGATGCGGTTCATGAAGTTCATGTCCAGCACCGAAGCCTTGCGGATAGCCATGAACCGCTCCACGAAGATGAAGATCGTCACGCCGCCCAGCACCAGCAGCGGCCACATCAGCCAGCCGCCCTTGGTAAACAAAGTCCACAAACCCATGCGGGTTTCCTCGCTCATGGCCGCCGCTTCGGCAGCCTGCAAAAAAGTCATCATAAACAAGTTATTTATTTAAGTTTTCGTGCTCTTCCCGTTCCGCTTTGCGGGCGGCGCGGCGGGCCTGGCGCTTCTTGTTGGTGAAACGCTCCCTGACGCGGCGGCGCAGATCGCGGAAATTGTTGAAATCCTCCTTGTAATATATGCCGATGCCGGTCTCCTGCAAACCCTGGTTCTCGTCGAAACGGTCGATCGTCTGGGTGAACGCCCGGAGTTTGAGCGCCCCGGCCCGGTCGATCAGATAGGTGACATAGGCTTCGCCCATGAAATTGGAAACCGAGCTATTGACCGCCTGTTTATTGTCTATCAGATAGTTGCCTTCGACCTCGACGATCAACCGGTCGTCGATCAGGCTCTTCGAAAGTCCGAAATCGACCTCCTCGCCCGTCAGCTCCGATTTGGGCCGGTAGCGGATCACCAGGTTGTAGTCATCCATCGAAAGCAGATTGCTCAACTGGTTGGAGAGGAACTCCAGACCCGTGGCGGCCGAGACCGAAGCGCCGATATTGGAACTCGAAGCCGCATTGTTCTCGGACAGGAAACTGTTGAACAACAAGAGATAGAGGAACTGCATGTTGGCCGACTCGGGGGTGTTGAGCGCATTGGAGATGAGCACCTGCGTCTCGGGATCGGGCGCAGGCACATGCACGTCGAACGACACCGCCGGATTCGACAGCCGGTCGCCCAGATGGATCACGCACTCCACGGGCACCGAGCGGTCGGTGGAGAGCTTGTCGGTCGTAAGCGTACCCTGCAGCAGGGGCTGCAACGACGCCTTGAGCTTGTAGATGGCGTCGATGTCCAGTACGGCGTCCAGCGGGCCGCCCGTCCATTGGATCGACGAGCCGCTCTCGATGGTGAACCGCTTGTTGATGATGTTCTGCAGCGAAAGCAGGTAGCTGCCCTCCTGGATCGTATAGTCGCCGTAGATTTCGAAGACGTTGGAGCGCGGACTGATCTGCAGGTTGAGCGTACCTGCTCCGCGGGCCTTGACCGTATTGCCCGACACGGACAGCTCCACATCCACGTTGGGCCGCACGTCGAGCGCCATGGCGATCTCCATGCGGTTGCCGTCGGCCGACTTCTGGCGCCGCTTGCGCTCGAACGAGAGTTTTTTGCGCATCACCCGGTCGAGCGTATCGACCGACATCGGTTTCTCGAAGACCACGAAATCGGCATAGGAGATGTTCGACTTGCTGGAAAGCGGCATGGCGAAGAACGAATCATCGTCGGTCGAGGCGGCGATGTCCATCCCCACCTGCCCCTTGTCGCCGGCGATGCGGGCCAGGCCCGTGGCATAGACGCGGCCGTAGAAATAGTCGTTGTCCTGCGCCGTGGTGTTGAGCACCAGCATCCGGTCGGGCGCCACGCGCACGTCGTAGGCGATGTTGGAAAGATGCTGCAAGTTCAGCTCCACGTCCAAACGCCCCCGGTTGCCCTCGGGATCGAACACGGCGACGTTCGCCGCGCGGAAGCGGTTGCCCTTGACGTCGAGCACGGCCTCGGGCACCGAATAGGCGACCCGCGTGAAGTCGACCAGCGTGGAAAGGCCCCGCACCCGCACCCGGCCTGATAGGTCGGCATTGCGGTGCTCGCCCTGCAGCACCAGATCGGCCGAGGCGAGGCCCCGGGTGGAGGAGATCACCCCGGCGAGTACCGGATCGAGCAGCCCCATGTCGAGGCTGTCGATCTTCAGCCGGGCATAATAGCGCATCCGGTCGGGCGCGAAATAGCCCCGCACGAGCGTATCGCCCTTGATGCGGTCGGCGATCGACACGCCGGCGCGGTTGCGCGAAAAATCCCACTTCGAAGTCAGCCGCATGGGCGGAGCGGCGATGGCGTTGACCTCCACGCTGTCGAAAAGGATGTCGGCGCGAAACTCGCCGCCGCGCAAGACCGACTTCATGGTGGCGCTGCCGTTGGTGCGCCCCTCGATCGCATAGCCCATGCGTGAGGCGATCTGCGTGAAAGGCGCCAGATCGAAATTGCGCAGGCGGAGCGTCACCGAATCGTCGCGGCTGCGCGAAGCTACGCCGTCGAGCGCCAGAATCTGGTCGCCGCTCGACACCCGGAAGCGGTCGACGACGATGCGCGAGGTGTCGACCTGGATTCTGTCGGCGAAAATCCGCCACCGCTTGTCGCCCTGGGTGATGTGCGAGGGCAGAATCCGCAGATCGATCGTCTGCCCGCCCGACTTCCGTTCGCGGGTCTCGGTGCGCAACCCGATCAACCCCGAGAAGCGCCGCACCGAATCCTCGAACCCGGTGGAGAGCTGCATGCGGTTCTGTCTGGCGCCGCCCGTGACCGAGAGATGCGGCAGATGCAGTGCCCCGGCATAGAGGTCTTCGGCCGAAGCGTAGAACGCGAGCGAGTCGTCGCGGTTCGAAGCATTGACATTGAGCCGCGTGGCGAGCAGGCGCTGCCGCTCGACATACTCGGCGCGGGCCTTGAACGAGAGCTTGTCGCTGGCGGGATTGAACAACAGCTGCAGCGTCGCCCCGTCGGCGATCTGCAGCCCGGGCGCCACGGCATCGGCCACGGGATTGAAGTCGCGGACATGCACCGAAAGCAGCGAATAGTCGTCGGCCACGGCGGTCATCGGCCCGCTCCGAAGCGCATCGCGCCCCTGTCCGCTCAATATGGGCAGGTATTTCCGAGCGCTCTCCTGCAGGTAGCGGAACACCGTGCGGTAGCTGGTTTTCGACCGGAACGTGACATCGGCGAAGTCGGAGCGCAGCTCGACGAACTTGCTGTGCTCGGAGTTCTCGCCCGTGATCTCGATGCTGCGCGTGTCGACGCTCTTGTCGTTGTAGCGATACGAAGCGTCCGTGACGCGGATCACGCCGTTGAGATCGTCGAGCGAGCGGCCGCCGGCGTTGGCCTCGACATGCGCGGCGAGCACCGACACCGAATCGCGCGGATTGATGTGCAGCGCCGCCAGATCGGCGCGCCGCAGATCCATGGCGAAGTCGTAGCGGGGAATCGGGCCGTTGAAGTCGACGGCGCCCAGGAAATCGAAATCGAGATTGGGGTCGCGCGCCGTGACCACGCCGTCGAACCCGCGGTTGCGGAGCCGCCCGTCGAGCCGCAGGGAGTCGTAAACATAATCGTTGAACTCCAGCTGCGAGACGGAGCCTCGCACGTCGGCATCGGTCGTCCCGCGCCCCACCGTACCGTCGAGCGACGCCGTGAGCGTCGCCTTGCCCAGCAGATTGCGGCGCCCGAGCAAATCCCCCAGCCTGAAATCGCGCGTCGACAGCGTGCCCTGCAACCGGCTGTAGCCGCGCCCCGCAGGCTTCATGCCCAGCGCGAGGTTCGCGCCTCCGACCTGCGAGGTCAGTTCCGAGCGCAGATCGAAGGCCGAAAGCAGCCCGTCGAACCGCAGCTGCAGACCGATGCGTCCGGCCCGTTCGAGCATGGCGACCAGATTGGGAGACAACTGCTTGCGGGCGATATTGCGGGCGACAGTCTCGATATCGGCCGCCGAAGTGGTCAGATGAGGGATGTCCAGATCGAACGAGGTGCGCCGGATGTCGGGCAGCCCGACGATCCGGGCCGATGCGTCGAGCGCCGTGGCGCGCCCCAGACGCAGGCTGCGGATCGAGGCGGTGAAGTCGGCGACCTCGCCGGCGAGCGTGGCGTCGATCTCGCCGAACGACATGTGCCACTCGCGCAACTTGGGAGCGAAGTAAGCGATATCGTCGGTCGAGACGGAAGTGTTGCGCAAAACGCCGTCCAGACGCACCTGCTCGACGAAATTCTTGTACTCGGCCCACGAAGCGCCGACCAGCGAAATGTAGGGGATCGACACGCGCGAACGGGCCGTGAGGATCGAAGCCTCCTCGAAACCGAGACACCCGTTGGTGAGGTAGAAGCGCCCCGCAAGGCGATCGAGGACGAAGCCGCTGCGCTCGCGGGCCGAAAACGATTCGATGGAGGCGTAGATGGTCTGTCCGTCGATGGTGAAGTCGTCGACCGAAGCGGTCATGTCGTAGAGGTGCATGTGGCCGAAGTCGATGCCGAACGGCGGATCGCGCCGCTTCTGCCGCTCCAGGCACAGCTCCATGTCGCGGATCGAGGCCCTGCGGATCGAGAGGCTGAAATTGCCCTTTTTGGGGCGGTCGGGATCGGCGATGCGGTTGACGACCTGCTTGATATTCATCTCGCCCTCGGGCGTCTCGCGCAAGAAGAGCTTGGCCCCCACGATCTCGCCGCGGCTCAACGCCACCCCGCCGCCCAGCAGGCCGAGACCCGTGACATAGGCGTCGAGCCGATCGACATAGAGAAGCGTATCGCGCTGGTAGTCCTCGACATAGAATCCGTCGATCCGCACCTTGCCGAGCAACCCCACGTTGACCCGCCGGATGGCGATCGTGGTCTCCAGGCGGTCGGAGATCGCCCGCACAGCCTGCTGCACCGCGAAATTCTGCACACCGGGAATGTCGAGCAGCAACGAAATGCCGACGGGCAGGGCGACCGCCAACAAAACGATCGCCGAGAACACCTTTCCCAATATTTTTATACCTTTGTGCACGAATAGCCGTTATAACTTGCAAAGATAACGATTTTTTTCGGTTAAAATAAACGAAAACCGTGGATATTACCATACTCGGCATCGAATCTTCGTGCGACGACACGTCGGCCGCCGTGTTGCGCGACAACCGCCTGCTGTCGAACGTCATCGCCTCGCAGGCCGTGCATGTGAAATACGGCGGCGTGATCCCCGAACTGGCCTCGCGCGCCCACCAGCAGAACATCGTGCCTGTGGTCGACACGGCGCTCAAGGAAGCGGGCGTAACCCCGTCGGAGATCGACGCCATAGCCTTTACGCGCGGCCCCGGGCTGGTGGGTTCGCTCCTGGTGGGCGTGTCGTTCGCCAAGGGGCTGTCGATCGCCCGCAACATCCCGCTCGTGGAGGTCAACCACCTGCAGGGCCATATCCTCTCGCACTTCATCGACCTGCCCGATCACGAACTGCCCCACCCCGATTTCCCGTTCCTATGTCTTTTGGTCAGCGGCGGGCATACGCAGATCGTGCGCGTGGATTCGCCTCTGGAGATGCGGATCATCGGCACGACGATCGACGACGCCGCAGGCGAAGCCTTCGATAAATGTGCCAAAGTGATGGGACTCCCCTACCCGGGCGGCCCGGTGATCGACCGTCTGGCCAAAGAGGGCGATGCAGAGGCATTCCGCTTCGCACGGCCGCGGGTCGAGGGCTACGACTACTCGTTCTCGGGGTTGAAAACCTCGTTTCTCTACACGCTGCGCGACCGCGTGGCGGAAGACCCCGACTTCATCGAACGGCACAAGGCCGACTTGTGCGCGTCGCTGCAACATACGATCGTCTCGATTCTTCTGGACAAGCTGGTACGGGCCTCGAAGCAGACGGGCATCCGCGACATCGCCATAGCCGGCGGCGTATCGGCCAACTCGGGCCTGCGCGACGGTATCGTGGCCGAAGGGGCGAAACGCGGCTGGCGCACGTTCCTGCCCGAATTCAAGTTCACGACCGACAATGCGGCGATGATCGCCATGGCCGGCCGCTACCGCTATGCCCACGGCGACTTCTCGACGCTCGACGTCGCCCCCGAAGCGCGGCTGGAAGAGTTATAAGGCCCCCTACCCTCTATTCGAAACGTCCCTGCGGCGACAAAGGCCCGGAGCCTCTAACGGGTTTCGACTTCGTTCCCGCACAGCAAAGTTTATAGCTCTGTTTTCGCCTGCCTGCTACTCTGTTCTTAAGTACACCGTCGCGGTGCGGGCGGTGTTGTAGATGCGGATGCGGGGATAGCGCGTGCCGTCGGGGCCGAGGACGTCGAACGAGAAGTGCTCGCCGTCCATCGCCTGGCGCTCCTGACCGCCGAAACGCGCTTCGTCGGTGGAGAGCAGGGGTACATACTTGCCCGACCCCTGCACGGGCAATTCGTAGTCGGGGATCGAGGCCGAAGGGTGCCAGTTGAAGACGAAAAGCAGGCGCCCGTGCGAGAAGACCATGGTCTTGTTCTGCTCGTCCATCAGCAGATTCCACGCATAGCCGCCCGACAGCACCCCGTACTCTTTGACCAGCGCGATCATCGCCCGGTCGAACTCCCCGAGCCACGAGTAGCGCAGGAATCCGTTGTCGGCCAGCGACCATTGGCGCCGGGCATGGGCATAGCTCCAGCCGTTGCCCTCGCGCGGGAAGTCGATCCACTCGGGGTGGCCGAACTCGTTACCCATGAAGTTGAGATAGGCCTGCCCGCCCGTGGAGATGGTCATCAGGCGGATCATCTTGTGCAGGGCCATGCCGCGGTCGATCAGTAGGTTCTCCGACGCCCGATCCATGTGGAAATACATCTCCTTGTCCATCAATCGGAAAGCGATGGTTTTGTCGCCGACCAGAGCCTGGTCGTGCGACTCGGCATAGGCCACGGTCTTCACCTCGGGCAGGCGGTCGGTCATGATCGACCACATCTCCCAGATGTTCCACTCCTCATCGGGCACCTCCTTGAGGTATTTGATCCAGAAATCGGGGATCGCCATGCCCAACCGATAGTCGAACCCGATGCCGCCGTCGGCCACGGGAATGCACATGCCCGGCATGCCGCTCACATCCTCGGCGATCGTCACGGCCGCGGGGCGGAACTCGTGTACCAGCGTGTTGGCCAAGGTCAGATAGGCGATGGCGTCGGCGTTGACCCCGGCATCGAAGAAGCGTTCGCGGCAGTCGAAATCGACATAGCCGTGGTGGTGGTAGAGCATCGATGTCACGCCGTCGAAGCGGAAGCCGTCGAAATGGTATTCGTCGAGCCAGTATTTGACGTTCGAGAGCAGGAAGTGCTGCACCTCGGGTTTGCCGTAGTCGAAAAGTTTCGAATCCCAGTAGGGCTGGTCGCCCGCCTCGCCCGGCAGCGAATAGTGGCGGTCGGTGCCGTCCAGCTCGTTGATGCCCTCGTTGAGGTTCTTGACATAGTGGGCATGCACCAAATCCATGATGACGGCCAGACCCAGTTCGTGGGCACGGCGGATCAGCTCTTTCAGCTCCTCGGGCGTGCCGAAGCGCGACGAGGGGGCGAAAAAGCTCGACACGTGGTAGCCGAACGATCCATAGTAGGGATGCTCGGCTATGGCCATGAGCTGCACGGCATTGTAGCCGTCTTTCTTGATCGTGGGCAGAATCTTTTCGGCGAACTCGCGGTAGGTGCCCACCCCCTCGCGCTCCTGCGCCATACCGACATGGGCTTCGTAGATGAGCAGATCGCCGTTCTTCGAGACATCGAACGCGTCGCCCCGCCAGTCGAACGGCTCGGCGGGCGCCCAGAACTGCGCCGTGTAGTTCTTCGTCTCGTCGTCCTGCACCACGCGCCGGGCATAGGCCGGGATGCGATCCATCCAGCCGTTGTCGCCGTGGACATGGAGTTTGTAGAGCGAGCCGTGCGTGAGGCGATCGCGGTACATGGCGTCCGGGAAAAAGGCGCTCCACACCCCGGCGGCATCCTTGTGCATGCGGATTTCGGTGCGCTGCCAGTTGTTGAAGTCGCCGAAGACATAGACGTCGTGCGCCCCCGGCAGCCACTCGCGCAGCCACCATCCGTCGAGCGTGTCGTCCCGCTGCCAGCCAAAATAGCGGTAGCCGTTGGCATAGTCGGCGATCGACCCCGACCAGCGCCGGATGTCGTCGAGTTTGGCCCGATAACGTTCCCAACGACGGTTCATTTCGGCTTCGACGGGTTGCAGCCATTCGTCGCGCTCGACGACGGGCAGGCGGAAAGGGGCGGTATTCATAGGACGGAAAAAGGTTAAAAACCCTCGGATTTGAAAACCCGACAAAGGGTCGTTATACAAATATACGCAAAATTTCCTATCTTTGTGCAAATCGTTAAAATCAAACTTCATACTCTATGTTCAAAGGACAACCCAAGGGTCTGTACGCCCTGTCGCTGGCCAACACGGGCGAGCGCTTCGGCTACTACACCATGCTTGCGATCTTCACGCTCTTTCTGCAAGCGAAGTTCGGCTACACGGAGGCCGTCACCACGCAGATTTACGGCATTTTCCTGGCCGCCGTCTACTTCATGCCGTTCTTCGGCGGCATACTGGCCGACCGCTTCGGCTTCGGCCGCATGGTCACGCTGGGCATCTTCGTGATGTTCGCCGGCTATGCGCTGCTGGCCATTCCCACCGGCACGGGCTTCGCCGCCCAGGCGCTCATGTTCGCGGCTCTGGCGCTGATCGCCTGCGGCACGGGACTTTTCAAGGGCAACCTGCAAGTGATGGTGGGCAACCTCTACGACGATCCGGCCTATGCGCCGAAACGCGACAACGCGTTCTCGATCTTCTACATGGCCATCAACATCGGCGCCATGTTCGCGCCCGCCATGGCCAAGTGGATCACCAACCACTTCCTGGCGCAGGACGGGCTGGTCTACAACGGTCAGATTCCCGCTCTGGCGCACCAATACATGACCCAAGGCGACGCCATGGCCGCCGAACCGCTGGCCAAGCTGCAGGAGCTGGCCGCTTCGATGGGCGCCGGCGCAGCCGATCTGGGCGAGTTCGTCCGCCACTACGTCGAAAAACTCTCCGCGGCCTACAACATGGGCTTCGCCGTGGCGTGCATTTCGCTGGTGGTCTCCTATCTGATCTATGCCGCCTGCCGCAAGACGTTCAAGCACGCCGACGTGACGGCCAAACAGCAGGCCGCCGCAGGCAGCGCCGCCCAGGTCGAACTGACTCCGGCGCAGACCCGCTCGCGCATCACGGCCCTCATGCTGGTGTTCGCCGTGGTGATCTTCTTCTGGATGGCGTTCCACCAGAACGGCTCCACCATGACCTTCTTCGCCCGCGACTACACCACCTCGGAGGCCACGGGTCTCACCCGCATGGGCTTCGACATCTTCAATCTGGTGTTGGTGCTCGTGGGCGTCTATTCGATCGTCGGGCTGTTCCAGTCGGAGAAACAGCGCGGCAAGATCGTCAGCGCCGCCCTTTTCGTCGCAGTCGCCGTGGCGCTCTATCTGCGCTGGCGCACGACGCCCGATCCGGTGCATATCCTGCCACAGGAGTTCCAGCAGTTCAATCCTTTCTATGTCGTGGCGCTCACCCCGATCTCGGTGGCGATCTTCACGGCGCTCGCCCGCAAGGGCAAGGAACCCTCGGCACCCCGCAAGATCGGGCTGGGCATGATCATCGCCGCAGGCGGTTTCCTGATCCTCACGCTCGGTTCGCTGGGGTTGATCTCGCCCGCCGAAGTCAAGGCCGCAGGCGCCAGCAACATGTTCGTGTCGCAAAACTGGTTGATCTCCACCTATCTGGTGCTGACGTTCGCCGAGCTGCTCCTCTCGCCGATGGGCATCTCGTTTGTCTCGAAGGTGGCGCCGCCCAAATACAAGGGAATGATGATGGGCTGCTGGTTCGCCGCGACGGCCATCGGCAACTATCTGGTCTCGATCCCCGGCCTGCTGTGGAACAAGCTGCCGCTGTGGGGAATCTGGGCGCTGCTCATCGGCCTCTGCCTGCTGTCGGCCGCGTTCATCTTCTCGATCATGAAGAAGCTCGAAAGCGCCACAGCGGACGCCTGACCGACCGCTATACAATAAAAAACGACCGGCCGTCGACGGCCGGTCGTTTTCGTTGCCTCCCTTCCGGCCGGCTGTACTCCGCCGCGTGGAGCGGCAACAAACCGCATGCCCCCACCCGTCACGGACCGGCTGGCGGCACAGCAGCGAGGAAACAACGGTTCCCCACGAAAAAAACAGCTAAAACGTTCTATTTAAAAACAGAAAGTAAAAATTTGCGTATATTTGCAAAACATTGCAAAAAAATTCTGCAGATTCGCATCAAATCAAATTCACTATGGCAAGAACCAAAAAAGTTCCGGAGACACTCGAATCCTTTACCGAAAAATGCATGCAGCGTCCTGTCGGAGCCATTATTCAGGAGTTGTTCGAGACGAAAGAGGCCTTGGCCCAGAGCCGCAATGAGGCCCGCGGATTAAAGATCCGCAAGGCATCGGAGGAGGTAAAAGGCGAGCTCAAGCGTTTGCGTTCCATCGAGCGCAAGTACAAAAAGATTATCGACTTTGCGCAAGAGACGAAGAACGAGTAATATTTCGGATATTCTCCACCTGCCGAAGAAATAATCCGCTTGTCGCAGGGAGATCTTCGAAGAACAAGTCCCTGTCAGGTCCATCTGACAGGGACTTTTATTTCCACCGAAGCCAAACAGCGGCTCCGGATTTCACTGCAGGCTGCACAAGAGGCGCCGGACCGCAGTTCTTGGCGACGAAATTCCGTCCGCGGCGCCCTCGGCGGAGCTTATTCGCAAGGGGAATAATCCACTGCGGCCTTGCGGGCCTGCGAATGCTGGAACGACCGCCGGATACGATAGATACGCCCCTCTTTGCGCAGGCGGGCGCCGGTCTGCCGGAACCGGAACTCGACGCCCGCATCGATGCACTGCCGCCGCAGGTCGAGCACCCAGTCGAAGTCGCAGATCCGCGCCTCGCTGCCCGACTCGCCGCCGCACCACACCGCGTCGATGCGCCCCGCAGCCAGATAAGGACTCAGGTCGATCCGTCCGAGCAGCGGCTCGCAGATCACCTCGCGGTAGCGCAGCGGCAGCGACAGATAGACCGGCAGCCGGAAATCGGCGCGATCCTGCGTTTCGCAGGTGCAGCAGAGCACCACATGCGGCCACCCATCTCCCCAGTCTGCCGGCAGGCAGGCCGCGGCACGGTCGATGCGCTTGGTGATGATGAGGAAGGTGCAGTCGCGCCGCTGGCGGATCATCGACCACGCGTCACCACGCCACGCATCGGCCTCCTCGAGGAAAAAATCGGAGGTGAAGCAGGTGTAGATCAATTCGCCGGGTCGAATCTTGTAACGTCCCGTCCGGTCGCGCCGCACGGGCAGATTGAAGGCCGCCGTCTTGCGCACCTGCGAAGCATCCTGCTCCCACTGCGCATCCCGGCGGTAGACATAGCAATGCCGGCACCCTTCGCTCAGCTTGTGACACCCGTGCCACAGATTCCAGATCGTC
>CAYSJF010000023.1:0-21622 GCA_964431265.1 uncultured Alistipes sp. | reverse complement strand
AGCCTGCCGCTAGCGTTCATCCTGAGCCAGGATCAAACTCTCCATTGTATAAAATGATTGTTTTAGATCTTTCGCTCTAATCTCAAAGGTAATTGTTTGAAATCACTCTCCGAAGAGAGAGAAAAACTATAGCTGCTCAAATACTTCAAAGAACGCTGTTCGATATATTGCTATAAAGAACGTTTTCTGTTCGTTTTCGAAAGGGTCGCCCCTCTCGTTCCGACCGCCGATTCTCACAGCGGAAAGTGGTGCAAAGGTAAAGACCTTTTTTGAAACCGCCAAATCTTTTCGGAAGATTTTTCGGAAAAATTTTCAGAACCTCATTTCGCCGGGCCGAAGTCCGGTCGGCTTCGTTTCCGACGCGAGCGTCTTGTCCGAAGCGGGTGCAAAGGTAAATCAAATTTCAGAAACTCCAAAAGAATCCGGAACTTTTTTCGAAACTTTTTCAGAACCTTTTCGCAAGCCGAGTACGAACCCCTTTCTTGCGAAGCGGGTGCAAAGATAAAGGTTTCGGAATGTTATTTCCAAATATTTCCCGCACTTTTTTGCGCCATTTTCCCGCCGTTTTACTCACCGCTCTAAAAGTCAGAAAGTTATTTATCGATATTTTTTATATATTTGCATTCCGACTTGAGAAACCGCAGGAATCATGAAGAAAGCGATATTATATATAGGTATGCTCGCAGGATCGGCAGCCTGCCAGCCGCTCCGCACGGGAGACTTGTTGTTCCAGGTCGGCAGCGAATCGGACATGAGCGGCGCCATTGCAGCCGCGACGGGCGCGTGTGCGCCGCTGCCGTTCACCCACGTGGGGATCGCCGTCTGCTGCGCCGGGGCCGATTCGGTGCTGGAAGCGACCTCGCCCGGCGGCGTGCGGATGACGGCACTGGACGATTTTCTGAACAAATCGGCTTCGGTCGACGGCCGCTCCGTCGTCGTGGCCATGCGCTTGAAAGACACTGCGGGCCTCGCCGCGTCCATGGCCCGCGCCCGCAGCTTCATGGGGCAGCCCTACGACTATTCATTCCGCCCCGCTAACGGCAAATCATATTGCAGCGAGCTGGTGCAGGAGAGTTTCCTCCGCCCCGACGGCACCCCGGTATTTCCGACCCGACCGATGAATTTCCGGGCTGCGGACGGTACGATGCCGCAGTTCTGGATCGACCTGTTCGAAAAAACAGGCGAAGATATTCCCGAGGGTCTGCCGGGCACGAATCCCGCCAACATGGCGCAGGAGAGTGCCTTGAAAGAGGTTTTCCGCTGGTTTTAGCGCTCCGATCTTCAGACGGCGCCCGGTTCACACGATGCGCTCGACCGTGATGTCGGGGTGTGTGCGCAGCAGATCGACGAACTCGCCGGCCTCCGTGGAGGTCTTGGCCCGGATAATCAACGTCGCGAGATAGATCGTGTCGCCCGCATTTCGCTGTACCTCGACCTCGTAGGAGATCACCGTGTATTTGGAAGCCTGCAGCTGCTGGAACATGGCGTCGAGCGCCTCCCGCTGCGACGAGGAGTAGACGATCAGGGTGCGTTTGCGCCCCAGACCGCCGAAAAAGAGCGTCAGGGCCTCCAGACCGAAAAGCGTCAGCAGCGTCGCCGCGCCGGCCAGCTCGTACATCCGTGCGCCGGCAGCCAGACCGATGCCGGCTGTGGCCCAAAGACTGGCCGCCGTGGTCAGGCCCCGCACCAATCGCCGGTGGAGAATGATCGTGCCGGCGCCGATGAAGCCGATGCCGCTCACCACCTGGGCCGCGATGCGCCCGGGATCGAAACGCAGACCGTCGTGAGACGCCAGCCAATCCTCGAACCCGTATTGCGAAACGATCATCATCAATGCACTGCCCAACGCCACCAGAAAATGGGTACGGAAACCCGCCTCCTTGACCCGGTATTCGCGATCCAGTCCGATGATCGTGCCGCAAAGTCCCGCGACGCAAAGTCGCACAATGAGATTCCACTCCATAACGTCGTTTTTACAACCATCCGCCATTGCCGGCCACCGACTCGCGAACGATCAGCGCCAGTTCCCGGGCGAGCGCCGTGCCGCCGACCGAAGTCGACACCCGGATCGTCCCCACGCCCGTCGCGGCGCAGGAGAACGTAAGTTTGCCATCGAGCACTGTCGGCGCGGACATGGAGAGTTTCGCCATCGTTTCGGGCGTCGCCTCGACCTTGAAAACGGCCGTATTCGCCACGGCACCGAAATACTCTGCAAGATCGACCTGTGCCGAAACCCCGCGCGCCACATAGACGCTCGGCACGCCCTGGATATCGAGCAGCAGCCGGTAAGCGTCGATATATCCGGCACCCATCTTGCGCCGATAGTCGGTCAGTGCGAGCGTCGACCAGCGCCCGTAGACATCGACGAAAGGTTTGGTGCCTTTCATATAGGTGTCGATATCGCCGGTGCTGGAGAGCAGCAGCGTCTTGAACTCGGCGAGCGTATAGCGGCGCCCCAGGCGGGCGGCATGGGCCAGCCCCAGCGCAGCCACGCCCGAGACATGCGGACAAGCCATAGAGGTACCCTGCATGTAGCCGTAACCGGAGGTGCGGCCGTCCCGGAAACGCATGGCCGGGTCGTCGAGGATCGTACTCAACACCGCCCCCTCTTCGCCGAAAAGATAATCGCCGCCCGGTGCCGTGATGTCGACCCACGACCCGAAATCGGTGTAATAGGCCGGCGTGAAGTCGGGCGCCATGGAAGCCACGGCCACCGTAGGCGCATAGGCCCCGGGCCACATCAGCTGGTCGCCCACCAGATCGCCGTCGTTGCCGGCGGCGAAGACGACCAGACCGCCGCTCAACGGCGACGCGGGATCGTCGGTGCCGGCGACCGAAACGAAATAATCGATCGCAGCCTTTTCGACGCCGTTGTCGTTCTTCGTCCATTGGGCTTCGGTGCGCATATCCGTGTCATAGCCCCAACTGCATTGCGCGATCAGAGCGCCCCGGTCGGCGGCATAGACGAACGCCCGGGCCGCGGCGGCATCGTCGTCGTCGGAATAGTCGCCGTCGCTGTCGAGAATCTGGCAGGACATGATCTTCACGCCGCCGGCGCCGTTCTCGCCGCCCGCAATGCCGCAGACCCCCTGCTTGTTGCCGTTGACCGCGGCGATCGTCCCGGCGACATGGGTTCCGTGGTCGGCATAAATCCACATTTCGTAGTCGGTGTCGTAATAGTTCGATTGCCAATCGATCTTGTCGGTCTTGTTGCAAAAGTTATAGCCGTGGAGGTCGTTGCCGTAAAGCGGGTCTTTCCCGGCATTCGGATTCGTCCACATGTTGGCCGCCAGGTCGGCATGCGTATACTGCACCGGTTCGTCGATCACCGCGACCACGATCTCGGGCGCCCCCGTACAAAGACGCCAGGCGTCGTAAAGATCGATGTCGGCTCCCGACTTGGCCCGAAAAGTATGTCCGTCCTCCGTATTGCGGATCACCCCCGTATTGCGATAGTGCCACTGTTTGCCCAGCATCGGGTCGTTCTGGGGCGCTTCGACCCGGGTCGCCGGCCCCGCGGCAGTCGCGGCGACGGGCACCACACGCCCCTCGCGCAACGACTTGATCCGCCGCCGATACTGCACGTCGGCGATGCCCTCGACACGACCCAACGATGCGGCCACGGCAGCCAAATTCTCGTCGGTGTCGAACCGGATCGCATACCACCGATGAAGCCCGAAAGCCCGATGACGCTCCTCGAACCGCTCCTCGTAGGGAAACATCCGCTCGAACCGCTCCACGCCGACGGCATCGAGCACCTCGTCCACGGCGGAGACGCCCGAACGCGTAGGCACCTCGCCGCTGCGGGTCGCAACGGCAGCCGCCGCCTCGATCCGCCCGGCCAGCTCCTCCGACACGAACACGGCCAGCCGCCCCGCAATAGCGCCTCGGGGGGGGGCTGCAACGGTCGCTTCGCCGGCGACGACGGCATCCCGGTCGATCCGGTCTTCGGTACATGCGACCCAAGCAAAAAGGGTTGCGATCAAGAGGATTTTTTTCATATTCGGCATCGTCGATTCCGCCCGGAACATTCCGGTACGCGGATAAAGGTAGAGATATTTCGGAAAAAACCGCACAAAAACTTCGAAAAAATCGCTTCCGCTTTGTTCTTTTGATCCGAAATCCTATATTTGTACGAACCTTGTCGCCCACCGGCGACCGGCTGCACGAAATGTGCCGACCGGCACCGCCCGACAACCGGAGCGCTGCCAAAGAGTCCGAAAAACAAGTCATACCTATATTTATATATATGGATAAATTCTGCAAATCCGCCCTGCTCGCGCTGCTGCTGGTACTCGGTGCCTGCGGCGACAATGGTAAAATCGACACGCCGACCCCGACTCCGGAGCCGCAACCCGCAGAGGGTATTCAGGTGAAAGATTTCGCCGGCGAGTGGCACCTCACGGAGTGGTCGGTGGCCAGCGAATTCGGCGCCGAGGTTTACATGCGGATCGACGAAAACCTCACGTTCGTCCTCTACCAGAACATCGTATCGCACGGATTCCAGCAACTTACGGGCACTTTCACGTTCGATGCGGCGTCGGCCACCGTCAGCGGCCGCTACGACGACGGCACGCCCTGGGGCAATTCGTATGCGATCAGCGCCCTGACCGCCACGACGATGAAATGGACGGCGACCGGCTCCGACGACGCTTCGACCTACACCCGGACAACGATCCCAGACCTGACGATCGTCTCGTCGCGGGCCGAAAGCGCGGCGTTCGTGCCGTTCCTTTAACTTCCTGCGCAAAGCCTCCCCGACGCATGGGGAAACTTCGACGGATTTCGGCGCTGCGGCCTGCGGAGAGAAGCGTTTTCAATCCCCCGACGGGGTTCGAAAACCGTATTCTGCAGCGAAAGTGCGCATCCCATGCACCGGAAATTTAGGAATATTCACGCCGGCGATTCGGTATTTTTTGTTATTTTTGTAAAAATAACCGGCGATCCGGATTCCGGACATGTACAAGTTCACCCCCATACTCAAGTCGATGCTCTGGGGCGGCGACAAAATCGTCGCTTACAAGCAGATCGTCTCCGAGCAGCGCCAGGTAGGCGAAAGCTGGGAGCTTTCGGGGGTGGAGGGCGCCGTTTCGGTGGTGGCCGAAGGGCCGGACGCCGGCATGACGCTGACCGAGCTGCTCGCACGTGACGGAGCGGCCTTGCTGGGGGTGCGGAATTTCGAGCGTTTCGGTTGCCGATTCCCGCTTTTGGTGAAGTTCATCGACGCCCGGCTCGACCTCTCGATCCAGGTGCACCCGGGCGACGAACTGGCCCGCAAGCGCCACAACGCCAACGGGAAAAGCGAAATGTGGTATGTCGTCGCGGCCGACGAGGGGGCGCATCTGCGCTCGGGATTCGCCCGCGCGACGACTCCCGAACAATATGCGGCCAGCGTCGCCGACAATACGATCTGCGACCTGCTGACCGACTACCCGATCGCTCCGGGCGATGTCTTCTATCTGCCCGCCGGGCGCATCCACTCCATCGGCGCCGGCTCGTTCGTGGCCGAAATCCAGCAGACGTCCGACCTGACCTACCGCATCTACGACTTCAATCGGCGCGACGCCGATGGCAACCTGCGTCAGCTGCACACCGAACTGGCCCGAGAGGCCATCGACTACACCGTGCTGCCCGACTATCGCACCCGCTACGAGCGGGCGACGAACCGTGAAGTCGAACTGGTGGCATCGCCCCATTTCCGCACTTCGCTGCTCGATCTGACCGCTCCTTTCGCGCTCGACCTCGCAGCGTCGGACTCGTTCCTGATCGTGGTCTGCGTGGAAGGGCGCGGCACGCTCGCCGACGACTGCGGCCGGCGGATCGCGCTGCATCAAGGCGAGACGACCTTGGTTCCTGCCTCGACACGCATGCTGGAAATCGCCCCCGAAAACGGCATGAAACTGCTGACGGGCCGGATCGACTGACGATCCTAAAAGTTTTGACCAACGCACCGCTGCACAGCTTTTTTCTTCTATTTTATTGGCCGATTGTCGGAAAATCTTTAATTTTGCGGATGTCGGAAACACCCCTTTCCGGCACTGTTTTCCACCGTTCGAACCGCAAAAAGCCCCGAAACGGCGCCTGCCGCACGGGCCGAAAAGAGATGGGAGTATCGCTCAAAGACATAGCCGTACAACTCAACCTGTCGAAGACGACCGTCTCGTGGGTACTGTCGGGGCAGGGCGACAAAAAGGGCATCAGCCCCGAAACGCAGCACCGCGTGGTGCGCTGCGCCCGCGAACTCGCCTACGAACCCAACCTGCTGGCCCGCAGTCTGAACAGCGGGGTGTCGAAAACCATAGGTCTGATCCTGCCCTCGATCTGCGACGGGTTCTACTCCCATGTAGCCCAATGGATCGAAACGGAAGCCGAGAAAGCCGGCTACTCGCTGATGATCGCCGGCACCGACTCGGAAATCGAACGCGAAACCGCCATGCTCCGGCTTTTCCTGTCGAAAAAGGCCGACGGCATCATCATCGCCCCGACGAAAATTTCGGAACGCGAAATTCTCCGAACGGTCGACCGCGACTATCCCGTAGTACTCCTCGGCCGCTACTTTTCGGAGATAGCGGTCGATCGGATCGTCATCAACGACGAGGAGAGCAGCTATCGTCTGGTGCACCGGTTGATCGCCGAGGGCTGCCGCAAAATCGCCATCCTCGCGATCGACCCGCATCTGCCGACCATGGAGCTGCGTCGCAAGGGCTATGCGGATGCGCTGTCGGATGCGCGGCTGGATCCCGACCCGGCACTCTATGCCGAAATACCCCACGTCGCCGAATATCGGGAGCATGTCGAGCGGGCGCTCGACCGGATTTTCGAAACGACGCCCGACATAGACGGCTTCTTCTTCACCGCGCATATTCTGGCGACCGAAGCACTCCGCTATTTCCACGCCCGCGGCATCGACAGCGACCGTCTGGGACTGGCGTGCATGCACGAAGGGCCGCTGTTCCGTGCCCTGGCGCCCAAAATACACATCGCCCGATACCCCGTGGAAGCGATCGGCAACCAGGCCGTGCGCATGATCCTCGACCGCATCGCCCGCAAAGCCGAAGCGGCAGCCCCCGAAGCGAAAGTCCTCGCCTGCGAAATGGATTTTCAAAGCGCATAAGAAATTCGCCCAAAACCGTCCTACCTTTGTTACAGAGGATTCGTATCTTTATCGCTGTTTAGATACTCTACGCCTATTCGTATCTTTGGCTGACGCCGAAGATACTCGACCTCGGCAATGCTCAAATAAACCCAATTGGCTGTCGGCTTTTCGTATCTTTGGCTGCGCCGAAGATACTCGGCCTCGGCAATGCTCAAATAAATTTGGCATTGCACTCGGCTTTTCGTATCTTTGTCCCCGCAAACGAAAAATTGCAGAAAACCATGAAACACGCATACGTATTTCCGGGTCAGGGCGCTCAAGCCGTAGGCATGGGCAAAGACCTCTACGACAACGTTCCCGCAGCCAAGGAGCTGTTCGAGAAAGCCAACGAGATTCTCGGCTTCCGCATCACGGACATCATGTTCGCCGGTACGGACGAGGAGTTGAAGCAGACCAAGGTGACGCAGCCCGCCGTCTTCCTGCACTCGGTCATCATGGCCAAGGCGCTCGACGTGAAGCCCGACGCCGTGGCCGGTCACTCGCTGGGCGAGTTCTCGGCTTTGGTCGTTGCTGGCGCCCTCTCGTTCGAGGACGGTTTGCGACTCGTCTCGAAGCGTGCCCAGGCCATGCAGGCCGCCTGCGAAGCGCAGCCCGGCACGATGGCCGCCATTTTGGGTCTGGACGACAAGACCGTAGAGGATATCTGCGCTTCGATCGAGGGCGTCGTCGTAGCCGCCAACTACAACTGTCCGGGGCAGCTCGTCATTTCGGGCGCCGTGGAGGCCGTAGACGCCGCTTGCGAGAAGGCCAAGGCCGCAGGAGCGCGCCGCGCCCTGCGGCTGCCCGTGGGCGGAGCGTTCCACTCGCCGCTCATGGAGCCGGCCAAGCAGGAGCTGGAAAAGGCGATCGCCGAAGCCCCGTTCCGACAGCCCGTATGCCCGATCTATCAGAATGTCGACGCCAAGCCCTACACCGACCCCGCAGCCATCAAGGCCAACCTCATCGCGCAGCTGACGGCTCCGGTGCGCTGGACATACATCGTCAAGCAGATGCTTGCCGACGGCATCGGCAAATTCACCGAACTCGGCCCCGGAACCGTGCTCCAAGGCCTTATCCGCAAGGTCGATGCGGAGGCCGATGTCGAATCGAAATCGACATTATAAAAAAACGGGAGTCGAACTGACGAATTAAAGCGCTGCAAACCAGCGCTTTAATTTTTAATTGGCCTTTTTGTCGCATAAATTTGCCTATATTTCTTCAAAAAACCTTTGCACAATTCAAATTATCCTTATATTTGCATAGTTCGTAAAAAAGGACTCAGGATGACATCGCTTACCGAATTCTTCAACAAACACGAGGACGAAACCCTCAAGGGAATCTCCCACAAAAACAGCCTCATCAAGCGCAACATCATCGCGCACATGGCTGTCAACGGAGAGTGTACGCTCTCGGAGTTGACCAAGGAATTGCACATCAGCGTTCCGACTATCACCAAACTGGTCCAGGAACTCGTCGACGAAAACATCGTCTCCGACCTGGGCAAGGTGGAAACGCCGGGCGGACGACGACCCAATATTTTCGGCCTGGCCAATTCGGCGATCTACTTCGCCGGAGTCAACGTAGGTCGCGACAACATGCGGTTCATGATTACCGACCTGCAGAACAACATCATCAAGGAGGAGTGCGACCTCGATTTCGAGCTGCAGGATCGGCCCCAATGTTTGGAGCGCATCTGCACGAGCATCGAGGAGTTCATCGCCACGTGCGGCATCGAACGCGGCAAAATCCTGGGGTTGGGCGTCTGCATGACCGGCCGCGTCAACCCCGAGACGGGCCGTAGTTACAAGTACTTCACCTCCAGCGAACAATCGCTGCGCGACCTGCTCGAAGAGCGCGTGGGCATCCGCGTCTTGCTGGAAAACGACACGCGTGCCCGCTGCTATGCCGAATACACGTGCGGCAAATCGAAGGACGACAGCAACGTGCTCTATCTCCACATGGGCCGCGGCGTGGCGATCGGCATCGTGGTCGACGGCCAGCTCTACCGTGGCAAGAGCGGCTTCGCCGGGGAATTCGGCCACATCCCGTTCTTCGACAACGAGATCATCTGTTCGTGCGGCAAGAAAGGGTGTCTGGAGACCGAGGTATCGGGCATCGCCATCGAGGAGAAGATGTGCCGTCTGATCGAAAGCGGCGTGAACACCATCCTCAAGGAGAAGTACGACCAGCAGAAAAGCATCCACATCGACGACATCATCGCCGCAGCGAAGAACGACGACAACCTCTCGATCGAACTCATCGAGGAGGCGGGCGAGAAGGTCGGCAAGGCGGTGGCTTTTCTGATCAACACGTTCAACCCCGAGACAGTGATCGTGGGCGGCAACATGGCCGCGGCGGGCGACTTCATCATGCTGCCGCTCAAGTCGGCGACCAACAAGTTCTCGCTCAACTTAGTCTACAAGGACACCAAATTCCGCCTTTCGAAGATGAACGAAAGCGCCAACGTGTGGGGCGTGGCGATGCTCATCCGCAACAAGGTGATCGGCCTGTTATGATCCTCCAGGGGGAGATCGTGCGGCTGCGGGCCGTCGAGCCGGACGATGTGGAGACGATGTACCGGTGGGAAAACGACCCCGAGGTGTGGCGCGTGAGCGGCACTTTGGCACCATTTTCGCGGCATGCGCTCCTGCGATTCGTAGAGGAACAGCAGTTCGACATCTACCGCACGCGCCAGCTGCGTCTGATGATCGAGAACCCCGAGGGCGAGGCCGTCGGCACGCTCGACCTCTTCGAATTCGACCCCCACAATCGGCGCGCGGGCGTAGGCATCCTGATCTACGACTCCTCGCAACGAGGCCGGGGATACGCCACGGATGCGCTGGCCACGCTCCGGGAGTATGCCCGGGAAGTACTCGGACTGCACCAGCTGTGGTGCGACGTGGGTGTCGGCAACGAAGCGAGTCTGCAGCTGTTCCGGCATGCAGGCTTCACCTTCGCAGGCGTGAAACACGACTGGACGCTCACCCCGGAGGGCTTCCGCGACGAACTGATCCTGCAACAGATAATAGATTGAGAAACCTCGCAAGAAGTTTCATTCATTCAATTTATTGTCTAAAGCTATGAAAAAAACATCAGCTGCTTTGGCGCTCGTCCTGTTGCTCACGGCAGGCGCATTCGCAGGCAACATCAAGGAGTCGTCGGTTCCGGCCGTCGTGAAGAGCTATGTGGAGAAGGTCTATCCCCGGGTATCGCCCGTGGAGTGGAACTACGAGGAGAAAGGCAACTACTACAACGCCGAATTCAAGGTCGACGGTGCCAACTACAGCCTCGACATCTCGCCCGAAGGCACGTTGATCAACTCGACCAACGAAATCGCGGCTTCGCAGCTGCCCAAGGCGGCCGAGGTCTACATCGGCAAGCAGTATCCCGGCTTCCGTATCAAGGAGGCCCGCAAGTTGGTGCGTCGCGGCTCGACCTACTACGAAACCGACATCCAGGGGCAGAACAGCAACCAGATGCTCACTTTCTCGGAGAGCGGCAACCTGCTCGACAAGAAGCTGTAACTCCGAAAACGAGACGATATGGAAAAGGTGTTGCGAAAATTCCGCAACACCTTTTCCATATCGTCTCCGCGGTCGATTTTCAGCGGATCGAGAATCTTCGCAACTCCCTGTTGAGCGCCTTTTCCTGCCCGCCGACCATGCGGTCGACCAAAGCATGGAACTCGGGCGAATGGTCGTGGTGGACGGTGTGGCAAAGCTCGTGGATGATGACGAAATCGCGCAGGTGCTCGGGCAGCAGCATCAGAAAGAGACTCAACGAGATATTCCCCCGGCCCGAACAACTTCCCCACTTGGTGCGGGCGGCACGGAGAGTGAGTTTTCCGTAGCGCAGGCCCGTCTGCTGCGACAGTCGTTCGATACGCCCGGGCAGATCGGCTTTCGCCGCACGGCGCAGTTCCTCGATACGGGCCTTTTCCTCCTCGGGCGACAACGGCGGTGCCACGGCAGCCTGCCGTGCGGCGAGCCGCTCACGGGCCTGCTCGACCCAGGCGGCTTTCTCGTCGAGAAACGCCAGCGCCCGCCGCTGCGACACCCAACGCGGAAACGACACCCTCACGGCACCCGATCCCCGCACGCTGACGGCAATACGCCGTGCGCGCGACGTCTGCGCGAGCGTCACCTCGCCCAATCGGGGATGCACGATCGTGGCGATCATCGGGTCAATACAGCATCGATCGAGACTCCGGTGAGCCGAAGCGACGCATCGTTCCGCTCGAACTGCAGCGAAGAAAAAACTATGGCCAGCTCCTTATCCTTGTAGACCAGCAACTTCTCTTTCGCCGCCAGAATTTCTTCTTCGCTCGGCACAGCCGACGGATCGAATCCCGCCTGCCGCAAGAGCGCTTCCAGCAAGTCGTCGCCCGGAATCACCACGTCGGGCTGCTCGCCCCGGAAATAGATGTGCAGCGTATCCTGCGCAAAACCGTAGCGCCCCGCGTCCTCGCCCCAGCTCTTCCAATGGGTGTAGACGACCGAATAATTGCCGATCTGCGGCACCCTGAAGCCCGCAGGAGCGTCGAGCGTCCAGCCCGTTTCGATCGTTTCGACGGCGGGAATGTCCCAGCCGTAAACGATGTAATCGTGGAGATCCCGAGGCACGGCCTCGCGGATATCGCTCTTCTTCACGCCGAAACGCGCGAATGCCTCCTCGTCGTGATCCGCCACGAAATCGACCGCTTCATAAAACCGGCGATAGTCGGCTTTCAACGCCGTGTCGAGCTGCCGGAAAGCCTCCAGCCGCAACGTCCCGCCATCGTCGAGCAGCTGCAACCGTTCGGCCAACCGCACGGCATGATTCAGCTGCGAACGCACGGCCAGTCGCCGGGGTCGGAACGCCGGGACATAGGCCACAGCCGCGAAAACGACGAACCCGGCCAACGCCACCCAGCAATAACGCCCGGAGCGCCGACCCAGGAAAAGCAGCACGCAAAGCGTCATCAACCCGCCGCAGACCACCAGCCAAACGCGCGGCTCGGTAAGCCCGTACTGGCCGATGCGGCGCACCGCGCCGACCCAGAACAGCACCAGCAGCGGCAGCGACACCGGACTGAAGCGGTCGAAGAACCAGTCGTAGCGCCGACGCTCCAGCAACAGTTGCAGCGCCTTGACGACCAGGGCCGTCATCGTGAAGCCGAAGACCAGATAGGCCACCCCGCCCTCGGGCAACGACCAGAGCACGACGATCTTCAGCGCATAGAGGTAAAGAATCGCCGTATAGATCAACAGCGCGGGAGCAACGATATAGTCCAGCAATACCGAAAGGATGCGGTTGCCCACGACGTTCATGCCGCGCCAGCGCTCGGCCAGCATCAGAAACAGTACAGGTGCCGCGACCGCCTCGGAGAGGATCACGGCATACATCCACACATGACCGATCCACGCCCCCTCAAGTCCGAAGATGTAGACCGTGGAGTAGAGAATCGCCGCGAACAAA
This sequence comes from uncultured Alistipes sp., assembly GCA_964431265.1. Taxonomy (GTDB): domain Bacteria; phylum Bacteroidota; class Bacteroidia; order Bacteroidales; family Rikenellaceae; genus Alistipes. Next base: position 9,030 of record CAYSJF010000023.1, on the reverse strand, counting down.
CCCAGCGCCACATTGGCGAACAGTTCGGCCAGCAGCGCCGACCGCAACCACACCATGGTGTCGCTCACGAACCGCTCGTTGCACACCGCCCGCTGGCAAAGCAGCACGGCCAAGGGCGCCAGAACGCACAGCGTGACGAGATATTGCGTCTGGCCCACCCAGTCGTTCAGCCCGGGCCACAACGAAAGGGGCACCAGCAGCACCCAGATCACCCGATAGACCCGGCGCCAAGGGCCTCCGTCGGCCAACCGGTTGACCGTCAGAGCCAACGCGAAAAAGAGCGGCACGATCGCCGCCCGACAATAGCCCTGCGACCAGGGCACCTCGTAGGCAATCGTCCACACGACGGCGGCATAGAGCGCCAACGCCAATTCGACGGGATAACGCCGCACGACCTGCATCATTCCCTCGCGGAAAATGCCGAAATAACGGGTCGGATCGAAATTCATAAAATCATCCAAATAAATGAAAACAGAAACTATTCCGATTATTTTTCTATGCGCTGCCGCACGGCTTCGAACAGCATCACGGCGGCAGCGGCCGAGACGTTGAGCGACTCGATATGCCCGATCAGCGGAATGGCCAGCTGCTCGTCGCACATCTTCAGCACCTCTTTGGAGATGCCCGTATCCTCGGCACCCATGACGATGACCGTGGGTTTGCGGAAATCGGCGTCGTAGAGCAGTTTACGGCTCTTTTCCGTGGCGGCGACGACCTGGAAGCCCTCGGCCTGCAGCGCCTTGAGCGTATTGCGCACCGACCCCACGCGGCAGACGGGAATCGCAGCGAGCGCCCCGGCCGACGAGCGGATCGCCTCGGCGTTGACCGGTGCCGAATTCTTGAGCGGCGCGATCAACCCGTGCGCCCCGGCGCACTCGGCCGAGCGGGCGATCGCCCCGAAGTTGCGCACGTCGGTAACGCCGTCGAACAGCACGATGAGGGGTGTTTCGTCGTCGGGAACCCGTTCGAGAATATCGGCCAGCTCGACATATTCGATGGCGGCAATTTGCGCCACGATGCCCTGATGGTTGCCGCGCGCGAGGCGGTTGAGTTTCTCGACCGGCACCTCCTGAAAGCGGACGCGGTGGCGCGCACAAAGGTCTTTCAGCTCCTGCATCAACTGTCCCTCGGCCCCCTTGCGGATGTAGAGCCGCTCGATCTGCTTGCCCGCCTCGATCGCCTCGGCCACGGGCCGGATGCCGAAAACAAGATTATCGTTCATATTATTGTTCTTCTACTATTTCCAGTTCGTACGACGCCTTCTCCCACTCGTGCATCTGGTGGTCGTAGCGCGCCTTGAGTTCGTTGTAGGCCTTGTAGTCGGCTTCGTTGTATGCGGTCGCCGAGGCGAAACGGGCGTCGTAGTCGGCGATGCGGCGCTCGATGTCGGCCAGCTCGGCCTCGATCGCCTCCACGGCCTTGCGGAGCTTGCGCAGCTGCTTCTCCTGCTCCTTTTTCTGCTCGTAAGAGAGCTTACCCGAAGTGGAGACGGGTTTTTCGGGGAGACCTTTGGATTTTTCGGGTATGTCGCGCCGCTCGATCTCCTGCAGCGACTCGATCTTGCGCTTTTCGAGGAAATAGTAGATGCCGCCCAAATACTCCTTGACCGCCCCGTCGCGGAATTCGTAGACCTTGTCGACCATGCCGTCGAGGAATTCGCGGTCGTGCGAGACGACCACCACCGTGCCGTCGTACTTCATGATCGCGCTCTTGAGAATGTCTTTCGAGCGCATGTCCATGTGGTTGGTCGGCTCGTCGAGCACCAGCAGGTTGCGCGGTTCGAGCATCATGCGGGCCATGGCCAGCCGCGCCCGTTCGCCGCCCGACAGCACCTTGACTTTCTTGTCGATATCCTCGCCCCGGAAAAGAAACGCCCCCAGAATGTCGCGCAGACGCGTGCGGATATCGCCCACGGCCACGCGGTCGAGCGTGTCGTAAACGGTGAACTCGCCGTCCATCAGGTCATCCTGATTCTGGGCGTAGTAGCCGATGTTGACGTTGGCACCGATGCGGATCGACCCCTCGGTGGGGGTCAGCTGCCCGACGAGCATGCGCGCCAGCGTGGTCTTGCCCTCGCCGTTGCGGCCCACCAACGCGATGCGATCGCCCTTGCCGATGGTGAAGTTCGCGCCGCTGAAGACATGCTTCGCGCCGAACGACATGCCGGCCTCGCTGATCTCGGCCACGATCTGCCCCGAACGAGGTGCGGGCGGAAACTTGATGTTGAGCGCCGCCAAATCTTCCTCCTCGATTTCGAGGCGGTCGAGCCGCTCCAGCTGCTTGATGCGCGATTGCACCTGATTGGACTTGGTGGGTTTGTAGCGGAACTTCTCGATGAACTCCTCGGTCTTCTCGATCATGCGCTGCTGGTTCTCGTAGGCGGCCAGCTGCTGGGCCCGGCGCTCGGCGCGCAGGACGACATATTTGGAGTAGGAGACCTTGTAGTCGGTGATCTTGCCCAAAGAGAGCTCGACCGTGCGGTTGGTTACGTTGTCCAGAAAGGCCCGGTCGTGCGAGATCAGCAGCACGGCGCCGCCGTAGTTGCGCAGGTACTCTTCGAGCCACTGGATCGACTCGATGTCGAGGTGGTTGGTCGGCTCGTCCAGCAGGAAGATCGAGGGGCGCCGGAGCAGCAGCTTGGCCAGCTCGATACGCATGCGCCAGCCGCCCGAGAACTCGCTCGTGGCGCGGCCGAAATCCTCGCGCTTGAACCCGAGGCCCAAGAGCGTCTTTTCGATGTCGGCGTCGCGCGTCTCGCCGCCGAGGATATGGTAGTGATCCTGCGCGTCGTTGAGACGGTGCAACAGCTGTTCGTAGTCGGCGCTCTCGTAATCGGTGCGCTCGGCGATTTCGCGCGTGAGGCGTTCGATTTCGGCCTCCAGACGCAACACCTCCTCGAAGGCCTTGGCCGTCTCGTCGACGAGCGTCGTGGTGTCGGCCACGCGCATGGTCTGCGGCAGGTAGCCGATCGTGCACTCGCCGTTGACGGTCACGGCACCCGACGTGGGCTGCTGCTCGCCGGTGATGATGCGCAGGAGCGTGGTTTTGCCCGCGCCGTTCTTGCCCACCAGACCGATGCGATCCTTGGGATTGATGAGGAACGATATGTTGTCGAAAAGCGTCCAGCCGCCGTAGCTGACCGTGAGGTTGTCCAAAGAAATCATAATGCAAAGGTAGCGATTTCTCCCCAAACCCGATACGACGAGCGGAAATAAATAGCCGCCTATGCGTCGAGCATCCGCACGACTTCGGCTGCGGGGTCGTCGGCGCCGAAAACGCTGCTTCCGGCCACCAGAATATCGGCTCCGGCCGCATAGACCGCCCCCGCATTGGCCGCCGAGATGCCGCCGTCGACCTCGATAAGAGTCGCCAGCCCCGCTTCCTGCGCCATGGCCCGCAAATCGGCGACCTTCTGCAGGGCCGCAGGCATGAACGCCTGCCCCCCGAATCCGGGTTCGACGCTCATAATCAACACCATGTCGACCGAAGGAAGGATGTCGCGCAACACCTCGACCGGCGTGGCGGGCTTGATCGAAATGCCGACCCGCGCCCCGGCCCGGCGGATCGCAGCGATGCAGCCGGGGATGTCCCGGGTCGCCTCGTAGTGGAACGTCACGATGTCGGCCCCCGCCTCGACGAACCGCTCCGCATAACGCTCCGGATCGACGATCATCAAATGCACGTCCAGGCACTTGTCCGACGCCTTGCGGATCGCCTGCAGCACGGGAAACCCGAACGAGATGTTGGGCACGAAAACTCCGTCCATCACATCGATATGGATCCATTCGGCGGCACTGCGGTCGACCATGCGGGTGTCGCGTTCGAGATGGCCGAAATCGGCCGAAAGCATCGAAGGTGCTACGATACGGGGCATAGGAATAGACATTTAACGAGTCAAAGTTAACAAAAATCGCTGCAACTTGCCGGTTCGGCGGGAAATAATCGCTAATTTTGCGGCTATGGAAACCCTCTTGATCCTGACGACGCTGCTCTTTGCGGCAGCGGCCGCCGCACTCGGTGCGGCATATATCGGTCTGCGGCGCGAAGCGAAGCGCCTGACCGACGAAAAAACACAGCTCGAAACTACCCGCGACAAAGCCGCAGAAGAAATACGCACGCTGACGGCAGCCCGGGCCGATGCCGAAAAAGAGCTGGCGGCCCTGCAGGCGCAAACCGCAGCCGAGATCGCCGCGCTGCGTCAACGCAATGCCGAGGAACGCGAAGCCGAGAGGCAGCGTCGCGAAAAGGAGGAGGAGACCCTGCGGCTGCAGTTCCGCGATCTGGCGACCGAGATTCTGGGCGAGCAGTCGCAACGTTTCCGGCAGACGAGTCAGGAATCGATCGACCTGCTGCTCAAGCCGTTCAAGGACAACATCACCGATTTCCGCAAGCGCGTGGAAGAGATCAACACCGTGCAGACCACGCAACGCGGCGAGCTGAAAAACGAGTTGCAGCGCCTCATGGAACTCAACCGCACGATTTCGACCGAAGCGCAGAACCTGACCAATGCCCTGAAAGGCAACTCCAAGGTGCAGGGCGACTGGGGCGAGATGCTGCTCGAAACGATCCTCGACAATTCGTCGCTGCTCAAAGGCATCCACTACGAAACGCAGCACAACATCAAAGATGCCGAGGGGCGCAACCTGCGGCCCGACGTGGTGCTGCATCTGCCCGAAAAGAAGCATATCGTCATCGACTCGAAAGTTTCGCTCACGGCGTTCGTAGGCTACACGTCGGCCGAAAACGAGGAGGAGCGGCACCGCTATCTGGCAGCGCATGTGGCATCGGTGCGCCAGCATGTCGCCGAGCTGGGCCGCAAAGAGTACCAGCGGCTGCTCAATTCGCCCGATTTCGTCATCATGTTCGTGCCCAACGAACCCGCGTTCCTGGCGGCCCTGCAGCACGATTCCTCGATCTGGGCCGATGCCTACGACAAGAAAGTGATCGTCTCATCGCCGACCAACCTCTTCGCGCTGCTGAAGCTGGTGGCCGATCTGTGGAAAGTCAACGACCAGGACAAGAATACCAAGGAAATAGCCGAATGCGGGTTGAAACTCTATGACCAGTTGGTGGCGTTCACCTCTTCGCTCGAAGGGGTGGGCACCGCTTTGGACAAGGCGCGCGACGCCTACGCCGACGCCCACAAACGGCTCTGCACGGGCAACGACAACATCATCCGCGTAGGCGAACGCCTCCGTAAGACAGCCCGTCTGCAGCCCAAACGCGGGCACTCGGCCCGCACCCTCGAACTGGCGGGTGAAGAGCAGGAAGACCGCACAGAACCCGACAAGGCATAAAAGCGCAGCCAGCGCGATCGACTATCGGACATCGGGTATGTTCATCCGCAAAAATACCCCTATGAATCTTCGCCGCGGAATACGGTTATGAAACCGAGCGACCCTCTGCTTGTCGAGCAGAGGGCCGCAATGCCTTATTTCGTTTTCCAACCGTTGCGCAGCCTGGCAAGGATGCCGGGCGACGAAGCGTTGAGCTGCGTTTCGAGGAGATCGTTCCACGACTCGGCGACCCACGGGACATGGGCGCGGCACGTTTTCAGGATGTCGAGCGCCCAGATTCTGACCGCCACTTTCGCCGCCGGATCGACGGCCCATTCGGCCGCCGTGGCGGCTATGGAGTCCCACACCTCGGGCGCGGGCGATAATCGGGCGAGGAGGTCGGCCATGATCTTGCCGAAATGGCGCCGGGCGCCGGGATCGGTGCAGGCGTGGAAATCGACACGGCAAAACCGGTCGACGAAGGGTTCGAACCGGTCGCGCGCACCGAAATAGATGCGTTCGAGCACATAGGCGCCGCGGAACGACAGCTTGTGCCGCACGGCTGCCGGCAGCTCCCCGCAAGGTTCTGCAGCAAGCGCATAGAGTTGTTCCACGGCATCCGCCCGGAGCACGACGGAAGCCGCACGGTCGGCGAACTGCGCACCGAAATCGCCGACAAGCAACGCGATCAACTCATCGCGAGTCATCGGCCCTAAAAAATTTTCTTTTTAGAAGTCGTAACGACGAAGTCCTTGAGGTAAAACGGCTCGAAGTAGGCGACATCCTCCGTACGCCCGGCATCGAGCGCCTGTTGCGCCAGTCGCGCCAGTCCGCGGGCCGAAGGAGCCACTTCGACGAAAAGGGCATCGGGCAGGATGTCGGAACATTTGTGCGCCCCGTTGCCGAAGATCACGAACGGCCGGCCCGAACGCCGGAACGCCGCGAAACTCCCCTCGTCGACCACCTCGGCCGTCACTTCGTTCTGCGGCACGCCGGCGCTGTCGAAGACCTGCGCATAAACCTCCATACGGCGGGCGTCGACCATCGGGCAGAGCAGCGCGTGCGCCCAGTCGTCGACCGTCAGGATGCCCGCTTCGTGATCCTCGCGAGCCACCTCGACCAACGCGTCGAGCGACCCCACGGCCACCAACGGCTTGGCCAGCCCGTAGCACAACCCCTTGGCCAGCGACACGCCGATCCGCAGCCCCGTATAGGAACCCGGCCCCTTGCCGACGGCCACGGCGTCGAGTTCGTCGGGAGCGATGCCCGTTTCGCGCAGCAGTTCGTCGACGAAAAGCGCCGCCTTGCGGGCATGATCGCGCCCCTGGTCGCTCTCGCGCAACGACAACAGCGCCCCGTCGCGCGCAATCCCCACCGAACAGATGTCGGTGCCGGTCTCCATGCAAAGAATCAATGACATAGCTACTTTCTGAAATTTTTCATCGCCTTGTCCATCTCGCGACGGGCGTCGTTCTCCTTGAGGTATTCGCGCTTGTCGTACGACTTGCGGCCCCGGGCCAGTCCGACGACCACCTTGGCCAGGCCGCGGTCGTTCAGGAACAGCCGCAACCCCACGATCGTCAGTCCCTTGTCCTGCGCGGCACGCTGCATCTTGCCGATTTCGCGGGCCGTCAGCAGCAGTTTGCGGTCGCGGCGCGGCGCATGGTTGTTGCATGTGCCCCACGCATATTCGGCGATGTTGACCCCGCGGATCCACACCTCGCCCTTGTCGAAATAGCAAAACGAATCGGTCATCGAAGCCTTGCCGGCGCGGATCGACTTGATCTCCGTGCCGACCAGCACGACGCCGGCCGTCCACTCCTCGATGATCTCGTAATCGAACGTGGCGCGCTTGTTCCTTATATTTATCTTTTTCTGTTCGGACATACTCGAAAACGGCATATCTTTTGCAATATTCAGTCGCAGGGGTGGGAATCGGTTCAAGGTAACCAATTCTTTTATCTTTGATATGTTTTACACATCTTTCTGTTTATTTTCTGTTTGCACACGGTGTGCGCAGCGATGCGTACACGACCCGAATCCCGCCCCTCTTTTTTACAAAATCACACGCTGCAACTTCTTGGCCATGGTCGCCTTGGCCTGATTGAGCACCGAAAGCCGCTGCATCACCTCGCCCTGCGCCTCTTCGGTGAGCGACTCGTCGTCCAGGCGGGCCTGGCACTCCTTGATGAGGCCTTCGATGACTTTCGACTTGTAGAGCGCCACGGCTTTGGGGACGCCGACGGCCAGCATTTCGGCCTCGCTCTCGACATGCACCTCCTTGCGCTTCCACAACTCGCTGGCGACATAATTGTCGTCCGAAGTGAGAATATCCACCGAGACGTTGCAGACATCCGGGTCGAGATGGTTGATGAAAAGGTGCGCCGGCACTTCGACGCCGACGCCCGACTGCTGCCACTGGGCCAGATAGGCGGTGCGGATCTTGTCGTAGCGCGGATTGCGGAACGTCAGATCGCCGTCGGCCAGCTCGTCGAAGATCACTTCCGCCACGTTGCAAGCCACCATGTTGCGCCCCTCCTTGAAGTCGAACGTGCAATGGCCGTATTTGAGCAGATACTTGCACAGCTCGCGCTCCAGCGCATCGGTGCTGCTGCCCGCTTCGACCTGCTTCACATACTCCACCTCGGGTTGCGGGGCCGGAGTTTCGCGCCGCAGGGTCGTCTGACGCCGCACGAACTCATCGGTTTCGCGATCGCCTGTGGTCGAGAGACGTTTGCGCGCCACCTCCGAGATGAGTATCTGCTCGTCGATCTCCATGATGCGGGCGCACTCCTTGATGTAGACCGACCGCTGGATCGGATCGGGAATCTGCGCGATCGACTGCACCATGTCGCCGATGAGGGCCGCTTTCTTGATCGGGTCGCCCTGGGCGTCCTGCAACAGCAACTTGGCCTTGAACGCCAGGAAATCCTGCTCGTTGGCGCGGATATACTCCTGCAACTCGGCGGCCGTATGGCTGCGGGCGAACGAGTCGGGGTCTTCGGGTTCGGGCAGCAGCACGACGCGCACGTTCATGCCCTCCTTGAGGATCATGTCGATACCGCGCAGCGATGCGTGGATGCCGGCCGAGTCGCCGTCGTAGATGACGGTGATGTTCTTCGTAAAACGGTTGAGCAGGCGTATCTGCTCGGTGGTCAGCGAAGTACCCGACGAAGCCACGACGTTCTCGACACCGGCCTGGTGCATCGAAATCACGTCGGTGTAGCCCTCGACCATGATGGCGAAATCCTGCTGCTGGATCGCCTTCTTGGCGAAATAGAGGCCGTAAAGTTCCCGTTTCTTGCTGTAGATTTCGCTCTCGGGCGAATTCTGGTATTTGGCGACTTTCTTGTCGGTGCGGAGCGTACGCCCGCCGAACGCCACGATGCGGCCCGAAATGTTGTGCACGGGGAACATCACGCGGTCGTGGAACCGGTCGAAAAGCGAACCGTCGCGCTCGCTCTTGATCGAGAGGCCCGTGGAGAGGAGGAACTCCTCCTTGTAACCGGCCGCCAAGGCGTCCTTGGACATTTTGTCGCCTTTGGCGGGACAAAAACCGAGACCGAATTTCTCGATCGTGGCGTCGGTCATGCCGCGCTGCTGGCGGAAGTAGCTCATGCCGACGCTCATGCCCTCGCTTTCGTGGTGGAGGTAATGGGCGAAGTAGTCGGCAGCCCAGCCGTTGAGCGCGAACATCGACTCGCGGTCATCGTTGCGCCGGGCCTCCTCGGGCGTCATCTCCTTCTCCCTGACC
>CAYSJF010000022.1:0-23377 GCA_964431265.1 uncultured Alistipes sp. | reverse complement strand
TCCGGCTCGAAACGGGCAAGCCCGGCAGTTCGTTCGCCGTGGAGATCGCCCGCAAAATCGGCCTGCCCGAGGAGATTATCCGTGCCGCTTCGGAGAAAGCGGGGTCGGATCACATCAATATAGAGAAGCAGCTGCGCGAAATCGCCCGCGACAAGCACTACTGGGAGCAAAAGCGCGACCGCATCCGCCTGACCGACCGCAAGGTCGAGGAGCTGGAACAGAGCTATGCCGAGCAGCTCGCGAAAATCCGCTCGGAGCGTCAGGAAATACTGAAAAAGGCCAGGCAGGAGGCGCAGCAGCTTATCGCCGATGCCAACCGGCAGATCGAGAGTACGATACGCACCATCCGCGAGGCGCAGGCCGAGAAAGAGACGACGCGTCTGGCCCGCAGGGAGCTGGACGAGTTCCGGGCCGCCGCCGAGCAGGCCGATGCCGCCGAACGCGACGCCGAAATCGCCCGCGAAATCGAGCGCATCGAGCGGCGGCGTCAGCGCCGGGCCGAGCGCAAGGCGCAGCGGGGCGAGCAGATCGCGGGCATGCCGGCGCCCGAACCGCCGAAGAAGCACGAGATCGAACCGGGAGTCAAAGTCCGCATGGCCGGGCAGGAGATGGTGGGCGAGGTGCGCTCGGTCAAGGGGCGCAAGGTGCAGGTGTCGTTCGGGCAGATATTGACCACGGTGGACAAGGAGCTGCTGACCGCGGTGTCCAACAGCGAGTTCCGCCAGGCCACGCGCCCCACGACGGCCCGCACGGTGGTGTCGGCCGATATTTCGGCCCGCAAGCTGGCGTTCCGCGACCATATCGACGTGCGGGGCATGCGTGCCGCGGAGGCGCTGGATGCGGTGCAGCAGTTCGTCGACGACGCCCTGATGCTGGGCGTGGGGTCGGTGACGATCCTCCACGGCAAGGGCACCGGGGCGCTCAAGGAGGAGATCCGCCGCTACCTGCGCACCGTGCCCGAGGTGGTGTCGGCGGTCGACGAACATGCCGACCGCGGGGGCGCGGGCATTACGATCGTAACGTTATAGACATATGGAATACAAACTTTCGCAAATCGCCGCCCTTTGCGGCGGAAAGTTCCGGGGATGCGATGTCGAGGTGTGTTCGGTGGTCACCGACAGCCGGTCGCTGTCGTGCGAAATGGGGTGCAGCCCCATGTTCGTGGCGCTGCGCGGCGCCAATCATGATTCGCACGAGTTCGTGGGGCGGATGTTCGAGCGCGGCGTGCGGGCTTTCCTGGTGGAGCGCGAAGTCGAGGTGCAGCCCGGGTGCGGCTATGCGGTCGTCGAAAACGCCATCGGGGCTTTGCAGACGCTGGCGGCGTATCACCGGGCGCAGTTCCGCGGCACGGTGGTCGGCATCACCGGCTCGAACGGCAAGACCGTGATCAAGGAGTGGATCGCCGAAGAGCTGCCCGCGGGCATGAAGTTCTACCGCTCGCCCAAGAGCTACAATTCGCAGTTGGGCGTGCCGCTCTCGGTGTTGATGCTGGAGGGCGACGAGCAGCTGGCCATTTTCGAGGCCGGCATCTCCGAGCCGGGCGAAATGGAGCGTCTGGAGCGCATCATCCGGCCCGACGTGGCGATCTTCACCTCGATCGGCGACGCCCACCAGGAGCATTTCCTCAATCTGGAGCAGAAGTGCGACGAAAAGATGATCCTGGCTCGCAGCGCGTCGAAGATCGTTTACCATAGCTATTATGAACCGCTGGGGCGCATGATCGCCGCGCGCTATTCCGATCGCAAGCCCGTCGATGCGGCGGCGTTCCCCGAGGTGTCGCCCTCCGTGATCGGCAATGCCGCTTCGCGCCGCAACGCCCAGATCGTCGAGGCGTTCTGCGCGGCCATGGGGTACGGCGCACCCGCCTTTTCGACGGCGCCGCGCGTGGCCATGCGTCTGGAGGTCAAGGAGGGCATCAACGATTCGATCCTCATCGACGACGCCTACAACCTCGATCTCAATTCGCTGGCGCTGGCGCTGGACTATCTCCACTCGGTGGCGCTCGGACGGCGGCGGACGCTGGTGTTGTCGGATATTGCGCAAAGCGGACTTTCGGACGACGAGCTGTATGGCCGTGTGGCGGAGATGGTGAGCCGGGCGGGCATCGATTCGCTGATCGGCATCGGCCCCAAGCTGAAGCGCTATGCGGCGCTGTTCGCGTGCGAAAAGAGTTTCTTCGCCTCCACCGACCAGTGCATCGGACGGTTGAGCCGCGAGGCGATCGCCGGGCGCGCCGTGTTGCTGAAGGGCGCCCGGGAGTGGCGGTTCGAGAAGCTGGCCCACGCTCTGGCGCGTCAGAGCCACACCACTGTTCTGGAGGTCGATCTCGACGCCATGACCGATAACCTCAACCATTTCCGCTCGAAACTCGGTTTCGGCACCCGCATGGTCGCCATGGTCAAGGCCGGATCGTACGGCGCCGGCGACTTCGAGGTGGCGCAGATGCTCCAGCATCAGGGGGTCGATTATCTGGCCGTGGCGTTCGCCGACGAAGGCGTGCTGCTGCGCGAGCGGGGGATCGCCATGCCCATCGTGGTGCTCAACGCCGATGCCGACAGCTTCGACCCGATGATCGCCAACCGGCTCGAACCCGAAATATACAGTCTGCGTTCGCTCAAGGCTTTTGCCGCGGCCGCCGCTCGTGCGGGCGAGCAGCGCTATCCGATCCATGTGAAGTTGGACACGGGCATGCACCGCCTGGGTTTCATGGAGCCGGAGATCGCCGAGTTGGGCGAGGTGCTGGCGACGCTGCCGCAGGTGAAGGTGGCGACGATCTTCTCGCACCTCAATTGCGCCGACATGCCCGAGGAGGATGCCTACACGCGCGAGCAAATCGCGCGCTTCGACCGCATGAGCCGGGCGCTGACCGACCGGCTCGGCTATCCCGTCGTCCGCCATACGGCCAACTCGGCGGCGATCGACCGCTTCCCCGAAGCGCAGTTCGACATGTGCCGGCTGGGGCTGGGTCTCTATGGGGTGGGCTGGGAGCACAATCCGGCGCTGCGACCCGTCTCGACGCTCAAGACGCACATCGTGCAGATCAAGCAGCTGCCGGCCGGCGATGCCGTGGGGTATGGGCGTGCCGGGAAGCTGACGCGTCCGACCGTGACGGCGACGATCCCCGTGGGTTATGCCGACGGGCTGGATCGTCACCTGGGATGCGGGCGCTGGTCGGTGCTGGTGGCCGGGCATCCGGCACCGATCGTGGGGCGCATCTGCATGGACAGCTGCATGATCGACATCACCGACATTCCCGACGTGCAGGAGGGCGACGCGGCCGTGATCTTCTCGCCGACGCCCGGCAACGACCTCGAAACCATGGCCCGGGTGCTCGACACGATTCCCTATGAGATCATGACTTCGGTGTCGGCGCGGGTGAAGCGGATATATCTGAAAGAATAGTGAAAGGTACTTTGTATTTGCTCCCATGCCCGATTTCGGACGAGACCGCGCCGTGGGATGTGCTGCCGGCGGCCAACCAGGCCGTGATGGACGCGTTGGATTACTTCATCGTGGAGAACACGCGTACGGCGCGGCGTTTTCTGTCGAAAGCAGGCATCGCGCGGCCGATCGAGGAGCTGGAATTCCGCGAGTTGAACGAGCATACGGCGGCAGGCCGCGAGGTCGAGGAGTTGGTGGCGCCGCTTCTTGCGGGGCGTTCGGCCGGCGTGATCTCCGAAGCGGGCGTGCCGGGCGTGGCCGATCCGGGGGCGTTAGTGGTGGAGACGTGTCATCGGCGGGGCATTCGGGTCGTGCCGCTCGTGGGGCCGTCGTCGATTTTGCTGGCGCTGATAGCTTCGGGGCTGAACGGGCAGTCGTTCGCATTCAACGGCTATCTGCCCGTCAAGCCGCCCGAACGGGCGCAGGCGATCCGGCGGTTGGAGCGCCGTGCGCACGCCGAGGGGCAGTCGCAGCTCTTCATCGAGGCGCCTTATCGCAACGCCAAGTTGCTGGAGCAGCTCCTGCAGGTGCTGGCGCCTGCGACGAGGCTCACCGTGGCCATGGAGATCACGGCGCCGGACGAGTTCATCTCGACGCGCACGGTCGAGGAGTGGCGCCGCGGCCCGTTGCCTGATATGCAGAAACATCCGGCGATTTTCATCGTCGGCTGACACCCGGCGGCTGGTATGCAATTTGTGCGATTTATAGAACGGAATATCGGAAAACAAGACCATATGAAACAGGAAAAAGCTAATAACCAGGAAGTTGACGTCGATGAAGCAGCCGCTTCGAGCGAGGCTTCGCCCGCCTGCGAGGGCGATCCGTGTGCCAATGTGGCAGACGAATCCGAGGGCGCGACTGACACCTTGGCAGACGAGGCTGCACCGCAGCCCGATCCGCAGAGCGAGGCGGCCGAGTGGAAAGACAAGTTTATGCGCCTGCAGGCCGAATTCGACAACTACCGCAAGCGTACGCTGCGCGAGAAGATGGAGCTGGTGGAGACGGGCGGCCGCGATGTGCTGCTGGCCATGCTTCCCGTGCGCGACGACGTGCAGCGTGCCGTCGACGCCATGCAGAAAAGCGACGATCTCGAAGCCTTGCGGGCCGGGGTGACGCTCATCGCCCAGAAGTTCGCCGAGGCGCTGCGCCAGCGGGGCGTGACCGAAATGGAGGTGCGCGACAAGGAGTTCGACCCCGATCTGTCGGAAGCCGTGGCCAAGTTCGCCGCCGGCGAGGAGAAAAAGGGCCGCGTGATCGACGTCGTGCAGACCGGTTACATGTTGGGCGACAAGGTGCTGCGGTTCGCCAAAGTGGTTGTAGGAGAATAGGATCATGGCAGAGAAAAGGGACTACTACGAAGTGCTGGGCGTCCAGAAGAACGCTAACGCCGACGAAATAAAGAAAGCCTATCGCAAGGCGGCCATCCAGTATCACCCCGACAAGAATCCGGGCGACAAGGAAGCCGAGGAGAAATTCAAGGAGGCCGCCGAGGCCTACGACGTGCTGTCGAACCCCGACAAGCGCGCCCGCTACGACCAGTTCGGCCATGCGGGCATGGGCGGTGCGGCCGGCGGCGGTGCCGGAGGGTTCGGCGGATTCGGCGGCGGGTTCTCCATGGAGGATATCTTCTCGCAGTTCGGCGACATCTTCGGCGGTCATTTCGGCGGCGGTTTCCGCTCCTCGGCGGGCGGCGGGCGGCGGGTCAACCGCGGTTCGGACATCCGCGTGAAGGTGAAACTCACCCTGGCCGAGATCGCCACGGGCGTGACCAAGAAGCTCAAGATCAACAAGACCGTGGCCTGCGACAAGTGCGGCGGTACGGGAGCCAAGGATGCGGCGTCGTATTCGACCTGCTCGACCTGCAACGGTTCGGGTTACGCGATGCGCGTGGAGAACACGTTCTTCGGGCGCGTCCAGACCCAGGGCGTGTGCCCCACGTGCGGCGGTACGGGCAAGGTGGTCACCGCGCCCTGCGACCGATGCAAGGGCGAGGGTACCGTGCGCGGCCAGGAGGTGGTGGAGATCGCCATTCCGGCCGGCGTGGGCGAGGGTATGGCCCTGACAGTGACGGGCAAGGGCAATGCAGCGCGCCACGGCGGCGTGAACGGCGACTTGCAGGTGCTCATCGAAGAGATCCCCGATCCCGAATTGATCCGCGACGGCAGCGACCTGATCCACAACCTCAACATCACCGTCACGACCGCCTTGCTGGGCGGTACGGTGGAGGTGCCGACGGTCGACGGCCGCGCCAAGATCAAGATCGCGCCGGGAACGCATGCCGGCAAGGTGCTGCGCCTGGGCGGCAAGGGTCTGCCCGACGTGAACGGTTACGGCCGCGGCGACGAACTGGTCGTGGTGGACATCACCGTCCCGGCCAAGCTCAACGCCGAGGAGAAGCGTTTGGTGGAGCAGCTGGCCCAGCAGCCCGCGTTCCAGAAAGCCGAGTCGGTGAAGAACCAGAACATCTTCGAGCGAATGAAGAGTTTTTTCAGATAAGATGCCTATGCTGGGTTTCACACCGTTTAAGAAACACGCGAACCGGTTCAACTACATCCCGCGCTACTACGATCCCGAAAAGGAGGCGCGCGAGCAGCGTCGCGCCGAGTTGCGCGGCGAGCGGTCGGAGGATGCCGGGCGCGAATACCGCCCCGGGCAGTATATCCGCACCCAGCGCGAGGCGCGGGCCGCACGCCGCAACCGCGAGGAGGAGCGGGGCCGGGTGCGCATTTGGAAGATGGCCATCGGCGCTCTGTTGGTGTTGCTTTTCGTCTACATGCTCTATCCGCGTCTGGCCGAGGCGTTTTTGCGGACGCGGGCGGTGCCGGTTGCTGTGGGGAGCGCTCCGCAGCCCGAAGGGCCGGCCGATGCTTTCGACCAGTCGCATATCGGCGACGTGGAGTGGCAGGAGCAGCGTATCGTGGTGGTTCCCAACGATTATACCGAGTAGCGTATGTCCGACCGCATCAGATTGTTGCCCGAAGTCGTCGCCAACCAGATCGCGGCGGGCGAGGTGGTCAACCGGCCCGCGTCGGTCGTGAAGGAGATGATGGAGAACTCCATCGATGCCGGAGCCGGACGCGTGCAGGTCAATTTCCGCGACGGCGGCAAGGATCTGATCCAGATCGTCGACGACGGCTGCGGCATGTCGCCCATCGATGCCCGCATGGCGTTCGACCGCCATGCCACGAGCAAGATTTCGGCCGTCGACGACATCTACGCCCTCTCGACGTTCGGTTTCCGCGGCGAGGCGCTCGCGTCGATCGCCGCCGTGTCGCAGGTCGAATTGCGTACGCGTCAGGAGGGCGACGAGGTGGGTACCCGCACCGAGATCAACGGCGGCCAGTTCGTGGCGCAGACTCCGGTCATGTGTCCCGTGGGGTCGCAGTTCTTCGTGCGCAATCTGTTCTATAACGTGCCCGCGCGGCGGCGTTTCCTCGACAAAAGTTCCGCTTCGGCGTCGCAGATCCGCGCCGAATTCCAGCGCGTGGCGCTGTGTTATCCGCAGATCGCTTTCGAGCTTTATGCCGACGATGCGTCGGTCTACACCCTCCCCGCCACGACGCTTGCGGGGCGTATCGTCGATGTGGTGGGGCGGCAAGTCAAGCAGAATCTGCTGGAGGTCGGGGCCGACACCTCGATCGCCCGCGTAGAGGGTTTCATCGGTCGTCCGGCCGCAGCCAAGCGCCGCAATACCGAGCAGTTTTTGTTCGTCAACGGGCGCTATTTCAAGAGCCAGTACCTCACGGGCGCCATTCTGAAGGCTTACGAGAAGCTCATCCCCGAGAACTGTACGCCCTCGTATTTCCTCTACCTTACGGTCGACCCGGGGCGGATCGATGTCAACGTCCATCCCCAGAAAACCGAGGTGCGTTTCGCCGACGAGGAGGCCGTGTGGCAGATCGTCAACGCCGCCGTACGCGAGACGCTGGCCAAGACGGGGGCGGTGCCTCCGATGGATTTCGATCGCGAGGGCGAGGTGGAGATTCCCGTGCTGGAGCGAGGAGCCGTCTATGCCGAGCCGCGCGCCATGTCGAACGACGCCTACAATCCGTTCCGCGACGAGTATGTCGACCTCTCGGCAGCCGATCCCGGAGCCGATTTTTCGGGTTTCGACGTGCCCTATCGCGGCGACATGCCTGCGTTCGGCGAGATGCCGGCGGGCTTGGGAGCCGACCGAACCCATGCGTCGACCCGGTTCGGCGTTTCGGACGGCGAGCAGTTCGAGGAGTTCGTTTCCGGCGGGCCGCTCGAAAGCGGTTTCGACTTCATCCCCTCCGAGGGCGACGCCACGCAGCAGGCGCTGCCCATCGAGGAGTCGCCCGAGTTCACCGATCCCGTGCCGTTGGCCGGCGGATATGTCGCCGCCGCTTTGGGCGGTCGGTTGGTGGTGGTCGACGTGCGGCGTGCCCGTGAACGCATCCTCTACGAGGATTACCTGCGCATGCTTTCGAACGGGTCGGCCGTTTGCCAGCAGCTGCTGTTTCCCGAGCGGCTGATGCTCTCGGGCGACGAATATGCCCTGCTGGAGGAGAACGCCGTGGAGTTCGCCGCGCTGGGTTTCGATATCGATTTCGTGGGCGACGGGACGGTCGAGGTCAAGGGTGCGCCCGCCGATCTTCCGGCCGAGGGGATCGATCGCATGCTCTACGATCTGCTGCAGGCCTTTTCCACGCCCGTGTCGCTCGGCGACGTGCGGCGCGAGAAGATCGCTGCCGCCATGGCCCTCGGCGTGGCCCGGGGCAGCGTGCCCCTGCTTTCGCACGAGGAGGCCGCTGCGCTGCTTGCGCGCCTGGCCGAAACGGGCAACGTCAGCTTTTCGCCTTCGGGCAAAACCGTTCTTGCCGAGATTCTGCCGGAAGATATTCGTGCCAAGTTGGGATAATCCGCCGGAAAAGCGTACATTTGCGAAAAATTCGATGCGAGCATGAACCGTTACTTCCAGACACCGCCCGTAGTCAAGAATCTCATCATCGTCAACGCCTTGATTTTCCTGGCCATGACGCTGCTGCCCGCATGGGGGCGGGCTATCGAGCAGTATTGCGCCCTGTGGGTCGGACTGCCGTTTTACCACAGCTACCAGTTCGTCACCTACATGTTCCTGCATGCCAACTTCGAACATCTGTTTTTCAACATGTTCGGTCTGTGGATGTTCGGCCGTACGCTCGAATACGAACTGGGGTCGAAGCGGTTTCTGGTCTTCTACATGGTCTGCGGCGTCGGCGCGGCGCTGATCCAGGCGGCCATAGCCTGGGGCATGCACGAGCCGATGACGCTGGTCGGCGCTTCGGGCGCGATCATGGGAGTGCTGCTCGCTTTCGGCGTGCTGCATCCCAATGCCGTCATCATGTTGCTGTTTCCGCCCATTCCGATGAAAGCCAAGTGGTTCGTGATCGTCTATGGCGTCATCGAGCTGCTGCTCGGGTGGCGGGGCGTAGGCAATGTAGCCCATTTCGCCCATGTGGGCGGCATGCTGTGGGGGCTGTTGTTGTTGTATCGGTGGCGGCGACGCGGCATAATCCGTTTTTGAGATGAGCGAGGAACGCTATAACGACATGCCCGGGCGGCCCGGACGGCGGCGCGGTTGGTTCGTGCGCGTGTGCGATGCGTTGCTTTCGGCTGCCACGCTGTGCGTGGCCGTGGCGATGATCGTGGTGTTCATCGTCCCCTATGTCGATCCCGCACGCATGTGGTTTTTGCCGTTGCTGGGGCTGGCAGCTCCGGCGATCTATGTCGCGGCGGTGGTGCTGGCGCTTTACTGGGTCGTGCGGTGGCGCTGGGGTCGGGCCGGCGCTATGTGGGCGTTCGTGGTCGTGGGGCTGTTCTGGATGCCGCTTTTCTGGAAACCCCGGTTCGGCCGCACCTACAAGACTCCGACCTACAGCAAGTCGGCTGTCAAGGTGCTGTGCTACAACGTCCGCGCCCTTCAGGATGCGGAGGGTGCCGATTGCGCCGACGCCGTGCTGCGATTGATCGACAGCCTCGATGCCGATATCGTCTGCCTGCAGGAGTTCGCGCGGCCGGCCGCCGAGCAGAGCGGCTACTACGAGACGTTCGCCGGCAAGTACGAGAACGCGCGGTTCGGTCTCGACGAGGAGGCCGCCGTTTCGCAGGCCATATTCAGCAAGTTGCGGATCGTCCGGTCGGGCGTGGTGCTCTCGCCCGAGTCGTCGGTGTGGGCCGATGTGCTGGCGGGCGAGGATACGGTGCGTATCTACAACAACCACCTGCAGTCGACCGACATCAAGGCGGCCGACAACGAGTATATCACCAACCGCGATTTCATCGCCGACGCCGACCGCGAGCGGAAATTCCGCAGCATGGCCCGGCGCTTGCGGGCCAACGGTCTGCGCCGCGCCGCGCAGGTCGATTCGATCGCTGCGGAGATCGCGCCCCGCATGTCGCGCCGCGTCGTGTGCGGCGATTTCAACGACACGCCGATGTCGTATGTCTACCGCACGATGTCGCGCGGGTTGAACGACGCTTTTTCCCGCTGCGGCGAGGGTTATTCGCACACCTACCGCGGCTTTTTCGATATGTTGCGCATCGATTTCGTCTTTGCATCGTCCGATCTGGAGCTGCTCTCCTACGAGGTGCCCGAGATCGGAGGGTCGGATCACTTCCCTGTGCTGGTGCGCGTGCGTCCCGTCGAATTACCGAACTAAACCCAACCATATTATGATTTTCGATTCTTTGCAAAACTGCACGCTCTATGCGAACGTGCATCCGCGTTTGAAGAAAGCGTTCGAGCTGATTGCTTCCGCCGACTGGGAGCATATGGAGCCGGGCATTCACGAGCTGGAAGGCCGCGACATCTATGTCAACATCATGGAGCGCGACCTCAAGAAGAAAGGCGACGCCAAGCTGGAGGTACACGACGAGTATATCGACATCCAGGTGGTGTTGAGCGGCAGCTGCGAGTCGTTCGGCTGGAGCGAGCGCAAGGCGCTGCGTATGCCCCAGGGGCCGTTCAACAAGGAGAAGGACATTTGTCTGTTCGACGACGAGCCGCAGACCTACTATACCCTCCGGCCCGGGCAGTTCACCGTGCTCTTTCCCGAAGACGGCCATGCGCCGCTGGTCGGCGAGGGCAAGGTGCGCAAAGCCATCGTCAAGGTGCGCGTGTAACCGGCCCGGATGGGCGGATAAAACCCCGGCATGCCGAAGCATGCCGGGGTTTGCGATTTCGAACGACGAAGTTTCTGAAACTTGGAAACTCCGAAGCCGCCCGAAAGCGGGAACTGCGAGCCGAAACTTCAAGGGGTTATCTGCCTATGGCCCAATAGTTGAAACCGGCCGCTACGGCCTCTGCCCGGTCGTAGATGTTGCGGCCGTCGACGATCGTGTGGCCGCGCATCGTCGTATGGAGCCGCGACCAGTCGGGCATGCGGAACTGTTTCCATTCGGTGAGCAGGACTACCGCGTCGGCTTGCTGGGCCGCTTCGTACATGTTTTGCGTATAGATCACGTCGTCGCCATAGCGCCGGCGGCATTCGTCCATAGCTACGGGGTCGAAGACGCGGATTTCGGCGCCGGCTTCCCGCAGCGCTTCGATGGTCTTGAGCGAAGTCGCTTCGCGCATGTCGTCGGTCTCGGGCTTGAAAGCCAGGCCCCAGAGCGCGATCCGCTTGCCGCGCAGGTCGCCCAGCGCCCGGCGCAGCTTCTCGACGATCACTCCCTTTTGCCGTTCGTTCACCCGATCTACGGCTTCGACCACCTCCATCGTGTAGCCGTGCTCCTGGGCCGTGCGGGCCAAGGCTTTCACGTCTTTGGGGAAGCATGAACCGCCATAGCCGCAACCCGGATAGAGGAACTTGGTGCCGATCCGGGCGTCGGAGCCTATGCCCTGACGCACTAATTCCACGTCGGCGCCGATGCGGTCGCAGAGGTTGGCGATGTCGTTCATGAACGATATGCGGGTGGCCAGCATGGCGTTGGCGGCGTATTTGGTCATCTCGGCCGAGGGAATGTTCATGAAGATCACCCGGAAATTGTTGATCAGAAACGGTCTGTAGAGCTTGGTCATCAGCGCCTTGGCTCGATCGCTGTCGACGCCCACGACCACGCGGTCGGGCGACATGAAATCCTTGATGGCGGCGCCTTCCTTCAGAAATTCGGGGTTGGATGCCACGTCGAACGGCACCTCGACGCCGCGCAGGGCGAGTTCCTCTTCGATCACGGCGCGAATTTTCTGCGCCGTACCCACCGGCACCGTACTCTTGGTCACCAGAAGCGTATATTTGCGGATGTGCCGACCGAACGTCCGGGCCACCTCCAGCACATAGCGCAGGTCGGCCGAACCGTCGTCGTCGGGCGGAGTACCTACGGCCGAGAAGACGATTTCCGAGTCGTCCAGACAAGCTGTCAGATCGGTTGCGAAGCGCAAACGTCCCGCCGCCGTATTCTTGCGGACGAGTTCCGTGAGTCCCGGTTCATAGATCGGGACATCGCCGTGTTCGAGCCGCTCGATCTTCTTGCGGTCGGTGTCCACGCATGTGACTTCCAGCCCCATTTCGGCGAAGCAAGTCCCCGAAACCAATCCCACATAACCGGTGCCTACGATCGTGATTTTCATCGTTTTGCGTATTTAGGCGTGAGCGATGCGGTCGGCGATGCGGCGGGCCAGTTCGCGGCAGGCTCCGTCGGCATCGTCCGAGAAGCCCTGCTTCATCTCCACGCCGTCGGCGAGGGGTTGCCATTTCATGCGTTCGGCGAATTCGGCCATGCTGCGCACGGCGCAGCCTGCCCAGCAGAACGATCCGAAGAACGCGAAGTTGCGCTGCGGGATGCCGCGTGCCGCCACCATGTCGAGCAGCCGGGCTACGGGCGGAAAGAGCGCGCCGTTGTAGGTCGGGCTGCCGACGATGAGCGTGTCGTAGCGGAAAATGTCGCGCAGCACGTACGACGGATCGGTGTAGGTGAGGTTGTGGACGACGATGTCGCGCACGCCGGCTTCGGCCAAGTGGCGGGCCAGCCGTTCGGCCATCAGCTCGGTGTTGCCGTACATCGAGCCGTAGGCGATCACCGCTCCCGATTCGCCCTCGTAGCGGCTCATGCGGTCGTAGAGATCGAGCACCCGGGGAATCTGCTCCTGCCATACGGGGCCGTGCGTCGGGCAGATCGTGCCGAGGTCGAGGCTCCGGACTTTGGCCAGCGCTTTCTGCACCGGTGCGCCGTATTTGCCCACGATCGATGCGTAGTAGCGCCGCATCTCGTCCCAGTAGAGCGCCGGGTCGAGCTGGCTGTCCGTGATACCGCCGTTGAGCGCGCCGAACGTACCGAATGCGTCGCCCGAAAAGAGCGTCCGCCGCTCGGGACACCAGGTCACCATGGTTTCGGGCCAATGCACCATGGGGGCCATGCAGAACGCGAGGGTCAGGCCGCCCAGATCGAGCGTGTCGCCCTCCTTGACCTCGATCGTCGCGGCTTTGACGCCATAGAAGCCCTCGACCATTTGCAGCGCCTTGGCGTTGCTTACCAGCCGGATGTCGGGGTAGCGCAAGCGCAGGGCCTCGATCGACGACGAGTGGTCGGGTTCCATGTGGTTGATGACCAGATAGTCGATCGGGCGGTCGCCGATCTCGCGGCGGATGTTGTCGAAGAGCCGGCCGCCGAAGCGCTCTTCCACGGTGTCGATGAGCGCCACACGCTCGCCGACGACCAGGTAGGCATTGTACGAAACGCCTGCCGGCAGCGGCCACAGAGCCTCGAAACGGGTCGTCGTGCGATCGTTCACGCCCACGTAGCGGATTCCGGGCTGTATTTCTGCGAAGTTCATGGGAAATCGGTTTTGACCTCGTGATTCCGTTGGGATTCGAACCCAAGACCCACAGCTTAGAA
Organism: uncultured Alistipes sp.; assembly: GCA_964431265.1. Taxonomy (GTDB): domain Bacteria; phylum Bacteroidota; class Bacteroidia; order Bacteroidales; family Rikenellaceae; genus Alistipes. The sequence continues at coordinate 10,099 of CAYSJF010000022.1, read as the reverse complement.
GGCTGTTGCTCTATCCAACTGAGCTACGGAACCGACACGCCGGCGGCGGACTTCGCCGAAGCGAGGGCGAAGGTACGAAAAAAAATCGAATTCGGGCACTTCGCGAAACTCGATTTTTCCGCGATTTATTTTGCCGGGCGGAATAATTTGTCTACATTTGCAGGCTCAATAGCCCGAAAGGGTGCAGCGTTTTATTAACCAATTAACAATTTTCATAGCAAATGGCTGTTAAAATTCGTCTGGCACGTCACGGTAAGAAAGGTTACGCTTTCTACCACATCGTTGCCGCAGATAGCAGAGCGCCACGTGATGGTAAATTCATCGAGAAGTTGGGTACTTACAATCCCAACACGAATCCTGCTACGATCGACCTGAACTTCGAGCAAGCATTGGGTTGGTTACTCAAAGGCGCACAACCTACCGACACGTGTCGGGCTATTCTTTCGTACAAGGGCGTACTTTACAAGAAGCACCTGCTGGGCGGTGTCGCCAAGGGCGCGTTCAGCGAGGCCGAAGCCGAGGCGCGCTTCAACAAGTGGCTGGAAGCCAAGAACGGCAAGATCGAGGCCAAGGCCAGCAAGCTGGCTACCGATGCCAAGTCGGTCGAGAAGGCTCGTCTGGCTGCCGAGGCCAAGGTGAACGAAGAGCGTGCCAAGGCAATCGCCGAGAAGAAGGCCGCTGCCGAAGCCGCCGCCAAGGAGGCCGAAGCAGCAGAGACTGCAGAAGCAGAGGAGGCACCCGCAGCAGAGGAAGCTGCCGAGGAGGCCGCACCCGCTGCCGAAACCGAAGCGCCGGCTGCCGAATAGGCAAGCACGAATAGATGAAGTCCCGGTAAATTTCCCTTGCGGGAGATTTACCGGTTTTTGTTTAACCGTATTCGTCTCGATATTGAAATAACGGATTCGTCGATGGATTTTTTTGCAGGCAGGATCAACAAACTTTTCGGCACCGACGGGGGCGTGATGCTCTCGCTGTATGCCGCATTCCCCGACAACTTCGTCCCCACGGTTACCCCGCTTTTAGTGACCATTGACGGACTGGAGGTGCCGCTGTGGTGCGAGCGCTTCGAGCGGCGCGGGCAGACGGGGGCCGTGGCGACGTTCGCCGATCTGGACACCGACCGTCGTGCGACCGAGCTGCTGGGGCTGGAGTTCCGCATCGAGCAGTCCGAAGCGGCGGACGACGACGAATTCTATATGGAAGACCTCATCGGTTTCGCCGTAGAGGTGGAGGAGATGACGGATGCGGGGCGCCGGATTTACAGCGGAACGCTGACGGACTATTATGATAGCGATGCCAATCCGCTGTTCGAAGTGGAGATCGGGGGGCGCGGAATCCTCGTCCCGGCCGTCGAGGAGTTCATCGCGCATATCGATTTCGAGGGCCGCAGCCTGAAAATGGTGTTGCCCGAGGGACTTTTGGATTTGGAATGACATGGCACGCGTGGTGGTAGGCCTTTCGGGCGGCGTCGATTCGTCGGTGGCGGCGTGGCTCCTGAAGCAGGAGGGGCACGAGGTCGTGGGGCTGTTCATGGTCAACTGGCACGACACGACGGGCACGCTGGAGGGCGACTGTCCGTGGCACGACGACCGGGTTTTCGCCGAATTGGTGGCTAAGAAGCTGGATATTCCGCTTTGCGTCGTCGATCTTTCTGCGGAGTACCGCACGCGTGTGGTCGATTATATGTTCGCCGAGTACGAGCGCGGCCGTACGCCCAATCCCGACGTGCTGTGCAACCGCGAAATCAAGTTCGACGTCTTTCTGCGCGAGGCGCTCAAGTTGGGTGCCGACTATGTGGCGACGGGCCACTACTGCCGCAAGGCCGAGGTGCAGGGTGCCGACGGCGCGGTGCATTATAAACTGCTGGCCGGCACCGACCCCAACAAGGATCAGAGCTACTTCCTCTGCCAGCTTTCGCAGGAGCAGCTGCGCTATGCGCTTTTTCCGGTCGGCGGGCTGCTGAAACCCGAGGTGCGGCGCATCGCTGAAGAACAGGGACTTGCAACGGCCAAGCGCAAGGATTCGCAGGGCATCTGCTTCGTGGGCAAGGTCGACCTGCCGGTGTTCCTGCAACAGAAACTGGCCTCGAAGCCGGGCAACGTGCATGAAATACTCGCCGCATGGCCGAAATACGAACGACGAATCGCTGCGGAAAGATCGGGGATTGAAGCTCCGATTGTAACGGGCGAATCGGACGGCGGAATACCGGCCGGCGGTGAATGCTCTACGGAATATCTCGCTGCTTTGGCAGCGCCGTGGCGTTATACGGTGCGCGACGGCAAGAAGATCGGCACCCACAACGGTGCCCATTTCTACACCATCGGCCAGCGCAAGGGACTGGGCATCGGCGGCCGCAAGGAGTCGCTGTTCATCCTGGCGACCGACGTGGAAACGAATACGATCTACGTGGGCGAAGGCGATGCCCATCCCGGATTGTGGCGCCCGGCGCTACGGATGAAGCCCGATGAGATTCATTGGCTCGACCCGGCATGGGCGATTCCCGCGGGCGGACAGGCCCGGTTCGAGGTGCGCATCCGTTATAGGCAGCTGTTGCAGCGGGCGACGCTCTATATGCGCGAGACGGGCGGATTCCTGGTTTTCGACGAACCCCAGCGCGGCATCGCCCCGGGGCAGTTCGCAGCCTGGTACGACGGCGATGAACTGGTCGGCTCGGGCGTCATAGCGGAATAAAAATAGAAAAAGCGTTCGGAATCTCCGAACGCTTTTCTTTTGTCGAATGTCGCCGAATTATTCGTTCAGCGGAGTGATGCTCACGTAGGATTTGCCCTCGCTCTTTTTGCAGAACGAGACCGTGCCGTCGACCAAAGCGAACAGCGTGTGATCCTTGCCCATGCCGACATTCTCGCCGGCATTGTGTACCGTGCCGCGCTGACGGACGATGATGTTGCCCGCCTTTGCGAACTGACCGCCGAATAATTTGATGCCGAGTCGCTTGCTTTCCGACTCGCGGCCGTTCTTCGAACTACCTACACCTTTCTTGTGTGCCATGTTGATTCGGTTTTTTAGGGTTACGCAACGATTTCCTCGACAAGAATCTGCGTCAGATACTGACGGTGGCCGTTGCACTTCTGGTATCCCGTGCGACGCTTTTTCTTGAAGACCAGGACTTTGTCGTCCTTGAGGTGCTTCAGAATCTTGCACTTTACCGAGGCGCCTTTCACTACAGGTGCACCTACTTTGACCTGACCGTCGTTGTCTGCGAGCAGGACTTTGTCGAAACTTACGGACGAATTCTCTTCGCCCTGAAGACGGTGGACATAAAGTTTCCGACCTTTTTCAGCTTTGAACTGCTGACCTGCGATCTCTACTATAACGTACATTGAATGCGATGGTTATGTTGTGACACATAATTCGAGGTGCAAATATACGCATATTTATCGTATAAACAACACTCCCGGGAACTTTTTTTCTGCCGATCGGCCTCTGGCATGGTTTTGGGCCGGCTGGCGCGTGCCGGCGACCGAGCCGGAGGATTGCCATGCAACGGATATTGATAGTTTCTGACGACGAATTCGCCCGCGAACTGATCCGCCTGACGCTGGCGGGGCTGCACGCCGAGGTGCGCTGCTCGTGCTGCGGCGAGGCGATGGAGCGGCTGTGCGCCCGGGTGCTGTTCGATCTGGTGATCGTGTTGCGCACGGCGCCGTTTTTCTGCGGCCGCGAGACGATCGGACGCCTGCGGCCCGAGGGGTTGCGGCGCCCGACGATCTATGTGATTTCGTGGCAGCAGGCCGAACGCACGGTGTTGAGCCTGCTGGAGTGCGGGGTGGATCAGTATCTGACCTTTCCGTTGAGTCTGCAGCGGCTGCGGGCCAAGGTGGCCGACAACTTGAGCGGGAAACGACTATGAATCTGTTCGATATGATAGGTGCGGCGATCGCGGCGGTCGCGGCGGGGATATCGCTAGCCCTGTGGCTGGGCGAGACTCTGCGCCGGCGGCGCGAGGTGGGGCGCAACGACATTTTGCGGCGGCGTTATCTGCGGATCGCGATGTGCGCGCTCCATGCCGACGACGGCGCGGTGCCGCGCTTCCCGATGCTGCATCGGGCGGGAGCGCGCCTGCTGCTGGCGGAGACGCTGGCGGGGATCGTGACGATGACCTATGGGCTGGACGGGATGGTGTTGCGCCGGATCGTGGAGGCTTATGGATTGGATGAGTGGCTGTTGCGTCGGGTGCGGCGCTCACGGGGCTATCGTCGGGCGCGTTATCTGTCGCTGCTGGCTGCGTTGCCTGCCGACGAGACGGTGGCCGGGCGCGTTGCACGGTATGGCAGGAGCCGCTGCCGGAGCGTGCGTTTCCAGGCGTTGCTGGCGGGGTTGGCGGTCGATCCGACATCGGCGCTGCGCCGCATGGCGGAGTATGCAGAGCCGTTCACCGGGGCGGAGGTGGCGCAGATTCTGGCGCTGCTGCGGCGGGGCATGCTGCCGGTGGCTTACGAACCGCTGGTCATGTCGCCCTGCGGCAATCTGCGGCGCGTGGGGCTGTGCGTCGTCCGGCAGTTCGGCATCGAGGAGGCCGAACCCCGGCTGCTGCGGATCGTGGCCGACGAACCGGCTTCGGCCTTGAGCGCCGAGGCGCTCTACACGTTGTGTGCGCTGCGCCGGCCGTTGATCCGGCGCGAAGTGCGCGACCGCTTGGGGCGTATGGATGCGGCCGAGCGGCGGGCCTTGATCCGCTACATGGCGCGGGAGAACTATTCGCCGCGCTTCCTGCACCGGATTTTCGACGAGGGCGAATGCCTCTACTACGAAACGATCGTACGATCCTATAAACGAATTCTGGCATGATGGAATCGGTGATGACGGCGGTGGCCCTGGGGACGATCGCGGCGGCGGGCGTACTGCTGGCGAAGCTGGCGCGGGCGCACGGCGAATGGCGGCTGCGGCGGGGTCTCCACGGCGCAACGACCGCGACCGACGGCCCGGGCATCTCGGTGCTGTGCAGCGGCGTGCGGCAGGCGGGGCAGATCGAAAACCTGCTGGCGACCGAATTGGTCGATTACGAGGTGATCGCAGCGGTCGATGCGGCGCACTATCCGGCTTGTTTCGAAACGTTGGTGAGCCGCTACCGGATGATCCGTGTGGAGTTCGCCCCCTCGGAGGAGTTCCCGGCCCGTGAAGTGCGGAGCATGTGGCGCTCGCGCAAACGCTGCTTCCGCCGGTTGGTGCTGCTCGACCGCGAGGATACGACTGGGACGGAGGATTTCGACGCCGCGGCGTCGGTGGCCGCCTACGACTGGCTGTTGCCGGTGCGGCGGGGCGAATGGCTGCTACCGGGGGCGGCGGAGCGGCTGGCGGAGCGCTTGGGCGAGCGGCAGCCGGGCGACGTGGAAGTCGTGCGTCCATGGGTGGGCGAGCCGTGCGAGGCGGTGAGGCGCGAAGCGGTTGCGGCTGCGGGCGGATTCGGAGGCCGGCGATGCGTGGCGCGGAGCAAGCGTCTGACGCTGTGGGAGCCGCTGCTCTACAAACGTCGTGTACCCGGGAAAGGTCTGTTGGGTCGGCTGCGCTGGCCCGCGGCGGCGGTGCTGGCAGGGGGAATCGCGGCAGCCGCGATCGCGGGACGCTGGGCGGCGGTCGCGCTGCTGCTGGCGGCGGCGATGGTGTGGTGCGTGGCGGCGCTGGCGACGATGTGGACGGCCGAAATGGCCGGACTGAAAGACCGGGATATGGAAGTGCGCGGAATCCGCTGCAAATTCGGCGTGAAAAATTTCCTGCTCTCCTGAAATTTCGCTAACTTTACCATGATAAGCAAAAACGACGACTCCCCAATCCTTGCGACGATGATAAACGACGATGTGAAGGCGTATCTGCTGCCCCCGCTTTTCAATGCAGCGGTGCGGGCCGGCGCTGTGATCATGCGAATCTACAAGAACCGGGACGACTACGACATCGGTCTGAAGAGCGACCGCACGCCGATCACGGTGGCCGACCGTCTGGCCCACCAAACGATCCGCGAATGTCTGGGGCCGACGCGCATCCCGGTGTTGAGCGAAGAGGGGCGCGAAATGCGCTACGAGGAGCGGCGCAACTGGGAACTCTATTGGCTGGTCGATCCGCTGGACGGCACGCTGGAGTTCATCAAGGGCAACAACGAATTCACGGTGAATATCGCCCTGATGGAAAACAACGCCTGCATCGGTGCGGTGATCTATGTCCCTTTTTATGAGAAGATGTACATCGCCGGACGCCATGCAGGCACCTATCTTAAGGAGCATGTTGTCCCCGATGCCGCTGCAGAGTATGCCTACGATGAGATCGTGGCGGAGTGCCGCCGGTTGCCCTTCGAGGAGGAACCGCGGCGGGCGGGGCTGCGCGTGGCGGTGTCGCGTTCGCACCAAACGCCCGAGACGCACAGGCATATCGCCCTTTTGCGCGAGAAACACCCCGATCTGGAGGTGGTGGAGCAAGGCAGTTCGTACAAGTTCTGTCTGCTGGCCGAAGGGAGCGTGGACTACTATGTCCGTACGACGCACACCTACGAATGGGACACGGCGGCGGGCGAACTGATCCTGTCGGAAGCGGGCGGCACGACACGCTCGCTACCCGATGACCGCGAACTGCGCTATAACGAAGAAGACCTGCGCAACCCCTGGTTCGTCTGCCGGTCGAAGCATTGCGGAATATAATAATCGTAGAGTCGGGACGGGATGCGTCCGGATGATTCGGCGGCGGAAAGCTGGCAGTACGCTTCGAATGCGGGCTGGCGGTGTGTTCGGCGGCTCGACGACGCGGCGACGGATTGCCGGGGTGGAGTTATGCGCGGTGCTCGATGTCGCAGGCGCCGCAACTGCCGGTGCAGCCGGGGGGCAGGGTGTCGGACGTGGAGCCGCAGTCGACCGAGCCGTCGGCCTGACGGGTCTCCTGCACGGCGCAGCGGATGCCCAGACGCTGCATGTTCTCGTTGGTGGAGATTTCGGAATCGATGTGATGTCCTTTGACGATGAGCGTCAGCGACATGCCGAGGACGAAGAGTCCGACGGCGGCTACGGTGCAGAGTAAGACGATTCCCCAGGCAGGCATAATATTCGAATTTTGCGGCCGAAATTTTGGCTTTCGCCGACAAATGTATACATTTGTAAGATAAATTGCAAGAATGTTGCCCGGGCGGAATCGGCTGCGGGCGACGCCGTAAAACGAGCGTGCGATGAAGATTATGATAGCGGGTGCCGGCGAGATGGGCAGCCATCTGGCCCGGATGTTGAGCGGTAACGGCCACGACATCACCATCGTCGACAGCGATCAGAAGCTGCTGTCGGAGGTGGGGAGCTTGGCCGACGTAATCACCGTGGAGGGCGATCCGACGGCGTTCGCCGTGTTGCGCAAGGCTTCGGTGCGGCGCTGCGACCTCTTCATCGCGGTGACCCACGAGGAGAACGACAACATCGTGGCGGCGATGCTGGCCAAGAAGTTGGGGGCCAGGAAGTCGATCGCCCGCATCGACAACAACGAATACCTCGAACCCAACAACAAGGAGGTGTTCATTGACATGGGTATCGACTATCTGTTCTATCCCGAGAAGGTGGCGGCACGCGAGGTCATCAACCTGCTGGGGCACACGGCGACGACGGAGTATGTCGATTTTTCGAGCGGCAAACTCTCGCTGGCGGTTTTCCGCCTGGAGCCGGCCTCGCCGCTGGTGGGGCACGAACCGGACGAGTCCGGAGAGGACGATGCGCCGTTGAACTATCGTGCGGTGGCCATTTCGCGCGGCGGGCAGACGATCATTCCGCAGCGCGGCGAGGTCTTCATGGACGGCGACGTGGTCTACTTCATCGTGCGGCAGGATGCCGTGCGCGAGGTGATGGAGCTGTCGGGGCATTCGAACGTGGAGGTCAAGAACATGATGATCCTGGGCGGTTCGCGCATCGGCGTCCGCATCGCGGAGGAACTGCAGGACGAGGTGAATATCAAGTTGGTCGACTACAGCGCCGACAAGGCCTACCGTCTGGCCGAGACGCTCGAAAAGACGCTCATCATCAACGAGGACGGCCGTAACACGGAGGCCATGATGGAGGAGGGGCTGGCCAACATGGACGCTTTCGTGGCCGTGACGGGGCGCAGCGAGACCAACATCCTGGCGGCGATGCTCGCCAAGCAGCTGGGCGTGAAGAAGGTGATCGCCGAGGTCGAAAACCTCCACTACATCGATCTGGCCGATTCTATCGGCATCGATACGATCATCAACAAGAAGCTCGTCACGGCGTCGAACATCTTCCGCTTCACGATGTCGACCGACGTGCAGGCGATCAAGTGCCTGACGGGCAGCGATGCCGAGGTGCTGGAGTTCATCGTGAAGCCCAATTCCCCGGCCACCAAGGCCCGCATCCGCGACCTGGGGCTGCCCGACGATGCGATCGTGGGCGGCATCGTGCGCGGCGACAAGGCTTTCATCGCCGTGGAGAACATGGAGATAAATCCCTACGACCGGGTGGTGGTCTTCGCCATGCCCGCGTCGGTGGAGAAGATCGGATATTTTTTCAATTAAGCGACGAGCGACGTGTCTTTGCGCAGCAAAATAGCCCGGGCCTGGTTCGCACAGCGACTGCGGGCGATCGACCGGTTCCGGCGTCATCCGGCGCCGACGCAGGAGGCGATGTTCCGCCAGGCGTTGGAGCGGGGGTGCGGCACGGCTTTCGGCGAGCGCTACGGGCTGGCGGCGATCCGCACTCCCGAGCAGTTCGCGGCAGCGGTGCCGGCGTTCGACTACGAGTCGTTCAAGCCGTGGATCGAGCGCATGATGTCGGGCGAGCGCGACGTGACGGCGCCGGGCCGCGTGGAGTTGTTCGCCCGGTCGTCGGGCACGACTTCCGAGCGGAGCAAGTATATCCCCGTCACGCGCCGCTCGCTGTGGTGGAACCACACGTTGGGCATGCGCGATTTGGCGACGTTGGTGGCGGAGGCCGATCCGCGGACGAAGCTCTTCGACGGCAAGACCCTGACGCTGGGCGGCTCGTGCCGGCGCGAGGGGCGCAATCTGGTGGGCGACCTGTCGGCGCTGTTGATCCGGGAAACGGAGTTCGTGGGTCGTTGGCTGCGGTCTCCGAAAAGCCGTACGGCGATCATCCCCGATTTCGATCGTAAGGCCGAGGCGATCGCCCGCGAATGCGCCGGCGAACATGTAGTGGCTTTCGCGGGAGTGCCGTCGTGGAACCTGGCGCTCATGCGGCGGGTGTTGGAGTTCACGGGCAAGCGCGATCTGCTGGAGGTGTGGCCCGATCTGGAACTGTTCGCCCACGGAGGGGTGGAGTTCGCTCCCTACCGCCGATCGTTCGAGGAGCTGATCCCCTCCTCGCGCATGCGCTATATGGAGACTTATAACGCTTCGGAGGGGTTCTTCGCGCTGGCCGACGATCCGCGGCGCGACGACATGCTGCTGATGCTGGACTACGGCACCTATTTCGAATTCCGCGACGGCGACCGCATCGTGCCGCTGGAGGGCGTGTGCGCGGGCCGGAGCTATGCGATGCTCATCACATCGAACAACGGCTTGTGGCGCTACGAGATCGGCGACCGGGTGGAGTTTACCTCGACGGATCCCTACCGCATCCGCTTCGCAGGCCGTACCCGCCAATACATCAACGTGTTCGGCGAGGAGTTGATCGTCGACAATGCCGACCGGGCGCTGCTGGACGCCTGCCGGCGGACGGGAGCCGCGGTGGCCGAATATACGGTGGCGCCGTGCTACATGTCGCTCCGGGAGCAGGGCGCGCACGAGTGGATCGTGGAGTTCGAGCAGATGCCGGCCGACCTGGAGGCGTTCGCCGCGGCGCTCGACGAGGCGTTGCGGGCGGTGAATTCCGACTACGACGCCAAGCGCCGCACGACCCTCGAAGCGCAGCGGCTGACGATCGTGGCGCGAGGGACGTTTCTGGCCTGGATGCGTGCCCGCGGCAAGAACAAGGTGCCGCGCCTGGCCAACGACCGCCGGACGGCCGACGACATAAAACGTTTTACGGCGGAAACGGTGGCGCACGAAGCGTGAAGACCGCCCGGAAGAGACCTTACACTACCCATAATATTCGAGCTATGTATATTGCCATTGCCGGTAACATCGGAAGCGGAAAGACCACGCTGACCC
>CAYSJF010000021.1:0-23828 GCA_964431265.1 uncultured Alistipes sp. | reverse complement strand
TATGGATATCCCCAAGAAGCGCTGTGATGGACTTGTGTTGGATGATCGCAGCGATCTGGTGATCCTCAGCCCCGGCAACTGCATGCGCGACCAGATCATCGAACTGTGCCAGGCCCGGCGCAGCATGCCGGCGCACTATTCGTTCGAATCGGGGTCGCTCGACACCCTGATGCGCATCGTCGACTGCACGTCGTGCCTGACGATCATTCCCGAAATGGCCGTGGAGTATATCCCCGCCGACCGGCGCGACCGCCTGAAGACGCTGGCCAAGGGAGCCACCTCGCGCAAGATCGCTATCGCCGTGCGGCGCACCTATGTCAAGAATTCGATCATCCGCGCCTTGACCGATACTATCCTGGCCCACGCCGGAGCGAAAAAATAGTAAATTCGGGATTGGGTATTTTTAATTCTTCTTCCTATCTTTGCAAAGTTATAGGTGCATATCGAAGATTTTATGAAGCGACTCATCGAAACGATCGTCGGTGCGATTGAAGATAAAAAGGGTAAGAATATTGTATCGTTGGACCTCTCGGGTTTCGACGGGGCCATCTGCTCGACGTTCGTGGTCTGCAACGCCGATTCCACCACGCAGGTCGCGGCCATCGCCGACGGCATCGAGGAGAAGGTGCAGCAGGTGCTGGGCGAGAAAGTCTGGCGCGTCGAGGGGCAGCAAACGGCCCTTTGGATCGCCATGGACTACGTGGACGTGGTGGTGCACATCTTCCAGACCGAGCTGCGGGAGTTTTACAAGTTGGAGGAGCTGTGGGCCGATGCGCCGATGACCCGTTACGAATACGAAGAGTGAGTTATGGCACAGGAGAAGAAAAACGATAAGATGATTTCGGGTTTTCCGCGACCCTCGCTGCTGTGGATCTACGGGGCGATCGCCGCGTTCATCCTGGGGTGGTATTTCTTGGGCGAGGGCGACGACAAGCCGCTGCAAAGCGACTGGTCGACCGTCGAGGAGATGGTGCTGCAGGGCGATGTGGAGAAGATACGGGTCGTCAACCGCGATCGGGCCGAGGTGTTCCTCGCCACGGAGGCCGGCGAGCGTTACCGCCGGGATTCCACCGACAAGCGGTACAAGCGATTGCCGCGCACCGGCCCGCAGCTGTTTTTCACCATCGGCTCGGTCGATTCGTTCCGCGAAGACCTCAAGTCGGTCGAGGAGCATACGGGGCGTGCCGTGCCCGTGGTCTACGAGAACAAGGGCAACGACTGGACGACGCTGCTCGTCAATTTCCTGCCCTGGGTGCTCATCGTCGGCGTGTGGTTTCTGGTCATGCGTTCGATGTCGCGCGGCGGGGGCGGCGGTGCCGGCGGCATCATGAATGTCGGCAAAGCCCGTGCGCAGGTTTTCGACAAGGACAATTCGAAACGCGTGACATTCAAGGACGTCGCCGGATTGGAGGAGGCCAAGGTCGAGATCATGGAGATCGTCGATTTCCTCAAGAAAGCCGACAAATACAAGGAGTTGGGCGCCAAAATCCCCAAGGGAGCTTTGCTCGTCGGCCCTCCGGGCACGGGCAAGACCTTGTTGGCCAAAGCCGTGGCCGGCGAAGCCAACGTGCCGTTCCTTTCCATTTCGGGTTCCGATTTCGTCGAGATGTTCGTGGGCGTGGGCGCTTCGCGCGTGCGCGATCTGTTCGTGCAGGCCAAGCAGAAAGCCCCCTGCATCGTCTTCATCGACGAGATCGACGCTATCGGGCGCGCCCGCGGCAAGAATGCCGGTTTCTCGGGCAACGACGAGCGCGAAAACACGCTCAACCAGCTGCTCACCGAGATGGACGGCTTCCAGACCAACACCGGAGTCATCGTTCTGGCGGCCACCAACCGCGCCGATATCCTCGACAGGGCTTTGATGCGCGCCGGGCGTTTCGACCGGCAGATCGAGGTCGGGTTGCCCGACGTCAAGGAGCGCGAGGAGATTTTCGAGGTGCATTTGCGCCCTCTGAAGCTCGATCCGGCGCTCGACCGTTCGTTCCTGGCGCGTCAGACCCCCGGGTTCTCGGGCGCCGACATCGCCAACGTCTGCAACGAGGCGGCTTTGATCGCGGCGCGTCACAACAAGAAGTTCATCGCCAAGGAGGATTTCCTGGCCGCTATCGACCGCATCGTCGGCGGTCTGGAGCGCAAGAACAAGATCATCACCGACAGCGAGAAGCGCGTGATCGCCTACCATGAGGCGGGGCATGCGACGGTGAGCTGGATTTTGGAGAATGCGAGTCCCCTGATCAAGGTGACGATCATCCCGCGCGGCAAGGCGCTGGGGGCTGCCTGGTATCTGCCCGAGGAGCGGCAGATCACCACGCGCGAGCAGTTGATGGACGAGTTGGCCGCCACGCTCGGCGGTCGCGTCTCGGAGCAGCTCACCTTCGGGCAGCTCTCCACCGGTGCGCTCAACGACCTGGAGCGGGTCACCAAGCAGGCCTATGCGATGGTCGCCTATTATGGCATGAGCGAGCAGGTGGGCAACCTCTCGTTCTACGATTCTACCGGCCAAAGCGACATGGCCCTCACCAAACCCTATTCCGAGACGACGGCCCAGCGGATCGATGCCGAGGCCCGCGCGCTCGTCGACCGGGCCTACGCCATGGCCGAGGAGGTATTGCGCACGCATGCCGCGGGGCTGAAGGAGCTGGCCGAGCTGTTGCTTGCGCGCGAGGTGGTCTTCACCGAGGATGTCGAGCGTATTTTCGGTAAGCGCAAGAAAGATATCGAGCGCGAAGCGGCGGAGCAGGCCGCAGCCCCGAAACGCGGCAGGAAGCCGCGGCGGACGGCCCAGTCCGAAGAGGACGGAAAGCCGGCTAAAGCTCTGAAACTCGCGAAAACCCCGAAGTCCCCGAATGTTTCGACTCGCAAACGGTCGACTGCGGCCGATAGTCGCCGCAAGGGGGCTGCCGCCGCCACTACTCGCAAGGCGTCGTCCCGCAAGGCCGCGGCGGATACCGCTGAAAACCCCGAGGTCGTGCGGCGTCCTCGCAAATCCCGGAAGACGCTCCCGACCGAATGAACCCCGTTTGCAACCCGACCTGACTCGAACCGATGAATGACAAAATGAAAAATCTCGTAGTGCGCACGTTGAGCGGCCTGGTGCTGGTCGCGGTCGTCGTGGGTGCGACCTTGTGGTCGCAATGGAGCTTCGGCGCTTTACTGGCGTTGCTGCTCGTAGGCGGCCTCGCCGAATTCTACGCCTTGGCCGCGGCATGCGGCGCACGGCCCCAGCGGGTGATCGGTACGATCGCCGGACTGGTGCTCTTTCTGTTGAATTTCGCTTTCGTCTCGGAGGACATCCTCATTCTGGGCAGCGCCCGCCATGGATTCGGCGCGGGTCTGGCGTTCTTGCTGCTGTCGGTTTCCGGCATGTTCATCTGCGAATTGTTCCGCAAGAATGCCGATCCCATCGCTGCCGTGGGCACCACCTTGGCCGGCATCTGCTACGTCGCGCTGCCCGTGTCGCTGCTGTGCTACGTGCCTTTGATCGGCAGTGCCGAGTGGGCGTGGAATCCTTGGATCGTCATCGCCTACATCTGCATCATTTGGGCCAACGACGTTTTCGCTTATTTAGTGGGCATGGCGATCGGGAAGCATCGGCTTTGCGAGCGGCTTTCGCCCAAGAAGTCGTGGGAGGGTTTCTTCGGCGGTCTGACAGGAGCGGTCGCCGCAGGAGCGGTCGCCGCCCGTTTGCTGGACGGCAGCCTCTGCGTCTGGATAGGCCTGGCGCTGGTCGCCGCCATAGCCGGCGTGCTGGGCGATCTGGCCGAGTCGATGTTCAAGCGGGCTGCGGGGGTCAAGGATTCGGGCCGTTCGATTCCCGGTCACGGAGGCGTGCTCGACCGCTTCGACGCCTTGCTGCTCTCGGCGCCTTTCGTCTTCGTGTATATGCTTTTCGTGATGTAATGCAAATTCCGACTTCCCATGAAAATAAATAAGGAGGGCTACAAGATCATCGTCGTTTCGGGCTTGGTCTGCGTGCTGATCTGGTGGTTGTTCTACCGATTGCTGGTCAGCGATTCGAACGCCACGCTCATTTGGGCCAGCACCGTGTTCCTGTTGCTGTTCTGGTTCTTCATCGTCGCCTTTTTCCGCGAGCCGCGGCGCGTGCGCATCCACGATGCCGATCTGGTTTTCGCCCCTTGCGACGGGCGGGTCGTGGTGACCGAAGTCGTTCGGGAGAACGAATATCTGCACGAGGAGATGCTGCAGATTTCGATTTTCATGTCCATCACCAACGTCCACATGAACTGGGTGCCCGTGGGCGGCACGGTCGAGTATTACAAGTATCACCCCGGGCGTTTCCTGGTAGCGTGGCACCCCAAGTCGTCGTCCGAGAACGAGCGGACGACCACCGTCGTGCGGATGACTTCGGGCGCTCGCGTGCTGTTCCGGCAGGTCGCGGGTCTCATCGCCCGACGCATCGTCTCTTACATGGAGGAGGGGAAGGCCGTCGAGCAGAACAGCCCCTGCGGGTTCATCAAGTTCGGGTCGCGGGTCGACGTGCTCGTACCCAAGGATAGCGAGTTGCTGGTCGAGCTGGGCGACCCCACGGTCGGTTCGCAGACCCCTATCGCACGGTTGCCCAAAAAAGCGGAAGCATGATCGCGACTTCCCAGACCGTGCTGAAATTTCTCGTCGGGGCGTTCGTCGTCGCGGCGGTACTCTTTTTGGTGTGGTATTTCTCGGCGATCGTCGTCTACATCCTCGTCTCGGCGGTGCTGGCCGTCATGGGGCGGCCTTTGGTCAAACGGCTTGCGGCCTTGCGGGTGCGCGGTTGGCGCGTGCCGCGTTCGATCGCCGCATTGCTCACGCTGGGCGTCATCTGGACGGTCGTCGCCGTGTTGTGCGCGTTGTTCGTGCCGTTGGTATTCAACAAGGTCAACCAGCTGGCCGGCGTCGATTTCGGCGCCGTCGTCAGCAGCATCGGCGATCCTGTCGTCCGGGCACAGCACGATCTGCAGCAGCTGTTCGCGCTGCCCGAGAGTTCGTTTTCCCTCTCCGAGGAGCTGACCGCAGCGTTGCGGCGGTTGGTCGACTTCGAGTCGCTCAATTCGTTGTTCTCGTCGGTCATCGGCATGGTCTTTTCGTCGGTGATCGCCGTCTTTTCCATTTCGTTCATCACATTTTTCTTCCTCAAGGAAGACGATCTGTTTTACACCATGGTCACGGCGCTCTTTCCCGAGCGCTACCGCGACAACATCACCCGGGCGCTGGACTCCGTGACGCTGCTGCTCGGGCGTTATTTCACCGGCATCCTCGCCGAGAGTCTGTTGCTGCTGTTCGCCGTCTCGGCGGCGATGATGCTCTTCGGCATGAAAGCCGCCGATGCCTTTTTCATCGGGTTGGTCATGGGCGTGATGAATGTCGTGCCTTATGCCGGCCCGCTGATCGGAGGCGTGCTCGCCGTGCTCGTGGGGATTCTGACGCCTATCGAGGGGATGACCGTCGGGCATACGGCGGTGGTCATCGCCGTGGTGCTGCTGGCGCTCAAGGGGCTGGACGATTTCGTCCTGCAGCCCACGCTCTATTCCGAGCGGGTCAAGGCCCATCCGCTCGAAATCTTTCTGGTCATCCTCGTGGCCGGCTCGTTCGCCGGGATTCTGGGCATGCTGCTGGCCATTCCTTCGTATACCGTGTTGCGCGTCTTCGCCAAGGAGTTCTTCTCCCAGTTCGCGCTGGTGCGTCGTCTGACCGAGAAAATCTGATGAAGCCGGTGCGTTTCGAAGGGGTGGTCGAGCATGGACGGCAGCTCGGACGGCAGCTGGGGTTCCCGACCGCCAACCTCGCCGTCGACGGGATGCAGCGTGCCGAGGACGGAGTTTATGCCTCGCGGGCCGAGGTCGGCGGCGTGTGGTACGACGCCATGTCCAACCTGGGGAGCAATCCTTCGGTCGGCGGCGGGGTGCGGCGTCTCGAAACCCACATCTTCGGGTTCGAGGGTTCGCTCTACGGGCAGCATCTGGCCGTGGAGTTGGTGCGGAAGATCCGCGACGAGCAGCGTTTCTCCTCGGTCGATGAACTTCGGGCGCAGCTCGCAAAAGACAGGGAAACCATAAAAAATAGTTTCGTTATGTTTTTGGATACTACTTTGCCTTATAAGGTCGCCGACATGTCGCTGGCCGAGTGGGGCCGCAAGGAGATCGAGATTTCCGAGTTCGAAATGCCTGGCCTGATGGCCGTGCGGCGCAAATACGGCCCGCAGAAACCCCTGAAAGGGGTGCGCGTCATGGGGTCGTTGCACATGACCATTCAGACTGCCGTGCTCATCGAGACGCTGGTGGAGCTGGGCGCCGAGGTGCGCTGGTGTTCGTGCAACATCTTCTCGACGCAGGATCATGCCGCCGCCGCGATCGCCGCCGCCGGGGTACCCGTCTTCGCGTGGAAAGGGGAGACGCTGCCCGAATACTGGTGGTGCACCGCCATGGCGCTCTCGTTTCCCGGCGGCAAGGGGCCGCAGCTGATCGTCGACGACGGAGGCGATGCTACACTCTTGATACACAAAGGTTATCGGGCTGAAAACGATGCTGTGACGCTCGATGTCGCCCCCTCGTCCTACGAGGAGGAGGTGATCCTCGACACGCTCCGGCAGCTTTTGGCCGAGGACGGCGACAAGTGGCACCGCACCGTGGCCGAATGGCGCGGCGTGAGCGAGGAGACCACCACCGGCGTGCACCGGCTCTATCGTATGATGGAGGCGGGCGAGCTGCTCGTCCCGGCGATCAACGTCAACGATTCGTGTACCAAGTCGAAGTTCGACAACCTTTACGGCTGCCGCGAATCGTTGGCCGACGGCATCAAGCGCGCCACCGACGTGATGATCGCCGGCAAAGTGGTCGTCGTGTGCGGCTACGGCGACGTGGGCAAGGGGTGCGCTCGTTCGATGCGTTCCTACGGTGCCCGGGTCATCGTCACCGAGATCGACCCCATATGCGCCTTGCAAGCCGCCATGGAGGGTTTCGAGGTGAAGACCGTCGAGAGCGCTTTGGCCGAGGGCAACATCTTCGTGACCTGCACCGGCAACTGCGACATCATCACCTTGGAGCACATGGAGCGCATGCGCGACCAGGCGATCGTCTGCAACATCGGCCATTTCGACAACGAAATCCAGATGGCGCGGCTCGAAAAGTCGGGTGCCGCGAAGACCAACATCAAACCCCAGGTCGACAAGTATACGTTCGCCGACGGCCATTCGATCTTCATCCTGGCCGAGGGGCGTCTGGTCAACCTCGGGTGCGCCACGGGGCATCCGTCGTTCGTCATGTCCAACTCCTTCACCAACCAGTGCCTGGCGCAGATCGAGTTGTGGCAGAAGCCTTTGGAGGTCGGCGTCTACCGCCTGCCCAAGCACCTCGACGAGGAGGTCGCCCGGCTCCACCTGGAGAATCTGGGTGTCGAGTTGACGCACCTGACCCCCGAGCAGGCCGACTACATCGGCGTGTCGGTCGACGGCCCGTTCAAGGCCGATCACTACAGATATTGAACCTGTTTGTTGTCCTGGAAGTTCGGGGATAAGGATGCCGAAAGCGCTCGAACCGTAGCTTTCGTGATACTATATGCTGAATCGCCGGCCTTTCACGAGGCCGGCGATTCGAGTATGAGGATTGGTCGAACGTCAAAAAATCGATGCGGCCCACTCCTTGAGCGGCGCCCAGATGTCGGCGAGTACCAGCACCAGCATGTAGAGACATGCGGTCAGCTTCAGACCCGTGCCCACGACGAATGCCAGGAACGAGCCGAAACCCACACGAACGGCTTTCGCCGAATCGGAGCTGTCGTTGAGCAGCTCTCCGGCTATCGCACCTATGATCGGGCCGACGACGATGCCCCAGGGCGGAAAGAAGATGAATCCGGCGAATACTCCGATCGTGGCCCCTATGGCACCGGCACGCGAACCGCCGAAACGGCGCGTCATCCATGCCGGCAGGAAATAATCGGCCACCGAAACCGCCGCGGTGAGCGCCAGCCAGAGCCAAAGCGTCGTGCCCGAAATCTGCGAGTAGGAGGCGCCCCAGGCGCAGAGCAATCCCGCGTAGCTCAACACCACGCCCGGCAGCACCGGCACGATGCAGCCGACGATGCCGATCACCGAGAGTACGAGGGCGAGCAGAGCCAGCAGAATGTCCACGGCGAGTTGTTTTAAGGGTTATTCGACCAAACGGTTGGTCGCCGTGTCGGGGAATACGATCCACGGCCGGAATTGTTTGGCCTCTTCGAAGTCCATCGACGCATACGACGCGATGATCACCACGTCGCCCACCTGCACCTTGCGGGCCGCGGCGCCGTTCAGACAGATGCAGCCGCTTTCGCGCGGGCCTTTGATGACATAGGTCTCGAAGCGTTCGCCGTTGTCGATGTCCATGATCTGAACTTTCTCGCCTTCGATGATGTTGGCCGCTTCGAGCAGCGCTTCGTCGATGGTGATGCTGCCCACGTAGTTCAGGTCGGCCTGGGTGACCGTCACGCGGTGGATCTTCGATTTGATGACTTCGATCTGGAATTTCATTATCGGATTCGAATGTTGTCGATTAGACGGATCGGGCCGGCCTGCACGGCGATGCAGCCCTGAATGCGGGGCGCTTCGTCCCAGGCGGCGACTTCCTGCATGGTGCGGGCGTCGACCGAGCGGTAGTAGATCGTGCGCAGCAGCGGATTGCGGTCGATTTCGGCCGTCACCCATGCCTGGAGTTCGGCGGGCGTCAGTTCCTGCGATTTCGCGACGGCCGCCTGCAGCGTAGCGTAGATATGGGGCGCTGCGGCGCGGTGCTCGGCGTCGAGCAGCTGGTTGCGCGACGAGAGCGCCAGCCCGTCGTCGTCGCGGACGATCGGACATTCGACGATCTCCACCGGCAGCCGCAGCTGCTCCGTCATGGCGCGGATCACGGCGATCTGCTGGAAATCCTTCTCGCCGAAGTAGGCGCGGGCCGGCCGCACGATGTCGAACAGACGGCTCACGACCTGCGCCACGCCGTTGAAGTGGCCCGGGCGCGTCGCTCCCTCCATCACCTTGTCGATCTGTCCGAAGTCGAACTGCCGCGTGTCGGGTTCGGGATAGATCTCCTCCACCGAGGGCATCAGCACATAGTCGGCTCCTGCCTCCTCCAGCAGCCGGGCGTCGGCCTCGGGCGTGCGGGGGTAGTTGCGCAGATCAGTCTTGTCGTTGAACTGCGTGGGGTTGACGAAGACGCTGACCGCTACCGTGGCGTTTTCCCGGCGGGCACGCTCCACCAGCGACCGGTGGCCGGCATGGAGGGCGCCCATGGTCGGCACGAATCCGATGCCCGAGGCATCGACCCGCTCCAAAGCGGCACGCAGCGCTGCGACGCTTGTGAATACGTTCATCACTTCATGATTCGAGTTGCGGGGCAAAGGTAGAAATTCCGATAGACAAAACGAAGCATTTTTTGTAAAAAAACGTTCTGCAACGCGTTTTGCCGAATTTTTGCTATCTTCGCGCTGAACAATACCCGAACGTCATGAAAAAATTTGCCGTTATGTCTTTTGTCGCTTTTTCGTTGGCTTCGTGCTGCGATGCGCCGTCGCGCGAGGTTCCCTGGGTCGTGGATCGTTTCGACGATGTGAAGGTGATCCGCTACGAGGTACCCGGTTTCGAGGCGTTGCCCCTGGAGCAGAAAGAGCTGATCTACTATCTGGCCCAGGCCGCCCGCTGCGGCCGCGATATTCTGTTCGACCAGAACTGCGCCATGAACCTGCCCGTACGGCGGACGCTGGAGGTCGTCTACGAGCAGTACGAGGGCGACCGCAACTCCGCGCAGTGGCGTGCCATGGAGAAATACCTCAAGAAGGTGTGGTTCGCCAACGGCATCCATCACCACTACTCCAACGACAAGTTCGTCCCCGAGTTTTCCGAGGAGTATCTGCTTTCGCTCATCGAGACCATCCCCGAGGAGTATTTCGGCGACGAGCTGAACGCCCTGCGCCGGGAGGTCTGCCGTGCGATCTTCGATCCTGCGGCCTATCCCACGCGGCTCAACCAGCGGGCGGGCGACGATATGCTGCTCACCTCGTCGAGCAACTACTACAAGGGCGTTTCGCAGGCCGAAGCCGAGAAGTTCTATGCCGCCGTGGCCGCTGCCGATGCCGGCAATCCCGAACCGGTCTCCTACGGACTCAATTCGCAGTTGGTCAAGGATAAAAAGACGGGCAAACTCTACGAACGCGTGTGGAAAGTCGGCGGCATGTATTCGCCGGCGATCGAGCGGATCGTCTACTGGCTCGAAAAGGCGCAGGCCGTGGCTGCCGAGCCGCAGAAGTCGACCATCGCGGCGCTCGTCGACTACTACCGTACGGGCGATCTGAAGAAGTTCGACCGCTACAACATCCTCTGGGTCAAGGACACGTTGTCGAACGTCGATTTCGTCAACGGCTTCATCGAGGACTACGGCGATCCTCTCGGCCGCAAGGCGTCGTGGGAAGCCAACGTCAACTTCATGGACACCGAGGCCTGCCGCCGTACGGAGGTGATTTCGGACAACGCCCAGTGGTTCGAGGATCACTCGCCCGTGGCGCCCGAGTATAAGAAAAAGAAGGTCAAGGGTGTTTCGGCCAAGGTCATCACCGTGGCCATGCTGGGCGGCGACTGCTATCCGGCCACGCCGATCGGCATCAATCTGCCGAATGCCGACTGGATCCGCAAGGAGCACGGCTCCAAGTCGGTGACCATCGACAACATCACTTACGCCTACGACAAGGCGGCCCAGGGCAACGGATTCAACGAGGAGTTCGTATTGCGGCCGGCCGACCGCGAGCGCATGGAGCGCTATGGCAAGTTGGCCGACGACCTGCATACCGACCTCCACGAGTGTCTGGGTCACGGTTCGGGCCAGTTGGCGCCGGGCGTCCAGGGCGGCGAGCTGCGGAGCTACGGTTCGACGCTCGAAGAGACCCGCGCCGATCTGTTCGGGCTTTACTATCTGGGCGACCCGAAGATGGTGGAGCTGGGGTTGATCCCCTCGCTCGACGTGGCGTGGGCCGGCTATGCCAAGTATGTGCTCAACGGCATGATGACCCAGCTGGCGCGCATCGAACCCGGCAAGAATGTCGAGGAGGCGCACATGCGCAACCGCAAGCTCATCTGCGAATGGTGCTACGAGCGCGGCAAGGCCGACAACGTGATCGAGTGGGTCGAGCAGGAGGGCAAGCGCTATGTGGTGGTCAACGATTTCGTCAAGTTGCGCGCGCTGTTCGGCGAGATGCTCCGCGAAATCCAGCGCATCAAGTCCGAGGGCGACTACGAAGCCGGACGCGAACTGGTCGAGCGCTATGCCGTCGAGGTCGATCCCGAGCTGCATGCCCAGGTACGCGAGCGCTACGAGGCCCTCGGCATCGAGCCTTACGGCGGCTTCATCAATCCCGATTTTCTGCCGATCGAGCGCGACGGCAAGATCGTCGACGTGAAGATCTTCTATCCGACCGATTACGTCGAGCAGATGTTGGACTACTCGAAAAACTACTCGTTCCTGCCGTCGCGGAACTGATTCCGCATGCCGGAAGACGGATGCGGCTCTTCCGCGATTCTTCCGGGTGCGGAACCTGCTTTCGTCGGGAAGTCCGGTGTCGGCAGGTCGCGAAAAAACCGGGAAGCATTCCCTTGCGAGGGGGCTTCCCGGTTTTCTGTTCCTATGATGCTTGTGCGCTATTTTTTCTTCGGGTCGCTGCCGTTGTCTATGGCGAACGTCGAGACGATCACCTGCTTTTCGTCGACGTTGTTCGGGTTCGACACGATCACGCCGTATTCGCCCGTCGGACGCTTGTCGAAAAAGAGCCGATAGCTGCTTTCGCCGTATTTCTTGGCCTCGAACGGCAGGAACTCCAGCGTGTTGGTTTGGACATTGAACGTTCCCACGGCCGAAATGACGGCCGAACGGTTCTTCGGCGTGGCTTTCATGCGGAACACGCGCACGATCGACATCGGGTCGGCCTTGTTGTCCTTGGCCCGCACGATCAGTTCGATGGGCTGGCTGCCGTCCATGCGTACGCCTGCCGCGCTGCCGTCGATGACCACCTTGGTCTTTTGTTTGTTCGCTGCGAAACCGGCGATGTAGACGCTTGCTCCGGTCTTGATGCGGACATTGTGTTTTTCGAGTTTGCGGGCCGAGCCGTCGGGGAATACGGCGACCACCTCGCCTTCGAATTCAGGTTCGAGGGTCTGCGCCGTCACAGGATTTCCCCCCCCCAGCACGGTGGCTGCGAGAGCCACGAGGAAAAGGATTTTTTTCATCGGTATAAGATTTTGGTGTTAGTTACCCTGCAAAGATAGTCATTCCCGCTCTACGTTGTACCCCCCCCCGATTTTTTTGAAATTCCGGCCGAAATTCGAACTCCTCGGCGTCCTTTCCCGGAATTCGTCCCTCCATTTTGCGGAATGGCCCGAAAGATAAAAAACGACTTCGAGTAGATGCTGGACGCAGCGCACGGATAAGGCACTGGCCCGGTTCCCGTTGTTCAACGGGTTCACGTTGCCCGACGTGAAGTCCAAGAAACCCGCGTTGATGTTGCCGGCGGCATAGGACGAGGAGCACCAATAGAGGCCGCGCGTGCCGACGCTCGACAAGGCTCCCGACGACTCGTGGCGCCAGCCCGCGGCAGGTATTTGGAAAGCAATCGCTGGAATGAATGACGGAGAGGATAAAACAGCCGATGGTCCCGAGAGACGATTCCCGGTTCATGGCTCTAAACTTTCCGCCAGACTGGGGTGGATAACTGACAACCCCGCGAACACCTGATATACCCGACAACTGCTCCGTTTTTGGACAAGTCCGATTTTCGAATGGTCTCTTTCGACCGATTGCGAGCGCTTTTTTTGCGGTTTCGCTGTTCGCGCTTTACGTTGCCAGTGGATTGCTGAATCTACTTACCTCCCTGACAGGAACCTTGATCCCTGCCACTCCGGGTATGAAGTCGTTTCTTATCCGATCGATCTGCGATGCGGTTGCCGGGAAAAGCGGCACGCCTTTCCGCCGCTTCGCCGGGTGCGTCGTTCGGTTTATGCTCCTTCCGACAGTCGCACGTTTTCCGCCGGGGCGAGTTCGGCCGCCAGCTGGTCGGCCGCGGCGCACGACACATAAAACCGTTGCTCGTAGATATCCGTGATCTCCACGAAGTTCCGCCATTGCGTGGCATAGACTTTCACCCGCTCGAAGTGCCGCAGATCCAGGAAATAGCCGTAGTAGCCGAAGAATCCGAAACTGCCGAACAGCGGCACGATCCATTTCATCTGTTTGTTGTCTGCGCGATGTACCGACAGGATTTCGTCGCGGCGAATTTCGGTGATGTCCAGCAGGCAGCGTATTTCGAGAGTCTCGTCCGTCACCACGAGCTTGCGGGGGATCGACAGCGCCATCAGGGCCACCAGCGCGATGATGAACGAGGTGAACCATGCCGAGAGGTAGCCGCCCTCGTAGAGGTAGTAGAGCACGCCGCCCAAACAGCTGAATACGAGCAGGTAAATCAACGACCAGTAGATCGTGTGGCGGTCGAAACGGTATTTGTAGGTGTGTTGCATAGCATATGTTTTATTCGGTGGGCAGTTCTTCGTAGGCGTTTGCTTCGCGGGCGGCCAGCAGCGCTTCGGCCACAGCGAAATCTTCCGGGGTCGTGATCTTCAGATTCCCGCGCTCGCCCTCGCAGAGGTGCACGGCGTGTCCGGCATGCTCCACCACGGAGGCATCGTCGGTGAACTCCGGGCGATATTCGGCCCGATAGGCCTCGCGCAGCAGGTCTGCGTCGAAAATCTGGGGCGTCTGCACGATCCGCAGCCGTCGGCGGTCGACGGGGTGCGAATGCGCGCCCTCCGTCTCCCGGTAGGAGTCGGCGGGTTCGATGACCGGAATCGCCGAGCCGTGCTCTGCCGCCGCTGCGGCCAGCCGGCGGATCAGTTTCGGCGAGCCTAACGGGCGCACTCCGTCCTGTACGGCGATCCGGTGCAGCTCCTGCGGCAGTGCGTCCAGACCGTTGCGCACCGAGTGGAACCGCTCGGCACCGCCCGCCGTCACGATATGGGGCGCCACGTCGAAGCGGGCGCGCAGGTCGTTCCAGAAGTCGATGTGCGCTGCCGGCAGAACCACTGCGATCGGAGCGCCGGGCAGGGCCTTGGCGAAGTTGTCGATCGTGCGGGCCAGCACCGGACGCCCGCCCAGCAACGCGAATTGCTTGGGGATGCGTCCGCCGCATCGGCGTCCTTCGCCGCCGGCCACGATGATGACGCCGCAACGCTCCATGCTGTTATTTCTTGGTTTTGGCTGCTTTGGCCGGGGCTTTCGGCTCCGTTTCGACCGTATCGGCCGGCACGGCCGGCTTCATGAGCGCCGGGATCGAGTCGAGCTGCGTGATGCGCTCGTCGTCGGGCACTTCGCCGTTCAGCTCGGCGACGATGCGGTCGCGCACGAATTCGAACGTCTCGCGATTCTCCTTGGCGATCGGCTCGGCCGGGCGCTGGGGAATTTTCAGCGGGTCGATGGGCGTGCCGTTGCGCCAGATGCGGTAGTCGAGGTGCGGGCCGGTCGATGCGCCGGTCGAACCCACGTAGCCGATCAGCTGGCCCTGCGATACGTGCGCCCCTTTCGCAATGCCTTTGGCATAGCCGCTCAAGTGTAGATACCCCGTCACTAAATTGCCCGGATGCTTGATCTTGAGTGTGTTGCCGCCACCGCCGCTCCAGCCCTTGAACGTCACCACGCCGTCGGCCACGGCCCGCACGGGCGTCCCCTTGGGTGCTGCGTAATCCACGCCCGTGTGCGGACGATAGACCTTGTAGATCGGGTGTTTGCGGGCGTAGGTGAATTTCGAGCTGATGCGCGAATATTTGAGCGGCGCCTTGAGCAGCTGTTTGCGCAGGCTCGCGCCGTCGGCCTCCCAATATTGGATTTTACCGCCCTGACGATAGGGTATGGCGTAATACTCCTTGCCGCCCTGGACGAATTTCGCACCCCATATGCGGTCGATGCCGGCCGGAATGGTGTCGTCGATGAACCGTTCGTCGTAGATCACCGTGAAGCTGTCGCCTTTCTGGATGCCGAAGAAGTCGACCGTCCATTGGTAGATATCCTCCATCTCGGCCGCCAGGGCATAGGGCAGGTGCTGCTCCATGATCGACCCCCAGAGCGACGACTGGATCACCGCGCTGCTCTTGGCGCGGCGCAGGGTCAGGGGCTTGGTATCGCGGCGCACCGACACCGAATCTTCGTCGTGGAATCCGAACACTACATAATCGGTCAGGTCGGTTTCGTAGACGATGTAGTCCAGGTGGGGACTGTAGAGCGAATCTTCGTGGATGAAGACCGTGTATTTGTGCCCTGCGCGGATGTTGCGCAGCGGGAACGTCTCCTTGCTCGCGCGGTCGAGCCGGTCGATCTGCCGCGCGGTCACGCCGTAGCGGTTGAGGATTTTGCCCATCGTTTCGCCCGGGCCTATTTCTCCGGTTTCGAGGCGGTAGTTGTCGGCGTCGATGCCGTAGACGAGGTTCCGGTCTGGCTGTGGTGCGTCCGGTTGCGTGCGGTCGCAGGCGCCCGCCAGCAGAGCGAGCGCGGCAAGCAGGGTTGAAGCGAGTCTTTTCATATCATGGCAAAGATAGTGCAAGTCGAGCGCAAAAGCAAACTTTGTTTGCATTTTGCCGAGACGCCGCCTATCTAAACCGCAGCGCCAGCTGCGGTAAAGTGCAAGTCGAGCGCGATGCCGAATTTGTCGGCATCGCCGAGACAGAGCCGTGTGCAAGTCGAGCGCGATGCCGAATTTGTCGGCATCGCCGAGACAGAGCCGTGTGCAAGTCGAGCGCAAAAGCAAACAAAAGTGCCGAATTCCATTGGTTGTTTCAGCTCTTCGGGTCGTAGCCTCGCGCCGCGGAGGCCTGCTGTGCGCGCTCCGCCGATTTTGGCCATATGTCGTGTTCGTTCCGCAGAACGGGGACGGACGTTTTGCGATAGGGCGGGCGGACATCGGTGGGCGAAGATTGCGGTGTCTCGGTTTTTCGCTTCGGGCGTGAGATTTGTATTTTTTTATTTTGTCGTATCGGGAAATATTGCTATCTTTGGAAATTCCAGTACGATTGCCGGTCAGAACGATGATGAAAGGCTTGCTTGCGCCCATGGCGTTCCTGTATAAGTTGGGGGTGACGTTCCGTCATCGCCTCTTCGACTGGGGCTTTCTCAAAAGCGAGCGGTTCGACATTCCGATCATCTGCATCGGCAACATCACGGTCGGCGGCACGGGCAAGACCCCCATGGCCGAGATGCTCATCTCCTACATGTCGCAGCGTTACCGCATCGCCCTGCTGTCGCGGGGCTACGGGCGGCGCACCAAGGGCTACCGCGAGGTGTCGTGTACGTCGCACTACCGCGAAGTCGGCGACGAGCCGCTGCAGATCAAGCTCAAGTTCCCCGATACGCTGGTCGTCGTGTGCGAGAAGCGGGCCGACGCCATCCGGCGGATTTGCGCCGAGCATCCCGATATCGACCTCATCATCATGGACGACGGTTTCCAGCACCGTTACATCGAGCCGAAGATCAACGTGGTGATGATCGACGCCACGCGGCCCGTCCAGCACGACAAGATGCTGCCCGCCGGGTCGCTGCGCGATCTGCCCTCGGAGTTGTATCGGGCGCACTATTTCGTCGTCACCAAGTGTCCCGAGAAGATGGCGCCCATCGACCGGCGCATTTTGCGCAAGGTGTTGATCTCCGTCGCTTACCAGCGGGTCTACTATACGCGATTCGAGAGCTTCATCCCCCAACCGCTCTTTCCGTCGGAGGCGCTCGCCGAGCCGATTCCCCAGGGCGGCAGGATCATTGCGTTGTCGGGCATAGGCAACCCCGAGCCGTTCCTCGAAGCCTTGCGCAAGCGCTACGAGGTCGTAGCCGAAATGACGCTCGACGATCATCACGTCTACCGCGTGCGCGACATCCGGGCGCTCGGAGCGCTGCTCACGCTGCATCCCGAAGCGGTGATCGTCACCACGGAGAAAGACGCCGTGAAGCTGGTCAACCGGGAGAAGATTCCCATCGAGGTGCGGCGGTGTCTGTACTATCAACCGATCAATATTTCGTTCATAGAGGATTCGGCGACGGATTTTCTGCAAAGATTAGAAGAAGATGTTAGAGGAAATTAAGAACACCGCGGCGTGGATCCGGGAGCGAACCTCCGGGTTCCGGCCCGAAGTGGGTATCGTGCTCGGCACCGGACTGGGCGACTTCGCCGAGCAGATCGAGGCGGCTTATTCGTTGGACTACAAGTCGATTCCGGGCTTCCCCGTTTCGACGGTCGAGGGGCACAAGGGCCGCATGATCTTCGGTACGCTGGAGGGCCGCAAGGTCGTCGCCATGCAGGGCCGCTTCCACTACTACGAGGGCTACACCATGCAGCAGGTCACTTTCCCCGTGCGGGTGATGCAGCAGCTGGGTATCGGCTATCTGTTCGTTTCCAATGCGTCGGGCGGCATCAACACTTCGTTCCGCGTGGGCGATCTGATGGTCATCACCGACCATATCAACCTGATGCCCAACCCCTTGATCGGGCCTAACCTGGCCGAGCTGGGGCCGCGCTTTCCCGACATGCACAACTGCTATGACAAGGAGCTGATCGCCCGCGCCACGGCCATCGCCGAGCAGGAGAACATCAAGCTCCAGTACGGCGTTTACGTCGGCGGCACCGGCCCCACGTTCGAGACGCAGGCCGAGTACCGCTATTTCAAAGCTATCGGCGGCGATGCGGCCGGCATGTCCACGGTTCCCGAGGTGATCGTCGCCCGCCACATGTCGATCCCGGTGTTCGGCGTTTCGGTCATCACCAATTGCGGTCTCTCCGACGAAATCGGCGACCACGAGGACGTGCAGCTGCAGGGCAAGAAAGCCGGGGTGAAGATGCAGCGGCTGTTCCGCCGAATGATTAAAGAATTGTAGGGCATATGGTCAACAAGGTTATTTTGGTCGGCAACGTCGGCATGGAGCCGGAGGTGCGCACGACCGAGAACGGCGTGAAAGTCGCGCGGTTGCGCTTGGCTACGACCGAGCGTTTCTTCGATCGGCAGACCAACGAGACGCGCGAGCATACCGAGTGGCACACGATCACGCTGTGGCGCGGTCTGGCCGACATCGTCGATCGCTATGTCCACAAGGGATCGCAGCTCTATGTCGAGGGCCGGTTGCGGACGCGCGACTGGGTCGACAAGGACAACAACAAGCGCTATACCACAGAGATTCTGGCCGACAGCATGAATCTGCTGGGCCGTCGTCCCGACGGTGCAGCGCCCGACGGTGCCTATGGTCAGGCACCCGCGCAGCCTTATGGAGCACAGGGCGGTACGGCCCCACGACCTTCCGAGATCGCTGCAGCGTCGACTCCTGCTGCGTCCGGGCCTGCTCTGCCTGCCGACGATCCCGACGATCTGCCGTTCTGATACGGCACGTCTCATTCTTCGCATCTTTGTTGCCGCAGCCTGCGGGGCACGCATTTTTTTGCGGGCCTCCGCTGGGGGAGGCTATGGCCCGCACAGCTCGAAAGCCGGGATTCGGCGGCAAAGATCATGGGGCGGAGATAAGCACTAAATTTTTATAGGTGCCCGATGCTGCGGCGGTAGGCGGCAAGTTCTTCTTCGCTGCAACGGGCAAGGGTGTCGTCCAACTCGTGCAGCAGGCGCGCACGCTCTTCGGGCAGGCGGCCCAGAATCGGCACCGTGTTCGACACGGTGTGTCCCATGAGGGTGGTGGGGACAGCGAGGGCCTCGATGAACGTGCGGAGTTCTTCCAGCCGTTCGCGCTCTCCGGCTTCGACGAAGCGCCCGGCCGCGACATCGGCGGCCAGCGGTGCTTCGGGAAAGAGTGTCAGCGAGACGACACCTATTATATATGGGTGCAGCCGGTTGTAGAGCGCAGCCGTCGCTTCGGCCGCCCGCTCTCCGTTGCCGGCTCCTGCCAGCCCCGTCATGTAGGTGAGATAGTATTCGATGCCCGCTTCGTCGAGCCGCAGACATTGTGCTGATGTCTCGGCTGCGGTGTGTCCCTTGTGCATGAATGCCAGGGAGGGGTCGTCGCCCGTCTCGGTGCCGATGGAGAGACCCGTGATTCCGCGGGCGCGCAATTCGCGCAGCTGCTCGTCGCTCTTGGCCGCGATGTCGGTGATGCGGGCGAACATGCCTATGCTCTGCACTTTGGGCAGGTAGTCGCGGATGCGATCGGCGAGTCGGACGAGCCGCTCGTAGCTCAACACGAACGGGTTGGCGCCGACCAGAAAGACACGGCGCGCCCGCGGCTGGTGACGGGCGATGACGGCGAGGTCGGCCTCGATCTCCTCCATGGGCGACAGTCGGAAACGCAGGTCGCCGTAGAGCGAACAGAATTTGCAGGCATGGTGCGTGCAGCCCACGGTCGTCTGCAACAGGACGGAATGGGCTTCGTAGGGCGGCCGCCAGACGGTGCCGGTAAAGTGCAGCAGTTTCAGATCATCCATAAATTTCGTAATTTTACGCTTGCAAGATAGACTGCTTTTTTTGCCGGGACAAGAACGAACGCGGCGGTCAGCGACTTACGCCGACCTCCGTTTTCGTGAGTTCGAAGCTGTTGCAAGGATGAAAAAAATGCGGAAAAATTCGGAATCCTCCCCTTTGTCGCCGGCATGCGCCATGTTCGAGCGCTTCGGCAGCCGTTGGGCGTTGCAGGTGCTGCTGACCCTGCATGAGCGGGACGTGCTGCGTTTCAGCGAATTGAGACGGGCCGTTCCCGGCGCTGTCTCCGAGCGCATGTTGTCCTCCACGGTGCGCGACCTGGAGCAGGCCGGGCTGGTTGCGCGACGGGTCTACCCCGAAGTACCGCCGCGGGTGGAATACAGCCTGACGCCCAAGGGCGAATCGGTCATCCCGATCTTGAGCCAATTGTTCGACTGGGCCGAAAAAAACGCCTGACCTTACCGGGTCGGGCGTTTTTGCGAAAAGGTCGGATGGCCTTGTGAGTGAATCAGGCTTTTTTGCGAACGGGCAGTCGCTCCCACAGCCAATGGGGAATCAACCGCCAGAAAAAGACGAGCACGGCATAGCGCCGGTCGATGACTGCGCGGCGGCGCCGGTGCACGATCGCCCGGAAGATGCGTCGGGCGACCAGCCCGGGCTGCATGAGCAGGGGATAGTCGTCGCCCGCGAGCAGCGGCGTAGCCACGAAACCGGGCCGGATGTCGGTAAACCGGATGCCCAGTCGTTCCATGTTCGAGAGTTGCGCCAGGGCGTCGATGTAGGTGTTTTGCAGTTGCTTGGTAGCCGAGTAGGCCGGGGCCGACCCGAGGCCGCGCGTGCCGGCTATGGAGCTGATGACGGCGATGTGTCCGCCGCCGTGCGTGCGGAACCAGCCGAATGCGGCCGTCGCCATGCGCACGAAGCCTTCGCCGTTGGTGCGGAGCGTCTCTAACTCGATGTCGGGTCGGAGGTCGGTGTTGCGCTTGCCGATGCCCGAAGCGTGGAAGTAGATATCCATGCCGCCCAGCCGATCGATCAGTTCGGCGAGGCGTTGCGGCGCGTCGTCTTGCGTGATGTCGATAACCGCGGTTTCCACCTGCTCCGGAGCCGAGGCCTTGAGTTGGCGGAGCGCCTCCTCGTTGCGCCCGGCGGCACCCACGCGCCACCCGGCGTCAATGCAGAGCCGTGCTACTTCGCGCCCCAGTCCCGACGTGGCGCCCACGATCGCGATGCGAACGATCGTGTCGTTTTTGCTTGTCGCAGCCTTGGACGTCATGGTTCCGTCTGGTCGCTTTCTGCCATGCGAGCTTTCTTTCTGCCTTTCGCTTTCGCGTTGTTGCGCGGTTCGGCGAGGGCCGTCGCCAGGGCTGTTTCAGGGAGTTTGTCCGTCGCTATGCGCAACAACACATGGATATGCTCGTTCTTCTCGCCCGAAGAATAGACCTGCACGAACTCCCAGCCGCGGCCGATCATGTAGTTGAGGGCCTGGATGCCCGAGTTGAAGAGCAGTTCGTTTCCCTCGCTGTCGGTCAGCAGGTCGTATCTCCACGAACCGGTTTCCTGCCCGAAATCGAACGCTACGGAGCCGCCCCAGGGGTTGGGCAGATGGTGGTAGATGATTTCGCAGTAGACATACTCGGGTACGGCGGCCGGCTGCTGTGCCGGGGTAAACTCGTCCGAGGGGGCCTGCGCATGCGTCGGCAAGGCGGCGATGCCAAGCAGCAGCAGAAATGTCGGGAACAGGGTTTTCATAGGCTTTCTCTATTCGTCGGGTTCGCATTGTACGCATTCGATACCCACCTTGCGCAGAAGATCCAGTCCCTCCTCCGAACGGTAATCTTCGTGGTAGACGACTCTCCGGATGCCGGCCTGGATGATGAGCTTCGAACACTCCAGACACGGCGCCGCCGTGATGTAGAGCGTCGAACCGTCGCAGTTGTTGGCGCTCTTGGCCACTTTCGTGATGGCATTGGCCTCGGCGTGGAGGACATAGGGCTTGGTGCGGCCCTCGTCGTCCTCGCAGATATTCTCGAATCCCGAGGGGGTGCCGTTGTAGCCGTCCGAGATAATCATCTTGTCCTTGACGATCAAGGCCCCCACCTTGCGGCGCACGCAGTAGGAGTTTTCGGCCCAGATGCGTGCCATGCGCAGGTAGCGCATGTCCAACTGCCGCTGTTTCTCTTCGTTATAACCCAAAACTTTCCAAGTTAAAATCCACAATTTTTCCGATTCCGAATGTGGTCGACAGTATGCTCAATTATGAATTGTGAATGCTTAATTGTGAATTGTTACATCCCTTTTCCGTGGCAATTCTTGTACTTCTTGCCCGAACCGCAGGGGCAGGGATCGTTGCGACCCACCTTCTTCTCGGCTTGCAGGGGCATGGGCTTCTGTTTCTCGCCCTGCCCGGCCTGGGCTGCGGCCTGCATGCGCGAAGCCTGCAGTTTGGCCACGTCGACCTTGGCGCGCTGCTGCCGTTCGCGCTGCATGGCTTCGGCGTTCTGGTCGCGCACGGGGATATAGGCCTTGTTCAGAATGTCCAGCACGTCGCGATTGACTCCGATGAGCATCTTCGAGAACAGCCCGAACGACTCGAACTTGTAGATCAGCAGCGGGTCTTTCTGCTCGTAGGTGGCGTTCTGCACGCTCTGGCGCAGGTCGTCCATCTCGCGCAGATGCTCGCGCCAGGCGTCGTCTATGGAGGTGAACATCACCACTTTGGAGAAGACCTTGTAGATTTCGGCGCCGTCCGTCTCCTTGCATTTGCGCAGGTTCACCGGCACGTTGTAGCCCAAGTGCCCGTCGGTTATGGGGAAGTAGATGTTCGAGTCGAGCTGGTCTTTCTTCTCCTCGTAGATGCGCTGCATCACGGGACGCACCGTATCGGCCACGGCCTTGGCCCGGCGGGCATAGGCGGCGCGGATGTCGACGACGATCATTTCTACCAGATCGTCGGGTTTCGCGGCTTCGTAGGCTGCGGCGTCGAAACTCGGTTCTACGGCGATTTCGCGGATCAGCTCGAAGCGGAAATCCTCGTATTCGATGCCGTCGTGGTTCTCCACGAAGTCGGCGGCAAAATCATACATGATGTTGTTGAGGTCGATTTCGACCCGTTCGCCGTAGAGGGCGTGGCGGCGGCGCGTGTAGATCACTTCGCGCTGCGAGTTCATCACGTCGTCGTACTCCAACAGGCGCTTGCGGATGCCGAAGTTGTTCTCCTCCACCTTCTTCTGCGCCCGTTCTATGGCCTTGGTCATCATGCCGGCCTGGATCACCTCGCCCTCTTTCAGACCCATGCGATCCATCATCGCGGCGATGCGGCCCGAGCCAAACAGACGCATCAGGTCGTCTTCGAGCGACACGAAGAACTGCGACGAACCGGGGTCGCCCTGACGTCCGGCGCGGCCGCGCAGCTGGCGGTCGACGCGGCGGCTTTCGTGACGCTCGGTGCCGATGATCGCCAAACCGCCCGCTTCCTTGACTTCGGGCGTCAGCTTGATATCCGTACCTCGGCCCGCCATGTTGGTGGCGATGGTCACCTGGCCCGAGCGGCCCGCTTCGGCCACGACCTGGGCCTCCAGCTGGTGCTGCTTGGCGTTCAGCACGTTGTGCTTGATGCCTCGGAGCTTGAGCATGCGGCTCAACAACTCCGAAATCTCGACCGAGGTCGTACCCACCAGCACCGGCCGGCCCTCGCCAACCAGGCGCACGATCTCGTCGATCACGGCGTTGTACTTCTCGCGTTTGGTCTTGTAGATCAAGTCCTCGCGGTCGTCGCGGATCACGGGGCGGTTGGTCGGGATCACCACCACGTCGAGCTTATAGATCGACCAGAACTCCGAAGCCTCGGTTTCGGCCGTACCGGTCATGCCGCCCAACTTGTGGTACATGCGGAAGTAGTTCTGCAGCGTGATCGTCGCGAAAGTCTGCGTCGCGGCCTCGACCTTCACATGCTCCTTGGCCTCGATCGCCTGGTGCAGGCCGTCGGAGTAGCGGCGCCCTTCGAGAATACGGCCCGTCTGCTCGTCGACGATCTTCACCTTGTTGTCCATCACCACATATTCGATGTCCTTTTCGAACATGGCGTAGGCCTTGAGCAGCTGGTGGACGGTGTGCACGCGCTCCGATTTCACGGAGTAGTCGTTGATCACGGCGTCGCGCTTCTGCGCCCGCTCTTCGGCCGAGAGGGCGCTCTTCTCCAATTCGGCCACCTCGGCGCCGATGTCGGGCAGCACGAAGAACCCGTCCTCGTCGAAGTATTTCGACAGCGCCTCGTGTCCCTTGTCGGTCAGCTCCACGGAGTTGAGTTTCTCGTCGATCACGAAATAGAGGTCGTCCGTGATCTCGGGCATGCGGCGGTTGTTGTCCTGCATGTAGATGT
>CAYSJF010000020.1:0-24806 GCA_964431265.1 uncultured Alistipes sp. | reverse complement strand
AGGCCGACAAGAACATCGCCCAGGCCAAGGCCGAGGAGCGTCGCGCCATGGCCGTAGCGCTCGAACAGGAGAACAAGGCCAAGGCGCAGGATGCCCGTGCCAAGGTGATCCTTGCCGAAGCCGAGGTACCTTTGGCCATGGCCGAAGCGTTCCGCAGCGGGAATCTGGGAATCATGGACTATTACAAGATGAAGAACATCATGGCCGACACCACCATGCGCGAGAGCATCGCCCGGCCCGAGAAGAAGTAGCGGTTCTTCGTATTCGATTTTTGCGACCGGCCCGCCCAAAAGGCAGAGCCGGTCGCAAAATTTATATCCCCTGCCGCCCCGTCTTTCCGGCTTTCGGGTCGGCGGCGGTTAATCGATCTTCACGCAACGCACCTGCATGCCGTTGGCCCGGCCCATGGGACGATCATAGTATATGCCGCTGGCTGCTACATCGCTGACTTCGAGCCAGAAGCAGCATGCCGAAGCCAGGGCTGCCGACACATCGGCCGTCCAGTAGTAACCCACCCACGGCTGGAATTCCTCGGCCCGGGAGGTCAACGAATCGTCGAAATAGTTGTGCACCAAGGCATCGCGCCAGGCGCGGCGGCCGGCAGCCATGAACAAACCCTCGGCACCCCGGCCGTCGGTGAGCGTCCAGCCGTATTTCTCTTTGTAGTCCGCCGCCGGAGCATCCAGATTCTCCTTGATCGACAAACCGGCGAATGCCGCCGCCGGAGCCACCCGCCAGCCATAGGGGCACGGATCGTCGGGCGTTTTGCCGGTGCCGCTCCAGCCGGCGGCCGGTTGCTGCAGCCAGTCGGCGTCCTTTTCGGCTACCGTGATGAACGTCGACGGGTTTTTCGCGGCATACTCCTGTGTTCCGGTCGCGGCGCCGGATGCTGCGATTTGCATGTAGATGCGCGAACCGCTGCCGTCGTACATTGTGGCCGACGACCCGTTGGCGGCATTGAAAGTCGCCGGGCCGATGAACGGATCCTTGCGTCCCCATTGGTAATAGAGACCGTAGGAGGCGAGTATTTCGCTGGTCGTGGCGTTGCCGTTGGCGCGCGCTCCGAGGTTGCGGCTCATCATGGTGTAGCCGTCCAGTTCGAGCGGAGCCGCTTCGGGATCGTAGTCCGAAACCCATATGTGCCAGCTGTACAGTAGGTCGCCGCTCTTGTCATAGGCCCCGATCAAGGCGTTGCCCTCTTTGATTTTGGTCGAGTCGGAGCTGTCGGCGCCGACGTAGAAAGATGCTTTGCCGTCCGCGAGTTGCAGATACTGGATGAGCGACGCGGCCGACTGCCAGATGATGCCCACGCGCGTCGTGGCCAGCTGCGAAATGCCGTCGCCCTTGTGCATCGCATCGAACAGGTAGTTGGTCTCCTTGCGGTTGGCTATGTAGCTGTTGGCCGGGCGGTCGCTGAAGTCGACGGTTGCGGCGAGGCCGACGAAAAGCGTGCCCGAAACGACCGACTTGCCGCCGCCGACCGAACCGCTCAGGACGATCGACCCCGAGGCCGCCGTCTCGCCGCTCACCTGCACGGGAGCGGTCACGCTCAAGGTTTTGGCCGCCTTGTCCAATTCGACAGTCCAGCCCGAGGGCGACGACGTGACCGCAAGCGTCTGCGAGCGCACGTTGCCGACCGAGAAACCGATCGTAGCCTGCTCCCCTGCCGCGAAGTACGCCGCCGAATGCTCGAACGATATGCTGCCCGACTCCTTGTCCTTGCTGCACGACACGCTCCAAACGGCAGCGATCGCGATCGCTGCCATAGCCGTCGCTTTTGCCAATCCTTTCATAGTGGTTTGCTTCGAAATATTTGCAAAGGTATCAAAAAACGGGATATAATCCTACAAAGCCTTTCCGATAAATCGCATTTGGGAATAATTATTGCCACCGCTTCTATGATAAACGGATCAACTCTACGAATAGTATGTCGGAACTGAAAAACGAATCGCATGCGCGTGGCCGCTTCTCGGTCACGGTCACGGAAAAAGGGCCTTATTTGGTGTATGGACGTCCGCCTTTCTGCGAACAGTTCATCATGCCCGACCCGGACAACGAAAGCTGGTATTTCCAGGAGGGCAAGCATTTTTCCACCGAATCGGAGCCGACGGCGCTGTGCCGTTGCGGCGCCTCGCAGCGCAAACCCTATTGCGACGGCGCTCACGCTCGCGCCCGCTGGGATCCCTCGCTCACGGCTTCCGACCGGCCGCTGCTCCGGGATGCCGAGATGCACGAGGGCGGTAGCCTGCGCATGAGCGACAACCCCGAATATTGCGTTTTCGCCCGCTTCTGCCACCCCCACGGCGATGCCTGGACGCTCACCGAGCGTTCGGACGATCCCGAGGCCCGGCGTCTGGCGATCCGCGAGGCTTCGATGTGCCCGAGCGGACGTCTTACGGCCTGGGACAAGCAGTCGGGCAAGCCGTTCGAATTCCGCTTCGAACCCAGCCTGGGCTTGATCGAGGATATCGCTATCGGAGCCAGCGGCGGACTATGGTTGCGGGGCGGTATCGTCTTGCGCCGCGCCGACGGACGAGCCTACGAAGTGCGCAACCGGGTGGTCGTATGCCGGTGCGGGCAGTCGGCGAACAAACCCTATTGCGACGGCACGCACGCCTCGATCAAGTGGCGCGACGACCTGCAGGGCGATCCCGTAGGCGAAACGCTGCCGGAGGAGGTCTATTGAACCTCCTTCACGCATCGGACGGATATGCCGTATTTGGGCGATATGGTGAGAATGGTCGGGGTGTATAGGGGTTGCGCGATTTTCAGAACGATCGATTTCGCTTCCTCGGTGAGCGTCGCGCTCATCAGTATCCCTTGCCCCGAGGAGGAGAATTTGCGGAGCGTTTCTTCGACGATGTAATATCCGGCGCAGCAGAAGAAGTCGGCGCCCGGGTCATTGTCGATGAGTTCCTGCAGCTCCTCGGACGAAGGCAGGTGCCACCCCGAGGGGCAAATGCCGCGCACGGCGGCCGTAGCGGAACTGCCGGCAATAGCCGTCGTGTTCGTATTTGTCGTTGCTGCGGAGTAGGTGTATAGCACTCCTTGCCGGGCGACGTTTTCCGTTTGGCCTTCGGGATACCAGTAATCTTGTTCATAGATCGCTTCGGCAGGTATGTAACGCAGGTTCTCGGCCATCCAGCAGCGGCCTGCGATCTGCTGGGTGCGGTAATGCTCGCCGGCATACAGGAGCGTACCGTCGGGCTGGAGATCGTCTCCGGTTTCCAAGGTTCCGCCGTCTACCCAGTCGACGATCTGGCCGCTCAACTGCACCTCCAAACCGTTTTCCGATGTGCGGATGTTCAGATCGTAGTCGTATCCGCCCGATAAGGCGACTTGGGAAAATGTTTTTTCATAGGTCGTCGCATCGTCCATGGTGATCCGGACGCTTAAGTCGCCTTGTTGGGGCACCAGAATCGCGATATAGCGATTCGTCGCTTCTTCATAGGCATAGATATTTTGAACGGCGGCGTTTTCCATAGCCGTCGCCGCAAGGGTGCTGCTGTCTATTTGTGCTCGGGCGACGAATCCGTTCAATATTACGCTGCGGGCTTCGTGTCCTGCGGTATCCTCGATGAGGATATGCAGCCGCGCCATCAAATGCCGGAAGAGCATCGGAACGGGAGAGGTCGCGGGTGCTATTTTCTCCGCTACGGCTCCCAGCAAGTCCGTGGCGGCATATCCGGCCCGTTGGTCGGTCGCGACGTCGAACGTGCAGGGAAATCCCGCAGAATCATAGGGATAGTATGCTCGTAATGTCGCCGCGTCGTTGCCGTCGGAATACCATTGCAGGGTTCCCGAAAATACGGTGCCGTCATAAGTCAGAGGTGTGTTGGTGGCATACTCTCCTGCTGCCCGTTCGATCGAAAGGCCTATGCGATCGCCCGACTCGAAGTTCAGAGACGTAGCCCGACCCGCCTGGGGCACGATGCGCACCAACGTCCCCGAACGATCGTTCCCCTCCTCCGACGTCGCTTTGCCGCATCCGCACAACGACCCGCTGCAGCAAACCGAACCGATCAAAAATAAGTAAATGCTGAAATTGTTCGCGTTGCTTGAAATGCCTTTGAATCCCTTCATAAATTTCTGTTGTTCTATTTTTTTTGCTGTCCGAATATTGCAAAATTAAGACTTTTTAGAATATATAACAACAGAAACATTCCGGTAGGAGCTGAACATTTAAAAATTCACCCCTGCGGCTATAAAAGCTGCAGGGGTGAATGCACGAAGTGCGATGATCGCTATTTTTGCTCGATTTCGCGACCTCCGCCGAGTGCCTGGTAGAGGTTGATGACGCCCTGGATTTCGCTGTAGCGATCGGCGATCTGCGCGAGCTGGGCCGACAGCAGCGACTGCTGGGCCGTCAGGACTTCGAGATAGGTCGTTGACGTGTGCTGCATCAGGAGTTCGGTGCTCTCCACGGCGCGCGTCATCGCTTCGATCTGCTTTCGGCGCAGGTCGGTTTTGGCATGGGCCGTCTGATATTGCGTCAGGGCGTTGTTCACTTCGGCGCCCGCATTGAGCAGCGTCTGCTGGAATGCGAGCCGCGACTCCTCCTGCTGCGCTTTCATGATCTTCACGCGGGCGCGGTTCATCCCGGCATTGAAGATAGGCTGCAGCAGCGATGCCGCGGCGTTGAGCAGCAGTTTGCCCGGGTTGACGATCATCGAACCGGCGCTGTTCGTCCAGCCGGCCGCGCCGCTCAACGTGATCGACGGATAGAGCGCCGAACGGGCCTCGGCCGTCGCATAGTAGGCTTGCATCAGGGAGAATTCGGCCGCACGGACATCGGGGCGGTTGGAAAGCATCTGTACCGGCACCCCTACCGCGAGGTCTCGGGGCAGGTTTTGCGCCTCCAGCGTGCCGCGCTCGATGGCGTGGGGCGCCTGGCCCAGCACCGAACAGAGGCTGTTCTCCGTTTGCCGGATCTGGTAGGCGATGTCGTGCAGCGACGCCTCCATCGCGTAATAAGTACCCTCGTACTGCGCCACACCGGCTTCGTTGGTCATGCCGGCCTCCTTCATGCTGCGCATGGTCTCGACGCTCTTGCTCCATTTGTCGGCGGTTTCGCGGGTCACGGCCTCCTGGCTGTCGAGCATCAACAGCGTGTAATAGAGGTTCGCCACGCCGGCGATCAACTGCGCGCGCACGGCCTGCCGATACTCCCGGGTCTGGGCATAAGCCGCCTTGGACTTGCGTTTGGCATTGGTCAGCAGGTTGAAGATGTCGATCTGCCAGCTGGCCGTGATCGGGATGTTGTAGGTCTTGGTCGCCGGATTGTTGTCGAAGCTGCTGATCGCGCCCTGGGGTGCGAAGTTGAACGACGGCAGATACGCGAGACGCGCCGATTTGAGCGCCGCTTCGGCCTCTTTCACGCGCCAGTGGGCCGTCTGGAGATCGGTGTTGTGCTCCAGCGCTTGCTCGATGAGCGCTTGTAGCTGCGGGTCGGTGAAGACCTCGTGCCAGTCCGCATCGCCGAACGTGGTCGTATCGGCGGTCTCTACCGAGCCGTACAGCCCGTCGGTCTGCACCTGGGGACGCTTGTAGGGTTTGTATATGCCGCAGCCGGTCATCGCGACTGCGAGGCAGATGATTGCTATCTTTTTCATGCTATTATTCCTCTTTCTCGTTTTTGCATTCCTCGACCTCGGCGCGCACCGACCATTGCGGATCGGGATCGAACTCCAGAGGCTTGATCTTCTCCTGCAGCGTCTGGAAGACGATGAAGAGCGACGGCACGAGGAACAGCAGGGCCAGCGTCCCGACGATCATGCCGCCCACGACGCCCGTGCCGAGCGTCGAGTTGCCGTTGGCGCCCACGCCGCTGGCCAGCACCAGCGGGATCATGCCGAACACCATCGTTAGCACGGTCATGAGGATCGGGCGCAGACGCACCTTGGCTGCCGATACGGCGGCCTGCGTGAGCGACATGCCCGCGCGGCGGCGGTCGCCGGCATACTCCGTGAGCAGAATGGCGGTTTTCGACAGCAGACCGATCAACATGATCAAACCCGTTTGCAGGTAGATGTTGTTCTCCAACCCCATTGCTTTGGCGAACAGGAAGCTGCCCATCAGGCCGCACGGCACCGACAGAATGACGGCGAACGGAATGATGAAACTTTCGTACAGAGCGCTCAAAATGAGGTAGATGAGCAGGATGCAGATGCCGAAAATGATCGTCGTGTTGCTGCCCGTCTGCGCCTCCTCGCGGGTGATGCCGCCGAACTCGTAGCCATAGCCTTTCGGCAGCACGCGGGCGGCCGTTTCGCGGATCGCCTCGATCGCGTCGCCCGACGAATAGCCGTCGGCGGCCGTACCGGTCACGGCGATCGAGTTGTAGAGGTTGAAGCGGTTCAACACCTCGGGGCCGTAGATTTTGGTCAGCTCGATGAATTGGCTGATCGGCGCCATTTCACCGTTCTGCATGCGTACGAACACGTTGTTGAGCGATTCGGTGTCCAGACGATATTGTGGATCGGCCTGCAGCATCACGCGATAGACTTTCGAGAAGCGGTTGATGTTCGACACATACTGACCGCCGTAATAGCCCGAGAGCGTCGACAGAATGTCCGTCGGGGAAATGCCTGCGCGTTTGGCTTTCGCGGCGTCGATGTCCACCACATACTGCGGGAAGTTGATGTTGAACGTCGAATAAGCGCGGCCGATCTCCGGACGCTGGTTCAACGCGGCGATGAACTGCAGATAGACGTTGTAGAAATCGTCGATTTCGCCGCCGGCCCGATCCTGCAGATACATGTTGAAGCCGGTCGAGGTGCCGTAACCCGAAATCATGGGCGGCGCCACGGCGAAGATCTGGGCGTTCTTGATGTCGGCCGTGCGACCGTAGATCTGGCCGATCACCGCCTGCACCGCGTCTTCCTTGTTCGGACGGGATTTCCAGTCCTTGAGTTTGACGATACACATGCCGAACGAGTTGCCCTGACCGGAGATCATGCCGTAGCCGGCGACCTGGTTGAAGTCGCGCACCTGGGGAATCCCCTTCAGGCGGCGTCCCACCTCGGTCATCACCTTGTTGGTCTCCGCGAGCGAGGTGCCCGGTGCCGTGGTCACGTTGACCATGATCGTACCCTGGTCTTCGTCGGGCACCAGACCCGTTTTGGTGTGATCCATCAGCACCACGAGCGCGGCGATCGCCAGCACCAGCGTGCTCCAGGTCAGCCAGCGGTGCTTGATGAAGACCATCACGCCGTGCTTGTATTTGTTGATCAGGGCGTTGAACGCCGAGTTGAACGCCTTGCGGAAGCGGGCCGCGAAGTTGTCGCGCATCTCGCCGTTCTCGTCCAGATAGGGCTTCATGATCAGAGCGCAGAGCGCAGGCGACAGGGTCAGGGCGTTGAGCGCCGAGATACCCACGGCCACGGCCATCGTCAGACCGAACTGCGTGTAGAATACGCCCGACGTGCCGCCCATCATGGCTACCGGGATGAACACGGCCATGAAGACCAGCGTCGAGGTGATGATCGCCGAGGTGATGCCCGACATGGCGTCGATCGTGGCCATGTAGGAGGATTTGTAGCCTGCGTCGAAGCGCGCCTGCACGGCTTCGACCACGATGATGGCGTCGTCCACCACCGTACCGATCGCCAGCACCAGCGCGAAGAGCGTGAGCAGGTTGATCGAGAATCCGGCGACCGACAGGAACGCGAACGTACCGATCAGCGCCACCAGAATCGAGACGGTGGGAATCAACGTCGACCGAATGTCTTGCAGGAAGATGTAAACCACCAGAATCACCAGCAGAATGGCTTCGAAAAGCGTCTTGATGACCTCGTTGATCGAAGCATAGAGGAAGTCGTTGACGTTCTGCAGACGCACGATATCCACGCCCTTGGGAAGCTCGGCCTTGATCTCCTCGAGCAGCTCCTCGATCTCCTCCACCACCTGCGTGGCGTTCGATCCTGCGGTCTGGAACACCAGCGCCGCAATGCCCGGATGGCCGTTGGCGTAGCCCTTATAGGCATACGATTGACCGCCCAGCTCGATGTCGGCCACGTCCTTGAGGCGCAGCACCTGCCCGTCGGTCGTCGAGCGGATGACGATCTCGCCGAACTCCTCGGGGGTCATTCTGCGGCCGCGGTACTTCATCGTATACTGGAACGCGTTGTCCGAGTTCTCGCCCAGCTGTCCGGCCGCCGATTCGATGTTCTGCTCGGCCAGCGCATAGGTGATGTCGGAGGGGATCAACCGATACTGCGCCATCACGTCGGGCTTGAGCCAGATACGCATCGAATAGTCGGCGCCCAGAGCCACGAACTCGCCCACGCCCTGGATACGCTGGATGCGCGGCTTGATGTTGATGCTCATGTAGTTGGCCAGGAACACCTCGTCGTAGCTGTCGTCGGGGCTGTTCAGCGCGAAGACCATGAGCATCGAAGTCTGGCGCTTCATGGTCGTCACGCCGATCTTGGTCACTTCGGCGGGCAGCGAACCCGTCGCCGTGGCGATGCGGTTCTGCACGTTCACCGTCGCCATGTCGGCGTCGGTGCCCTGCTTGAAGTATACCGTGATCGAAGCCGAACCGGCGTTCGAAGCGTCGGACGTGATGTAGATCATGTCTTCCACGCCGTTGATCGCCTCTTCCAGAGGCACGATCACCGATTTCTGAATGGTCTCGGCGCTGGCGCCCGGATAGGAGGCGCGCACCATGACCGTCGGGGGCGCGATGTCGGGATATTGCTCCACAGGCAACGTCACCAGACCGATGAGGCCCGCGATGACGATGAGGATCGATATGACGGACGCCAGTACGGGGCGTTCGATGAAATGTTTGAGTGTCATGGGTTATTCCTCCTTAACGGTTTCGGTTTCGGCTGCGGCCCCTTCGGCGGCGGGAGCCGTCGTCGCGGCCTGCTGGCCCTTGGCTATGATGGGCGTGCCTTCGCGGAGCAGACCCACGCCTTCAGCGACGATCGTGTCGCCCGGCATGAGGCCGCTGCGTACGATGTATTCCCGACCGTCGGAAATCTTTTCGATGTCGATCATGCTCGACGAGGCCTTGCCGTCGATCACCTTATATACATATACCTTGTCCTGGATTTCGAACGTCGCGGTCTGCGGCACCACGATGCAGTCGACGAATGCCGAGGGCACCACCACATTGCCCGATCCGCCGCTGTGCAGCAGCCCGTCGGGGTTGGGGAACGCCGCGCGCAGCTGCACGCTGCCCGTCGTCATGTCGATCACGCCGCTGATGGATTCTATGCGGCCCCTACGGTCGTAGACCGATCCGTCGTTGAGCACCAACTGCACGTCGGGCATGTTCCGCAGCGTGTTGGCGAGCGACCCGTAGCGACGGATCAGGTCGAGCAGCTGGTTCTCGGTCATCGAGAAGTAGACATACATCTCCGAGCTGTCCGACACGGTGGTCAGCTTGGCCGTGGGGCCTACCAGAGCGCCTACGCGGAAGGGTAGCGTACCCACCACGCCGTTCGACGGGGCTTTCACCACCGTGTACGAAAGATTGTTCTCGGCATTCACGCGCTGCGCTTCGGCCTGGGCCAGCTGGGCCTGGGCCGTCAGCAGCGAGTTTTTGGCCGTCGCCAGGTCGAACTGCGACACCACCTTCTTGGCATGGAGCTGTTTCTTGCTGTCGTAGACGAGCTGCGCCGTGGCCACTCCGGCCTTGGCGGCGGCTACGTTGGCTTCGGCCGTCTGGAGCGCCGCCTTGTAGGGCACCTGGTCGATGATGAAGAGCGTCTGACCCTGGGCGACGGCTTCGCCTTCGGTCACGCAGAGTTCCGAGATCGTACCTCCGACCTGGGGATAGATGTCGATATCTTGACGTCCGCGGATGGTCGCCGAATAGTGGGTCGGGATTTCGCGGTCGGTCGTAGCGACGGTCAGAACGGCATATTGGCCGGGACCCATGGGCGCGGGAGCTTGTCCGCATCCTGCGGCCGCCATGCAGCAGGCCGCCAAGGTTGCTTTCACGAGTGAATGCTTCATAATCTTTCCTTTTCTGAAATGAATTTTTTTTCTGGTGCAAAAGTAGGTTAAAATAACGGAGTTGGTGTCATTATATTGCGAAAAGTATTG
The DNA here is from genome assembly GCA_964431265.1 of uncultured Alistipes sp. Lineage (GTDB taxonomy): Bacteria > Bacteroidota > Bacteroidia > Bacteroidales > Rikenellaceae > Alistipes. The sequence goes on along the minus strand of CAYSJF010000020.1, from coordinate 14,747 downwards.
TTCGTTTCCGGAATAGAATTTGTCCGAATAAGAGAAAAATCGCTATTTTTGTCCAAAAAAAGAAACAAAATCCATGCTTCTTGTCGATCCTTTGAGCACCACGCAGAACGAGCCTTTCGCGGTCGGAATTTCCGATCTGGCGTTCTACGGCAACTATGTTTCGCGATGCGGAAGCCATGCGTTTCTGGTGTGCGTTTCCGGCAGTGCCGAGGTCACGGTCAACCAGTATCGCGGCACGTTGGCGGTCAACATGTTTTTCTTTCTGCTGCCCGGGTCGATGCTGATGCTGACCGGGCGGACGGAGGATTTCCGGGTGCGGTATTGCGTTTTTTCGCGCGAGATGTTCTCCGAGGCCGCCTTCCGACTCGAACCGACCTTCTTCCACACCTTGCGCGACCACCCTATCGGGCCTATGGACGAGGGAATGGCCTGGAGCACCGACGCCTGGTTCCGGATGATGGAGTATACCTATCAAGACCGCGCGAATCGCTACCGCACCACCATCATCCGCAACCGTTTGCAGAATATGCTGTTGGAGTGCTACGACAAGTACCAGCGCTTCATGGCCCATCGCCCGGCCCCGGCCGACAAAAAGACGTCGCGCCAGTCGGAGCTGTTCCACCGTTTCGTGCAGTTGATCCACGAGCATTGCGCCCAACGGCGCGAAGTGGCGTTTTACGCCGATCGGCTGTGCATTTCCGCCCGTTATCTGGGCACTATCGTGCGCAACATCGCCCGCAGTTCGGTCAAGGAGTTCATCGACCGTGCCGTGGTGCTGGAGATCAAGATGCTGTTGCAGTCGTCCGATCTGTCGGTGCAGGAGATCGCCTATCGCCTCCATTTTCCCGACCAGTCCTATTTGGGCCGCTATTTCAAAAACCACACGGGTATGTCGCCCACCGACTACCGCAATTCCCGGAAATAAGTCTTTTTTATGAACGGCCGAAAAAACCGGATCGGATGCCCGGAACCGGTTTGCAGGGGCTTACTTGTCGGCGGCGGGTTTCAACCAACTCCAGCGTTCCGCCCAGTCGCGGAGCGCTTCCTCGCGCCATTGGCCGATCGTACGGTATCCTTGCCATGGCCCTGAAAATGCGTCCGGATCCGGGATGTCGGTGAACCATCTTTCTCCGAGTTCGATATCGGTCTCTGCCGGGGCAGTGCCCGGCCACAGTCCGGAGACCGTTACGGAGCCTTCGAGACCGTCGAATTCGGGAATATGGGAAACGATGGAGTACCGGAGCGTCGCAGGCGCTTTGGGCGTGTAACGCACGGCGGCATAACCGTCGAAATACTCGCCGTTCCATGTCTGCCCGTCGATGATGAGTTCGAACGGAATGGCGGGGCGCACCCTGTTCTTCGAGGCTTCGGGCAGAGTGAACCGAAGTTCCATGATGCCGTAGACGGGGATCGTGTCGCATACGTCGGTAAGCCCTTGATAAACACGATACGGACTTGAAGCCATTGCAGCGAACCGTCCTCCCCAGCTGGGCCGGGTCGGATCGTCGGGGTCGCCGTCCATCATATAGAGCAGAGCGGGCGTATCGCCCATTTTGACGACACCCTTGTAATAATCGACGAAATCTTTTCCGAGATGACCGGCATTCCGGATGTGTTTGTCGTAATACCCGGCCTGCCATTCGCCGGTGTCCTTGCTGTCGGCGATGAAACCGCGGTAGGAGGCATTGTTTTCGATCATCCATAACTCCGGAAAATTGGAGGCGATGTAGGCATAGGCGTTGCACCCCCACTTCTTGTTGGGGCCTCCGATCCAGTAGACCCGGATTTTGCCGGCGATGTCGGGCGCGTCGTGGAGTGCCTGGGCTACATCTTCGAGCGCACCCCAAACCAATATCCACAGGGGTCTTTCGGATTTGCGCTGTGCGCAGGTCACGATCCATTGCGATCCTTCGGTCGGAGTGTCGAAACCCTGCCACGGAGCGCCGCCGCGACGTCCCTGCTTGCAAAGCCTGCGGAGGGAGTCGGGCACGAGCAACCGGGGACAATGCGCCCGGAGCTTCGGATAGTCGAGCGCATAGAGATCGATCATACGCAGGATTTCTTCCTTGGAGCCGTTGCCGAAACTCGGGGAGGATACCAGACCTTCGAGATCGAACCGGTCGTTGAACATCAGCAGATGGGCCATCGACTGGTTGTCGTCGGCGTCGGTGCCGCCGATGTCGGTGCTGACGAGAACTCTCGGCTTGCAGGGTACGGGATTCCGTGCGTCGGTCTCGATGCTGAAAAGGAGGAAGAGGAGCGTCAGGATGCTGAACAGATATTTCATGATCGGGTTTCGGGGTTGATTGTCCGGTTCGAAATTAGCGAATTTTATCCGGATCGCCCAATAGTGGAGCGGTTTGTTTCGCTTTCCAGGCCCGAAAATTGCATCGAACGCCGAAAAACGGGGGCGTTTCGCGGTGTGCGCGGTGCGTATGCGGTCGTCGGGCTTCCCCGAAATTCGTTGCGATATGAAAAGAATCGTTTTGCTCCGCCATGGCGAGAGCGTGTGGAATCGCGAAAACCGGTTTACGGGGTGGACGGATGTCGATTTGAGCGAGCGCGGCGTTCGCGAGGCTGCCGAAGCCGGCGAATTGTTGCGGCGCGAGGGCTTCCGCTTCGGTCGGGCCTATACCTCCTATCTGAAACGGGCGGTCAAGACGCTCGACATCGTGCTCGACAAGTCGGAGCACGACTGGATTCCCGTCTCCAAGAGCTGGCGGCTCAACGAGAAACACTACGGGGCCTTGCAGGGACTGAACAAGCGCGAGACGGCCGAGAAGTTCGGCGAGGAGCAGGTGCGGGCATGGCGGCGCGGTTTCCGCTCGGCGCCCCGACCGCTGGCGGCCGACGATCCGCGCAGTCCGCTGTGCGATCGGCGTTATCGCGAGGTGCCTCGGGCCGAACTGCCGCTCACCGAGTCGCTGGCCATGACCGTGGCCCGCACGCTCCCCTACTGGCAATGCGAAATCCTGCCGGCGCTCTCCCGCCACGACGCACTGCTGGTCGTGGCGCACGGCAACAGCTTGCGCGGCATCGTCAAGCACCTGAAAGGCATTTCCGACGAGGATATCGCCGCGCTCGATTTGCCTACGGCCGTGCCTTATCTCTTCGAGTTCGACGAGGAGCTGAATTGCGTCGGCGACCGTTTTCTGGGCGATCCGGCCCGGATCGCCCGAGCCATGGATGCCGTCGCGGCCCAGGGGCGGAAATAATCCTCGCCGTTTCCCGTTTCGGCCTGGCCCGAACAGGTCGCCGGCTTCTGAAAACATTTTTTTCTCCTGTTTTTGCTGCGTGGTTCTCGTAAAATGGGTAGGTAAAAGAGGAATGCGCGTTGCCCGAACTTCGGGAACTTTTCGTATTTTTGCGACATCCCAAATTTTCGGATTATGTTGCGAAAAGTCAGAATCGCCGCGGCCCTCTTTTGTTTCGTCGGTGTGACGCTGTTGTTCCTCGATTTCACGGGGACGGCGCACGTCTGGTTGGGTTGGCTGGCGAAGATTCAGTTTTTGCCGGCATTCCTGGCCCTGCATGTCGGGATCGTGGCGGCCCTCGTCGTGCTGACGTTGCTCTTCGGGCGTCTCTATTGTTCGGTGATTTGCCCGCTCGGCGTCATGCAGGATTTTTTCGGCCGGGCCGGACGCCGGCATCGGAAAAACCGATACGCCTATTCGCCTGCCCTCTCGTGGCTGCGCTATGGCATGCTGGCGCTTTTCATCGCCGTGCTGGTGGCCGATCTGGCCGGGCTGGCGGCTTTGATCGCTCCTTATAGCGCCTACGGACGCATCGCCCGGAATCTGCTGGCACCGCTCTATGCGTGGGGCAACAATCTGCTGGCCTATTTCGCCGAACGGGCCGATAGCTACGCGTTCTACACCACGGCCGTGCGGTGGCAGGGGGGCGTCGTTTTCGGGGTCGCCGTCGCCACGCTCGTCGCGGTCGGCACCTTGGCCTGGCGCAACGGGCGCACCTGGTGCAATACGGTTTGCCCCGTGGGCACCGTCCTGGGATTTCTGTCGCGGTTTTCGCTTTTCCGCCCCGTCATCGACACCTCCAAGTGCAACGGCTGCAAACTCTGCGCCCGCAACTGCAAGGCGGCGTGCATCGACGTGGCCGGGCATCGGATCGACTATAGCCGCTGCGTAGCCTGCATGGACTGCATCGACAACTGCCGCCGCGGCGCCATTTCCTACACCTTGCGGCGCGCTCCCAAGCCTGAAACGAATTCGAATGCTGCCGTTGCCGCCGATTCGGCAGCCGATCCCTCGCGTCGTCGGTTCTTGGGGGTACTGGGGCTGTTCGCCTACACGGCCGTTCGGGCGCAGGAGAAGAAAGTCGACGGCGGCTTGGCCGTCATCGAGCAGAAACGGGCGCCCGAGCGGGCTACGCCGCTGACTCCTCCGGGATCGTTCAGCGCGCGGCATATGGCCACGCATTGCACCGCGTGCCAATTGTGCGTCTCGGTGTGTCCCAATCAGGTGTTGCGCCCCTCCGGCCGTTTGACTTCGCTCATGCAGCCCGAGATGTCCTACGAGCGCGGCTATTGCCGGCCCGAATGCACCCGATGCTCGGAGGTCTGCCCTGCGGGGGCTATCCGCCGAATCACGGCGGAAGAGAAGTCGTCGACCCAGATCGGGCATGCCGTGTGGGTGCGGGACAACTGCATTCCGCTGACCGACGGCGTCGACTGCGGCAACTGCGCTCGCCACTGTCCCGCAGGAGCCATACAGATGGTGGCATCGGATGCGGACATGAAAGATTCGCCCCGTCTTCCGGTGGTGAACGCCGAGCGGTGCATCGGCTGCGGCGCGTGCGAGCATCTTTGTCCGGCGCGTCCGTTCAGCGCTATCTATGTCGAAGGCCACGAGCGCCACAGAATCATCTAAATCGAGCGAGAGATGAATGATCGCAAAAATATGAATCGCAGGGATTTCCTCAAAGTTTTCGGCGGCGGCATCGTCGCCGCTGCAGCCGGGTTGTACGGTTGCGGCAAGGGCAGGAATGCCGCCGCGGCCGATGCTTCTGCCGCGGTTCCGACCGATCGGATGACTTACCGCACCAACCCTACTTCGGGCGACCGCGTGTCGCTTTTGGGCTACGGCTGCATGCGCTGGCCGACGGTGGCCCGCACCGGCGCCCGAGACAGCAGCGACGAGATCGACCAGCAGGCCGTCGACGAACTGGTCGACTACGCCATTGCCCACGGAGTCAACTATTTCGACACGTCGCCGGCCTATTGCAAGGGCTATTCCGAGCGTGCCACGGGTGCGGCGTTGAGCCGCCACTCGCGGGACAAGTACTTCATCGCCACCAAACTCTCTAATTTCGCTCCCTCGACCTGGAGCCGCGAAGCCTCGCTGGCCATCTACCGCAATTCGTTCCGCGAGTTGCAGGTCGACTACATCGACTATCTGCTGCTGCATGGCGTCGGCATGGGCGGGATGCAAGCGCTTCGGGGCCGGTATCTCGACAACGGCGTGCTCGACTTTCTCTTGCAGGAGCGCGAGGCGGGCCGCATCCGCAACCTCGGATTCTCCTATCACGGCGACGTGCAGGTCTTCGATTACCTGCTCGCGCAGCACGATAAATATAAGTGGAACTTCGTGCAGATCCAGCTCAACTATGTCGACTGGCTGCATGCCAAGGAGGTCAACGCCCGCAACACCGATGCCGAGTATCTCTACGGCCGTTTGGCAGAACTCGGCATCCCGGTCATCGTCATGGAGCCGTTGCTGGGCGGGCGTCTTTCGAACGTCTACGACCATATCGCCGCTTCCCTGAAACAGCGGAAACCCGAATCCAGCGTGGCGTCGTGGGCGTTCCGCTTCGCCGGATCGCAGCCGGGGGTACTCACCGTGTTGAGCGGCATGACCTACATGGAGCATTTGCAGGACAACGTGCGCACGTTCGCGCCGCTCGAAGCCCTGACCGACGCCGACCGCGATTTTCTGGAGCAGACGGCGCAGACCTTGCTGCGCTACCCCACCGTGCCCTGCAACGATTGCAAATACTGCATGCCCTGCCCCTATGGGCTGGACATTCCGGGGATTCTGCTCCACTACAACAAGTGCGTCAACGAGGGCAATGTACCGGCATCTTCGCAGGATGCGCATTACCTCAAGGCCCGCCGGGCGTTTCTGGTGGGCTACGGTCGCTCGGTGGCGCCGGAGCGTCAGGCCGACCATTGCATCGGCTGCAATCAGTGTGTGCCCCATTGTCCGCAGAACATCGACATTCCCCGCCAGATGCAGCGCATCGACCGTTTCGTGGAGCACCTCAAGCGCGAAACGTTGTAAACGAACGGTTTCCGAAACCGGGGACGGAATCCAGTGCGTTGAAGTTTCGCCGAGGCGTCCTCCTCCGTATGAAAACAGCCGCTTATCCTATCGGGTAAGCGGCTGTTTTTCGTCTGTACTCGGAACGGGAATCGAACCCGTACGGCCATTGCTGGCCACAGGATTTTAAGTCCGGCGTGTCTACCTATTCCACCATCCGAGCGACCGCTTCCCCTGCGGGAAGCGCGACAAAAATAGGAAAAAATTACGACTTCGCAAACTTTGTCAGTATTCGTCGTCGTAGGTGTCGTCGCCCTCGAAATCGCTGAAGTCGCCCATCGCGTCGTCGAAGATCGAGCCGTCGTCCGAGCCTCCGTTCTTCGTGGGGTCGTATTGATCGGGTGCTTCGGCCCGGGCATAGATTTCGCGCGGATAGGACGCTCCCTTTTCGGCTTCGTAGGTACCCGTCAGCTCCAGATAGTAGGCCCGGTCGCCGAACATGTCGAACAGGTAGATCAGCCGGGCGCGGCGGTTGTGGATGATCTGCCCCAGCGTCACGCGCTCCATGGCTTCGGGCGCATCGTCGCCGTCGCCGCCCATGTCCATGCACGTGAATTCGCGCTGTTTTTCCCAGCGGTCGTCGGCCGTGAAGAACGACGCCATGCACTCCTCGTATTCGAGTGTCGCGAGGATGAACCGGTGGAAATCGAGCAGTGTGGTGTCGTATCGCACTTCGTAGTCGCGGACGAAATGGTCGTTTTCATCGCTCAACATGCGGAATCGGAAAATCATAAGCAGTAAATTTTACAGACAAATATAGTAAATTTCGGCTAAATCGCACCGTTTTAAGCCGAGTGCGGCCGAATTTATGCCGGGGCGGGAGAAGCGCAGGAGATCGGGCATTCGATCTGCCTGCCGGTTTTTCAATGTACTTTTTCTGTCAGCCATGCCATGACGTCGCGGTCGTCGGGCCAGTCGGTCAGCGACGGCGATTGCGCCTCGCCGAATCCTACGCGGCGGCTGTGAGCCACGCACTCCGAGACGACGCATTGCAGCTCCTCGTCGTGGGCTTCGAGCCACGCTTCCACCTCGGACAAGTCGCGGTAACGGGTATAGGCCACTTGGCTCAACGAGGCGGGGAAATCCGCCTGTTCGACCGCCACGGCGCAGCCCAGATCGACGAACGGCTGCCGCGTCATGGTCAGCAGCGCACGCGTACGGAGGTAATCGTTGCGGAATTTGGGGTTCATGGGCGGCATTTCCAGATGCAGCCGATAGCCTTCGGGCAGAAAGAGTCGCGAGACGTTGCGACACCCCAACCCGGAGTAAGCCCATAGATCGTCGGCCAGGGCGGTCAGTTGTTGCGGGGTTTCGGCGCCCGAAAGCACGGCTACCGATTGCCGGTGTCCGCGCAGCAAGGCCGGTATGTCGGCATACCGAGCCTGGAAGTACCGGCGGGCGTTGTCGCTGCCCGTGGCGATCACCGCGTCGACCGGGGACTCGCCGTCATAAAATTCGATCGGCACATCGGGATCGAATTCCCGCAGCACCCCGATCGTATACTGCATCAATACGCTGTCTTTGGCCGAGGGTTTCACCGCACAGCGATGCCCCGCCGCCACCACGCACAGCAGGTCGAAAAATCCCGCTAACGGGATGTTGCCCGCCATGACGACCAGCACGCGGCGCGGCGCAGCTACCGGCACCGGATAGGCCGCCAGCCAGCGTTCGAGTGCTTCGCGCCGGAGCATCCGCTCGGCGATGGCCGTCATGGCCCGGTGGATTTCTCGGGGCGAAAACCACGCATTGGCCCGGCACGCCTCGTCCGCCACCTGCCGGGTCTGCGGCGTCGTGCCGAAATCGCGGAATCGCTCGCCCAATGCGGCGAAAAGTGCGACAGCATTCGTTTTCATGCTCGCAAAGATAATAAAAAATATGGGCGACATATCTGGATATTCGGCGATATGCCTGCGCTTCGGGGCCGATCGGTCGAGTCTTGCGCTATTTTTGCAGCATCAGGGGAAAATCGCGATTATGGATAGAACCTGCCAGGAAGCTTTGCTGCATCGCCGCAGCTACTACGCATTGACCCCCGAATCGCTGATTCCCGATACGCAAATCGAAGAACTCGTCCGTTTCGTGGTGCAGCATACGCCGTCGGCGTTCAACTCGCAGTCGACGCGCCTGGTGCTGTTGTTGCACGAACACCATGCGGCGCTGTGGAAGATCGTGAAACGGGCCGTGCGGGCCGTCGTCGCCCAGGAAGCGTTCGCTCGCACGGCGGAGAAGATCGAGCGCGGTTTCGCGTCGGGCTACGGCACCGTGCTTTTCTTCGAGGACACTGCCGTCGTGCGGTCGCTGCAGCAACGCTTTCCGCTTTATGCCGGCAACTTCCCCGCGTGGTCGGAACACACCTCGGCCATGCACCAGCTGGCGATCTGGACGCTGCTCGAAGATGCCGGATTCGGGGCTTCGCTGCAGCACTACAATCCGCTTATCGACAAGGATGTGCGTGCGCGCTGGCGGCTGCCCGAGGAGTGGCGGCTGGTGGCCCAAATGCCGTTCGGACTGCCCGCCGGCGAACCTGCGGCGAAGAGTTTCGAACCGATAGAGGCCCGCATGCGGATTTTCAAATAATCGTGCAGTGCCCTACCCCTCTTTGCTTATTGCAAGCCTTTCTGTATGAACCTTTGTCGCGGAATATGGCTTTGGCCGCGGTGCGATTTTTCGGCGACTTATGTCGAAAAATTTGGAGTTTCGATTTTTTTCCTTACCTTTGTGCCGCATTCAGCGATTTTTGCGGAAATAGCTCAGTTGGTAGAGCACAACCTTGCCAAGGTTGGGGTCGCGAGTTCGAGTCTCGTTTTCCGCTCACAAACAGGAGGATCGGGAAATCAATCCTCTTTTCTTTTGTCGGTCAACGAGTTGCAGCAGAATATCGTTTCAAGCCGTTAACGATCTGTTAACCGATCTTCTGCACCGCTTTGCGGTAATCTTCATCTTGATAAAGAACCCGACACAAAGATAATGAGAAATACCGGACAAAAAAATAGGATCGGAAAATTATAGATCTCCAACCCTATTCTATGAATTTCTAATATGGATTTTTGAGAATATCTATCTCTGATTTAAGATTTGCTATTTTTGATAGTAGATTAGTTTTTTCTTGTATGCTATTGCTGTATTCTGGATTATTCTTATTCCATTCTTGCAATAACTGTTCTCTATGCCTTTTATAAGCTCGAATAGGTCTTAGTATTGATAAATTCGCAGTACCTCCTGCAATAAATGATAAAACTGAAGCTAACATGCTTACTATTAATTCAACATTTTGATCTACAAAATCGTTCCATGTTGTTGTATTGTTTATGCCTATGAAAATATAGCGCAAGCCGAATATAATAATCAATATTGTGCACACGGATTGGATTCCTATTGATACCCAATATCTCCACATGCAAATATCTCGATTGCGGATCTTTTCAAGATTTCCGATAGTCTGATTTGTACCGTTTAATTTTTCTTGGCAAGAATTTAGTTCTTCATTCAGGTTTAGCAATTTCTGGGTTTTAATATTTTCATTATTAATTATATTTTGCTGATCTTCCGCCTGCTTTATATTTCGGATCAAAGTATCGACTTTTCTTTGGTGTTCCAGATTCCTATTACGTCTTAATTCTTCTTCCTGCGTAGCAGTACGGATAATATTTTCGATGCGTTGATAAATCGACGCTTCGTTTTCATCCTGATTCTGAATTGCATTAATATCGGAAATGACTTGCTTCGACCGATTCATCACTGCGATATATACGGCTTTGTAATTTTCTTCTGAAAATTCGTTCTCTTTGAAATATTTGGATATTAAACGTAGCTTCCTCCTCACATCCGTTTGATTCAAGGCTGTACACCGTGCAATAACTTCCGTAAGAGCATTCCGTCGAATATTCGTAGTCTTAGAACTATGAATCCATAAATCCATTACGATTCGTGCGGGATGGATAATTGGCAGGATATAGGAATTTTGTTTCTGCTCTTTGTAATATTTGATTAACTCCGCATTTAAGGTTACAAAAAACGAATTGCTTTTTTCAATCGAGACACATCGATTATTTTTATTACGTATGAAATCATACATATAAACATCGTGGATATCTCGGATATTGCTTGAATATGTATTTGTTCGAGTTGAAGCTAAATGCTGTACAGAAGATTTCGACTTATATGCATCTTGGATTTTGTCTAATTGCGCATCGGAGTATGACTCGATATATACACCTGAATCAACAATAAGGTTTTTCAAGTTTTGCCTGATCTGTAGAATTTTGCTCGGTGATAGATTCCTTCTATCATAGGCTTCGGCAATGCCGGAATTAGGCTTGGGTGCTCCATCTCTTTCAACAGAATACAATATTGAATCTATCTCTCTGATTGTCAATGGATGGACATATGGGAGATGCCCGGATGTTGTTATCATAGCGACTAATTCTGTGCAATATAGATTGTTCGCCAAAGAATCCAAGTCTAACAGAGCGAGTATTAACGAAGAATCAAGGTAGTAAGCAATTCGCGTTTCGGGTTTAATATTAAAATCTATTTCCCGTTGAAGGAAAGCGGCAATAATAGACCCCCAAAATATATCGGCCGCAATATCATATAGATTCGCATCATGCTCTTTAATCCATTTTAGAAAATTTACAATGTGGATATAATTTTCATTTACAATAAGTTCAGACGTCGCGTCATTGTTAATATAATGATATATATCCTCGGTGTTGTCAGAGAAAAAGTCGATAAAATTCACATTTGTTTGAAGCTGCTCGACTTCGATATATCGCATAAATGCATTTTGCAATGCGGTAAAATGCTCTAAATTTTGCTCATAGACCCTTTCGATAGAATCCGAGATCGCTACATCCCATATTTTTTTAATGGATAGCTGGTCACCATTTTGTAATAGTTTGATCTCAAAATCTGGATGCTCATTGGAGATTATCTTGAGAGACTGTTTGATGACAATCAAAGGTATCTTGATGCCGAATTTTTCTATGATGACCTCTTGGATATTGGTCGTATCATAGTATTTGGTAGTATCTGTTTGTTTTTGATATAACAAAAAGATGCTATACTTGATAATAGGGAAATATATATCCTTATACAAATCCGATGATTGAGAATCATATAAGGCTGTCAATAAAGCGTAGTTCGATTGATTCATAATAAGGTTGGTTTAGTTTTGGTTGGTAGATGATATGATATCCCAGAACCGATTGAAGAATGCGGTCAGTCGTTCGATAACGACTTCACGTTTCTTCGTGCGGTCGCCTGTGGGTGTAAAGCGGGAGACAGGCGGCAGCACTTTGGTTATCGCTGTGCCGGTTGTTTGGATAAACCCGTCGCGGAAGGCATTGTCCATAAACTTATAGGCTTCATCGTGGTTCAGGTTTTCGTCGGCAATGATCCGCTCCAATTCTGCACGACGCTGTTCTTCGACATAAGCGAGCCAATCTTCATCCACATCCGATTCCGGTGTCAGGGAGTCAATGAAATGCTCGATCAGTTCTTTTTTGTTGCGCAAGTCGACGCTCGAATCTATCGCTTTGCGTATGGTAACGATTATCTCTTTGTCTTGCAGATGCTCTTCGTGATACTTGCGAATCAATGACAGGATATAGTCGATATTAATCTCAACCTGCTTGATAAGTTCCATTTCGAATACCACATCGTCATTGATGTTTTCTGCGTCGTGTTTCTTCGGTCGGAATTCATTATAGAGGTCGATATATGTGCTATGATAATCCTGTACGTCGCGTTCGCAGAGAATCTCACGACCGGCAAAGGCATCGAAGGTCGAAAGTATATTCCGTAATTTCAGTATCGCGCCATACAGACGCACGAAAGCCTTTTTGTCCTGCTCGCCGATAATCTGTTCGCCAACGGGATATTTCGTTTGCAGTTCATCGACCAGTTCGGCATATCCGCGAATATTCTTGTCGTTCTGCGTATAGCCGTTGTAATACTCGTCGAATGTTTTGAGCAGAACGATGCCTGCGGCCTCCTTGTCGCCGAACAGCGCAAGGCTCTCGTTCGTAGCCGTTTCAAGATTGCGGAAACATACGATGTTGCCGAAAGTTTTAATCGAGTTCAGAATACGGTTCGTGCGCGAATAGGCCTGCAATAAGCCGTGCATGCGCAGATTCTTATCGACCCACAACGTGTTAAGCGTCGTGGCATCGAATCCGGTAAGAAACATATTGACGACTATCAGCAAATCCAACTCCCGATTCTTCATGCGAAGCGAAACGTCCTTGTAGTAGTTCTGGAACTTGTCGCTCGACGTATCGTAAGCAGTCGAGAACATTGCGTTGTAGTCCTTTATCGCATCTTCCAAAAAATCTCTGGAACTTTGGTCGAGTCTGCTCGTGTCTTCGGGGTTCTCATCCACGATGAAATCGTCCGTATCTTCGTTTACGCCGAAACTGTATATGGTCGCCACTTTCAGCCGTTGCGCACTCGGCAACTCTGCCATCTGCCGCTTGAACTCAGTGTAGTACATCTTGGCTGTTTCGATGGAGGAAACAGCCAAAATCGAATTGAACCCAGTAAGACGCACCCGCTGTTTCACCTCCTCAACCTTATTGCGGCGGCCGGCCGATGCCACTTCGCCGATGTTGACAACTGCACCGAACTCATACGAGCGCGATGTGCGTTTCGTGCGTTTCGTCTTTTGGTTGAAATGTTGGAGGATATAGGTAACGATATTGGCGATGCGCTGCGGGTCTGCCAGAGCCTTCTCGCGGTCGATGTCCCACACCATCGAGTTCTCGATATGCTCTTTCTCCTTGATTGTCCGGATATACTCGATGCGGAAAGGCAATACGTTCTTGTCGGTTATGGCATTGACAATCGTATAGGTATGCAACTGTTCGCCGAATGCCTGTTCCGTAGTCCGCAGATTCGGTTTGCCGCCGCTTAACGCATTTTTCGCAAAAATCGGTGTGCCGGTAAAGCCGAAGATAAAGTACCGTTTGAATTTTCGGGTAATCGCCGTGTGCATATCACCGAACTGCGAGCGATGGCACTCATCGAAGATGATGACCATCTTCTGCTGGAATACCGGATGCTCTGCATGGCGATTGATAAAAACCGAGAGTTTCTGAATGGTCGTAATGATAATCTTCGCCGACGGATCTTCCAGCTGTTTTTTCAGAATAGCCGTACTGGTATTGCTGTTGGCTGCGCCACGCTCGAATTTGTCGTATTCGCGCATGGTCTGGTAGTCGAGGTCTTTGCGGTCGACCACGAACAGCACTTTGTCGATGTAAGACAACTTGCTGGCCAGCTGTGCCGTCTTGAACGAGGTCAGCGTCTTGCCGCTGCCAGTCGTATGCCAGATATATCCGCCGCCATCGACCGAACCGTACTGCTTATAATTGTTGGCGATGTTTATTTTGCCCAATATGCGCTCCGTCGCCACTACCTGATAGGGACGCATGACGAGCAGCATACGATCGGAGGTGAATACGCAATAACGGGTCAGCAGATTGAGCAGCGTGTGTTTGGCGAAGAACGTGCGTCCGAAGCCCATCAGGTCGGTGATGGGCTTGTTGTTGGCATCTGCCCACCATGATGTGAACTCGAAACTGTTGCTCGTCTGCTTGCTCTTGACCTTGCCGCTGTTCGACGATTCTTTGATATGGCTTTGGCGCGTGGTGTTGCTGTAATACTTGGTATATGTACCGTTCGAGATAACGAATAACTGCACATATTCGAACAATCCGCAACCCGCCCAGAAACTTTCGCGCTGGTAGCGGTCTATTTGGTTAAACGCCTCTTTTATATCGACACCGCGACGCTTCAACTCGACATGCACCAACGGAAGACCGTTTACCAGTATGGTAACATCGTAACGATTGGGACGCGCTCCGTTCTCGACTTCGTATTGATTGACGACTTGCAGCGAGTTGTTGTGGATATTGCCCTTGTCGAGCAAATAAATATTTTTGACCGTTCCGTCATCGCGTGTCAGTAGCTGGATGAAATCCTCCTGAATAATGGCGGTCTTATCGACAATGCCGGCATTGGGATTGGCAATGCACCCCGTAAAGAAACGCGACCACTCCGTATCGGTGAAGGTGTAGTCGTTCAGTTTCTCCAACTGCAACCGCAGATTGGCGACCAATTCGGCCTCGGTATGAATCGGCAAATAGTCGTAAGCTTGCCCGGTCAGCAGGCTGATAAAGGCCCGTTCGAGTTCAGCCTCCGACTGGTATTCCTTTTCCGTACGGTATTCGGTTTGGTAGTCGCTTACGACCGTACTCTCGGGGTTTTCAGCTACAAGGTTGTATTTTACCATCGTCTTTTCGCTTAAATGTCAGTAGTTTGTCTCTATAATACTCGCATTGCTGTCGTCGAGTTGCGATTTCTGCCGGCAGTCCCTCCGAAATATCATTTACCAATGTCTCGAACTTATCC
>CAYSJF010000019.1:0-25057 GCA_964431265.1 uncultured Alistipes sp. | reverse complement strand
ACTTCACGGCCAACGTCGAGAAGGAGTTCGACCGCGTGGCCGAGGGCGACATCACTTGGAGCCGCATGATCGGCGACTTCTACGAGCCGTTCCACAAAATGGTCGACACGGCCATCGAGCAGCAGAACGACAAGAAGAACCAGGCCCGCGTCCTGGGCACCGACCCCGCGACGGGGCATGCCGTCAAGGCGCGCATCGGCCGCTACGGCCCGATGGTCGAAATCGAGGGTGCCGAAGGCGAGAAAAGCCGCTTCGCCTCGCTCAAGAAGGGGCAGCTGATCGAATCGATCACCCTCGACGAGGCGCTGGCGCTCTTCGCGCTGCCCCGTACACTGGGCCGGCTCGACGACGACGAGGTGGCCGTGGGCATCGGCAAATACGGCCCCTATGTCCGCTACGGCAAGTCGTTCGCCTCGTTAGGCAAAGGCGACGACCCCTACACGATCACCTACGAGCGGGCCGTGGAGGTCATCGCCGCCCACAAGCAGGCCGCTTCGACGGCTCACATTCCGCTGAAAAGTTTCGACGAAGACCCCGACATGCTGGTCAAGAACGGCCGCTACGGCGCCTACCTCGCCTACAAGGGCAAGAACTACCGCCTGCCCAAAGGCACCGACCCGGCGACGCTGACTTTCGACGACTGCATCAGGATCGTTGCCGAATCGAAAAAATAATTCCGATCCCGAGTTTTCCGACACCATGAAAAACCTCGTACTCTCCCTGCTCTGCGCCGGTGCTCTGTGGAGCGCCGCAGCCCGGACGCCCGAAGCCCCCGGCTACCGCTTCATCGACGACAAATCGGTACCCGTTACCGCGGTCAAAGACCAGAGCCGCAGCGGCACGTGCTGGAGTTTCTCGACCTGCTCGTTCCTCGAAAGCGAAATCCTGCGCGCCGGCGGCGACGAAGTGCATCTGTCGGAGATGTGGATTGCGCGCCACACGTTCACGGACAAGGCCGAAAAGTATGTCCGGCTGCACGGCCACCTCAATTTCGCCGAGGGCGGCGCTTCGCACGATGTCGTCGAGACGATCAAGACCCACGGTATCGTGCCGTTCGAGGCCTATCCGGGTCTGAACTACGGCACCGAGAAGCCCGACTTCCACGAGCTTTCGGCCGTGCTCAAAGCCTACCTCGACGCCGTGATCGGCGCCGCCAAGAAATCGGGCAAGCCCCTCTCGACAGCCTGGAAGCGCGCTTTCGAGGCACTGCTCGACGAATACTTCGGCCCCGTGCCCGAAACGTTCGTCTACCGAGGCGAGGAGTATACGCCCGCGTCGTTCGCGGCATCGCTGCCCATCGACATGAACGACTACATCGACATCACGTCGTTCACCCATCACCCGTTCTACACGCAGTTCGTCCTGGAAGTGCCCGACAACTGGATGTGGGGCAAGGTCTACAACCTGCCGCTCGACGAGATGATGGCCGCCGTCGACCATGCGCTCGCCGACGGCTATGCCCTGGCCTGGGGCACCGACGTGAGCGAAAAGGGCTTCAGCCGCACCAAGGCGATCGGCATCGTGCCCGAAAGCCGGAAAGAAAACATGAGCGGCACGGAGGCCGAAAAGTGGGGCAAACTCACCGAGCAGGAGAAAGAGGCCGCCCTCTACTCGTTCGACAAACCCGTACAGGAGTTGGTCGTGACCCAGGCGATGCGTCAGGAGGCCTACGACAACTACGAGACCACCGACGACCACGGCATGGTCATCGTGGGCCGGGCGACCGACCAGGCCGGCAACCCGTTCTACAAGGTGCTCAACTCGTGGGGCGATCGGCCTCCCTATGGCGGCTACTGGTATTTCTCGCGTCCGTTCGTAGCCTACAAAACGATCTCGATCATGCTCAACAAGCATGCACTGCCCGCAACGACGGCCGAAAAATTAGGTCTCGAATAACACGGAGCAAAGCGGGAAGCGAAAGGGGAACAAGCAAAAGAACTTTTCATTTTTCACCTTAAAAAGTCCAGTACCCATTGCGGTTCCGGACTTTTCGTTTACTCCTCGAATTCGACGCCGAGGAGCCTTACCAGATCGAGGGCCTGAGTCCGGGAGATACGGGCACCGCGGAGTTCGAACGAAGCGGCATCGCGGAAGCGAGCGCCGCGGATTTCGCAGTCGGCCAGCGAAATGCCCTGCAGGCGGGAGCCGAAGAACTCGGCCAGCGTAAAGTCGCAGCCCGCAAAGGCGACCTGCTCGAAGCGGCAGTCGCTCAATACGGCGTTGCGCAGCATGCAGCCCTCGAACGCTGCACGGCGGAACTTGGCGGCCCCGAAACCGGCGAACTCGCCTCGACAGCGCTCGAACACAGCGAAGCCGAAAACGCCCTCGCCGAAGTCGGCGCCGGTGAGTTTGCAGTCGAGAAACCGCACGCGATGGAACGAACAGCTGCGCAGGTCGGCATTGGAGAAGTCGCAGTTGCGGAAAAGCACGTCCGAAAAGTGGACATGCCGCAGGCGGGCACCCGAAAAACGGCAGCCGGAAAAGGAGACCTGCTCCACCGAGAAGTGTTCGCGGTCAAGCGACGCAAAGAGCGCCCCGCGGAAAACCGCATCGGCGACCTCCTCGACCTCAAAAAGAAGAGCGGGAGCGGCATCGGGCGCCGAAGCATCGGGCAACTGCGGTGCGGGAATTTCCATGGTTATGCGAGATAAACGACCACGCGGCCGGCGAACACCAGGAACCGGAGGGTAAGCGGCTCGCCGCCCGCGATCCGCCCCACGAGGATACCGGCCCGGAAATCGACCCGCTCGATACGCAGGTCGCCCAACAAGTCCGATTCCCGGCGTGCGGCATACTTGTAAAGCGTCTCCTTGGCGCACCACCCCACAGCCGGCCACCGCGCATCGTCCGACAACGCCCGTTCTTCAGCGGTCATATAGCGCGACGCGACGCGCCCGAAATCGCGGTCGAGCGTCTCGATATCCACGGCGCAACGAGTCTTGGAAAGAGCCACGGCGATGCTGCCCCGGCAATGGGAAACCGATAGAAACCACGGCGACATCTCTACCGTGGGTGCTCCGACTGCATCGTAACCGATCGCAATCAGCCCCGGAGCGCATCCCGTCATGCCGCAAAGTTCCTGTCGCACGACGGCCCGCCACGACAGCCACTCCGCCCGCCGCGCCGGGGCGAATCCGCAAGCCTGCGCCCGCTCTTCGGAGGTAGTCCAGCGTGCGATATCGGTCTCTGAAAGAGGTCGGGAAACGATAAGTCGGAACACAGCAGCAAAAAATAATGAACGGATAACGATCGCCTGCGTCGATCGTTTTATTTCATGTCCACCCGTATCTTGTCGATACGGTGGCCGTCCAGCTCCTTGATCGTGAAACGGATATCGTGCGAAGTGAAGACATCGCCCTTGCGCGGGAAGTCGCGCTTGAGTTCGAGCATGAGGCCCGCCAGCGTCTCGGCTTCGCCCTTCTCGTCGGAGAAAGTCTCCTCGTCGAGCGACAGAATCCGCTCGAAGTCGCCGATGTGGGTCTTGCCCTCGAAGAGGTAGCTCCCTGCCCCCAGCCGGGTGTAGAAACTCTCGTCGTTGTCGCTCTCGTCCGAGATTTCGCCCACGATCTCCTCGATGATATCCTCCAGCGACACCAGACCCAGCGTCGAGCCGTACTCGTCGACCACGATCGCCATATGCACCTTGTTCGACTGGAAGTCGCCCAGCAGATCGTTGATTTTCTTGTGCTCGGGCACGAAATAGGGCTTGCGGATCAGCTGCTGCCACCCGAACTCGTTGCCGTGGTTGATGTAGGGCAGCAAATCCTTGACATAGAGCGTGCCGCGGATGTTGTCGATATCCTCCTCGAACACCGGGATGCGCGAGAAGCCCGAGGCGATGATCGTGCGCTTGACCTTCTCGTAGTCGTCGGTCAGTTCGAGCGCCGTGATGTCCACGCGCGGCTTCATGATCTCCTGCACCTCGGTGTTGACGAAGTTGACGATGCCCGACAGCATCACGTGTTCCTCGGGATTGGACGTCTGCGTCATGTCGACGGCATCGGCCAGATCGTCGAGCGAAATCTCGCTCTTGTGCGACGCTTTTTCGCTGATGCGGCTGCTCGTCCGCACCAGCACGTAGGAGAGCGGATAGAAGATTTTGCGCAGCACCATCAGCGGCCGCGCCACGAACCGGGCGAAGCGCACGGGCATGGTCTGCGCCAGCACCTTGGGCAGCACCTCGCCGAAAAGCAGCAGGAAGAACGTGACGACGATCGTCTTGAACAGGAACTCCAGATGCGCGAACGTGAAAAGCGCATCGACGATGCCCGCCATGAATATGGTGATGCAGATATTCACCAGATTATTGGCCACCAGAATGGTCGCCAGCAGCATGTCGACGTCGCCCAGCAGCTTCAGCACGGCACCCGCCGAAGCGTCGGTGCGCTGCTTGAGCGCCTGCACGTCGTTGTGCGAAAGCGAGAAAAACGAAGTTTCGGCACCCGACACGAGCGCCGAAACGCACAACAGCAGCAACGTCGCGACGCACCGCACGACGACGTGGGTCGAGAAACCGTTGAATATGATCCAGGGAACGTGTTCCAAATCCGGACGAATGGGTTAATCGAAAAGCGAGCCGTTGTCGGATTTCTCCTCGGACGACTGTGCGGCCGCCGCGTCGTTGCGCAGCACCTCTTTGCGGCCGCCCGACATCTGGACGATGAACTTCGAGTTGCGCGACTGGTAGGCCGGCTTCGAAAGCAACGCGTCGATGTTGTTGTAGCGCGTCGACTTGGCGCCCAGCACCACCTGCTCGCCCGGCCGCTGCGGCGATTTCGCCGCCAGGGGCTTGATCGGTTCGAGCGCCGACTCCGAGGGGGTCTCCTTGGCCGGCAGCACGCCGCGCCCGGCCGGCACGATCTGTTTCATGGCTTCGGGCACCTCGTCGCTGCGGAATCCGGTGGCCACCACCACCAGCTCGATGGCGTTGCCCAGCTGCGGTTTCTCGCTGGTACCCCAGATGATGTTGGCGTCGTGGACGACACCCTCCTCGTCCTGCACGCTGGCGTGAGCCTGGATGTATTCGAGGATGCGCGTGACCTCCTCGTACATCAGCTCGTCGGCATTGGAAACCGATATGTTGAGCAGGATGTTCTTCGCACCGGAGATCAGATTGTGATCCAGCAGCGGCGAACGCAACGAGGCTTCGGCCACCGCCTCGGCGCGACCGTCGCCCTCGGCCGTAGCCACGGCCATGTGGGCACGGCCGCTGCAACGCATGACTTTCGAGACATCGGCGAAGTCGACATTCACCAAATCGCTCTCCACGGTGATGATCTCGGCGATGCCCTTGGCGGCCGAGGCCAGAATGTCGTCGGCCTTGCCGAACGCCTGCTTGAGCGACAGACGCCCATAGATTTCGAGGATGTTTTCGTTGTTGATGATCAGCAGCGAATCGACGCTCTGCCTCAGCTCCTCGATACCGCGGAATGCCTGCTCGTAGCGGATCTTGCCCTCGACGGCCAGCGGCGAAGTGACGATAGCCACGGTCAGCAGCCCCATCTCCTTGGCCAACTTGGCGATCACGGGCGAAGCGCCCGTACCCGTGCCGCCGCCCATACCCGCCGTGATGAAGATCATGCGCGTACCCGCCGACTCGAAATACTGCCGGATTTCGGGCAGCGTCTCCACGGCGGCACGACGCCCGTTCTCGGGGTCGTTGCCGGCCCCCAGGCCCTCGCTGCCCAGGCGGATCTTGGTCTCCACGGGGCTTTTGTCCAGGGCCTGCTGGTCGGTGTTGCACACCATGAACGACACGCCGCAGATACCGAGGCTCCACATGTGATTCACGGCATTGCCGCCGGCACCGCCGACCCCCACTACCGTGATGATCGATCTGTCGGCCCGGGGCGCCTTGATCTCCGACATCAATTCGTCTGTCATAAAGCAGGAAAAAGAAAATTTCGCAGAAATTTATAATTCAACAGTCGACTCGCAAAGCCCTGCATCGCTCTATATCTCCTCGTCCTCGGCAGCGGTGAAGCTCTTGTTCACCTTGTCGAACGCTTTCTGGAAAATCGAACCCCAGTCGCGCTTGCGCTTCGAATCGACCGGCTCGAAATCGTCCGAGAAATCGAAATCGGGCGCCACGAGCGGCTCGGCCTCGACATAGGGCTGCTGCAACGGCTGTTGTGCCGCAGACTGCGCGGGTTGCTGCAGCGGTTGCTGCGCCACCGGCTGGGCCGGCTGCCGGAAAGGCTGTTGCAGGGGTTGCTGCTGCACGGGTTGCTGCGGGGCGGGCATCTCCTCCTGCACGTGCGGGGGCACATGCCGGAACTGCGACGCGGCGGGTCGGCTTTGAGGCTGGGGCGCAGCGGCAGCCGGTTGCGCCGCAGACGGAGTTTCCGGCCGGGCCACGGGCGGCACGCCACCCCGTTGCGCAGCTGCAGATCGCGGCGCAAGGGTCGTACGCTCGGGCGCCGCCGTTCTGGGCGGAATCGTTCCCGAAGGGGCAGAAGCCGCAGCATCGGGCGCAACCCCGGGCTGCGCGGCCGAAGGCACCGTGGCCGCGGCATTCGCCGGCGCCTGGGATGCAGCGGCCTGGCTCTGTGCGGGAGTAGAAATGTGCTCGACCACTGCGCAGGCGCCCTGTCTGGCTCCCTTGAGCAACAGACCCACCGCCGTAGAGAATGCCGGGCTGGCGACCCGCTCGACGGAGGCTTCGTCGACCGAAGCGTCGGGCAACGCTATGCGCACGTCCATCTCGGTCACGCGGTGGAACAGTTCGCCGATATCTTTCAGCTGGGCCGAACCGCCGGTCAGGACGATGCCGTAGGCCAGTTTCGACGCATAGCCCGAATCCTTGATCTCCTGCAGCACGAACTCGGCGATGTCCGTAGCGCGGGCTTCGATGACGGTGGCCAGGTTCTTCAGCAGGATATCCTTGTCCTCGCGGCTCGTACGGCCCTGAACGCGGATCAATTTATCCTCGGGCGCCAGCTCGGCCACGGCCGAACCGTACTTGCGCTTCAGTTTCTCGACATATTTCTCGGGCACGCCCATGGTGCGGATGTCGCGGTTGATGGCCGAAGCGCCCATCGGGATCGAAACCGTGTAGCGCACCACGTTGCGGTAATAGACCGTCACGTCCGTCACGCCGCCGCCCATGTCGACCACGGCGACGCCCTCCTCCTTCTCCTCGGGCAGCAACACCGCCTCGGGCATGGCCAGGGCATCGGACAGCACGCCCAGCATCCTGATGCTCAAGCGCTTCAGTGCCATATCGAGCCGCTGAATGGGCGTCTTGTGGCAGAGGATGAAGTTGAACGTCGACGAGAGTTTCTTGCCGAACGACCCCACGGGGTTCTTCACCTCCTGGCTGTCGTCGACCATATAGTTCTGCGGGATGCGCTCCATGATCGTCTCGTCGTCGGGAGCCTGCACGTTGCGCATGCGGTCGAACAGCGCGTCGACATCCTGCTGCGTCACGCCGGTCTGCGGGTCGTAGACATACACGTGGTCGGTATGGCGGGCGCAACGCACGAAATCGCCCGAGATGCCGGCATAGGCCTCCGTGATGCGGATGCCGAGGCGCTCCTCGATCTCCGCCACGGCTTCGCGGATGGCCCGGCTCACCAGCTCGATGTTGTCTATGCGCCCGGCATTGACCCCCTCGACGGGTTTCGACACGAGCGCCAGGACGCTCATTTTCCCGTCGACGGGTTTCTCTCCGACGGCCACCACGACGGACGACGACCCCAAATCGACGGCGACGGTATAGTTTCTTCTTTCCACGGCTGAATCTTTTATTTCCTGCAAACCACCTGATCCTTATATCTTATATCTATCGTACGGTATTCGTCCCACCCGATGCGCGACAGCCCCCCGCGATAGAAGCGCATCAACTTGTCGAGCTTGCGCTGCGGCTCCTCCAGACGGCCGAACCGGATCGTATGCCGGCCGCTGCGCGGCACCAGATCGATCTCCAATGCACCGCCGGGGGTCGAACGGGCTATGATCTGCACCACCTCCGACCTCCAGAACGCATCTTTTTCGATAGTTTCCACAAAGGTAAGGAGTTTCATCAAATCTTCGTAGCTTTTCTCCAACTTTTTTTGCCGATCGCGCTCGGCTTCCTGCTCGCGGGTCAGGCGGTCGATCGCCTCCTGCACCATGCGGGCCTCGTAGCGATAGCTGCGGCGCAGCAACGCCTTCTCCTGCCGCAGCTCCTCCACGCGCCGCTCGA
The DNA here is from genome assembly GCA_964431265.1 of uncultured Alistipes sp. GTDB lineage: Bacteria > Bacteroidota > Bacteroidia > Bacteroidales > Rikenellaceae > Alistipes. Next base: position 16,872 of record CAYSJF010000019.1, on the reverse strand, counting down.
AATCGCGGGCTTTCTCCCACCAACCGCGCTTGATGCGCCGCCGGCGCAGCTCGTCGAGCCGCCGATCGTTCTCGATCTCCCGACGGTAGAACGGGTATTTCTCCTTTTCGAGGGCGACGATGCGCCGCTCGATCTCCTCGATCTGCCCGGCGATATGCACGCGCACATCGCCTACATAATCGGCAGGCACCGGCAGCCGGTAACTGCCCGTCACCACAGGCACATACAGCGACGACGCACGCGGCGCCACGAACATATAGCCCTCGGAGGTGATGTAGCTGTTGACCCCGTCGGTGAGCAGGCGCAAGAGCGGTTCGCGCTGGCTGATCTCCACATGCAGCTCGCCCCCTCGAGCGACATAGGCCACCGCCTCCTTCACGAAACCGTTGCGGGCGATCAATGCCTCGATACCCGTCAGGTCGACCGTATCAACTGCCGTGCCGATCGTGGGGATGCGGCTGCCAGCGATCCACTCGCGCACGCGCATCGTCGAAACCAGGTGTCCCCGCGACGTGCTGTCGACCACATCGACCGCCACGCTCGACACGGTGCGCACGGCACGCGCACGGCGCGCAGCGATCCCGGCCGCCGCCAAATAGCCGGCCGCCGCGGCCCACAGCAGGGCCGGCAAAACATATCGGAAATAACGGTTCAAGCTACAACGCTTCTTTTCAGGCGGCCCGGAGAAACACCTCGGACGCTCTGCTGTTCATCGGCTTTTCAGTTTCAGTTTTTCGGCGAGTGCAGCGCAGCAGGCGTCGATGTTGCCTGCGCCGAAGCTCACCACGACATCGGTATCCATGGCGGCCACCTCGTCGGCCAGCCGCTCGCGCTCCACGATGCGGCAGGGCACCGTTACGCGCTCGGCGATGATCTCGGAAGCGATGCCCGGAATCGGCTCCTCGCGCGCCGGATAGATCGGCAGCAACACCACCTCGTCGGCGTGGGACAACGCCTCGGCGAACCCCTCGTAGAAATCGCGCGTACGCGTATAAAGATGTGGCTGGAACAGCGCCGTGACCTTGCGCCGGGGGAACATCTGCCGCACGGAGGTCAGCGTCGCGGCCAATTCGCGCGGGTGGTGGGCATAATCGTCCATATATACCTGCTTCGGGGTGTTGACATAAAATTCGAACCGCCGCTTGACGCCCGAGAACGCGGCGAGCGCCGCCCGGAGCTTCTCGGGATCGAAGCCGCCGTTCTCCGCCTGCGCCGCGCACCACACGGCCGCACTGGCCGCCACGGCATTCTCGATGTTCACCCACCCCGGGATGCCGAGCGTGCAGCCCTCGACCGTCCCGTCGGGCGTCACCAGATCGTAGCGATAGTATCCGCCCTCCGACAATTCGATGTTCCGCGCGTAGAAGTCGCACGGGGTATCGTAGGCATAACGGTAGACCCGAATGCCGGGGTTGTCGATCGCGATGTCGACCCCCTGCTTGATGACCAGCGCCCCGCCTTTTCTGATCTGCCGCACGAACTGCGAGAAAGCCTCCTTGACCGCCTCGTGCGTGCCGTAGATGTCCAGATGATCGGCATCGGCCGAGGTGACGACCGCCACGTCGGGGTAGAGCCGCAGGAACGAGCGGTCGAACTCGTCGGCCTCGACCGCCAGCCGGGCGCCGCCGCCCAGCACCAGATTGCCGCCGAAGTTCTTCGAGATACCGCCCAGGAACGCCGAACCGCCGCCCGTCAGCGCGCGGTTGAGCCAGGCGACCAGCGTGGAAGTCGTGGTTTTGCCATGCGTGCCCGCCACGGCCATGACATATTTGCCCTCCGAGAGGTGCCCGAGCATCTGCGAACGTTTCTCGACCGCGAAGCCGTGTTCAAGGAAGTAGCGATACTCGCTGTGCTCCTGCGGCACGGCAGGCGTGTAGACCACCATCGTGTCGCGCGGGTCGAGAAACGGCGCCGGGATCGCCCGCACATCGTCGTCGTAGTGGACGACGGCGCCCTCGGCTTCGAGTTCGGCGGTCAGGGTCGAAGGGGTGCGGTCGTAGCCGGCCACCTGCTTGCCCTCGTGCAGAAAATAGCGGGCCAGGGCGCTCATGCCGATGCCGCCGATCCCCAGAAAATAGACTTTCGAAAAATCCATCACTTCAGCAATTTGACGATTTCCTCGACGATATCTTCGGCCGCCTGCGGCTTGGCCAGCCGTTCGAGGCAGGCACTCATGCGGGCCAGTGCGGCGGGATCGGCGAGCAGCTCCAGCGCCCGCGGCATGGCTTCGGTGCGGCATACGGCATCGGCCACGATCGCCGCGGCACCCTGCCGTTCGAGCGCCTGCGCGTTCTTGGTCTGATGATCCTCGGCCACGTTGGGCGAGGGTACGAACAGCACCGGTTTGGCCACCAGACACAACTCCGAGACCGTGCCGGCGCCGCTGCGCGAGACCACCAGATCGGCCGCGGCATAGGCCAGATCCATGCGCTCGATGAACGCCCCCTGCCAGATGCCCGGCGTGGGGTGAGCGGCCAGAAACTCGCGCATCTCTCGCTCGTAGTACTTGCCCGTCTGCCAGATCACCTGCACCGGAGCATCGGCGCCGGAAAGTGAAAGAATCCATGTCTTCATCATCTCGTTGAGCGAACGCGTGCCGAGCGACCCGCCCACGACCAGAACGACCTGCTTGTCGGGCGTGAATCCGTAGTGCCGCAGCGCCTCGGCCCGATCGGCCCCCTCTTTCGAGAAGCGGCCCCGGAGCGGATTGCCCGTGAGCACGATCTTGTCGGCCGGGAAAAAGCGCTCCATGCCCTCGTAGGCCGTGCAGATACGCCGCGCACCCTTGGCCAGAATCTTGTTGGTAACGCCGGCATAGGAGTTCTGCTCCTGGATCAGAGTCGGCACGCCCATGCGTTGCGCGGCCCACAGCACCGGAGCACTGGCATAGCCGCCGAAACCGGCCACGACATCGGCGCCGAAATCCCGAATCGTCTTGCGGGCCAATCGCAGGCTTCGCCATATCTTGAACGGGATCAGCAGGTTGCGCCACTCCAAACGTCGCTGCAACCCCACGATCGGCAACCCCACGATCCGATAGCCCTGTGCGGGCACCTTCTCCATCTCCATCTTGCCCTCGGCACCCACGAAGAGCAGCTCCACCCGGTCGCCCAAACGCCGCTCGAGCGCCTCGGCGACCGCCACGGCCGGGTAGATATGGCCTCCCGTGCCGCCGCCCGAAACAATGATATGCAGTTTTTTATCCATAACTCAACAAAAGCCCCAATTACTCAAATCTTTAAATCTTTCGTCTGCAAAAGTTCTGCGGTTTCGTGTCATCTTCCCCAACTCTCCCTGTCGAGCGACCGGTAGTTGATCGCCTCGGCCACGTCGGACGCCTCGATCCGTTCGCGGCCCGCCAGATCGGCGATCGTGCGCGCCACCTTCAGGATTCGGTCGTAGGCCCGCGCCGAAAGCGCGAGCCGGTTCATCGCCTGCTCCAGGAGCGCGGCCGAAGCCCCGTCCAACCGGCAGTAGTCGCGCAGCATCGCCGCATTCATCATCGCATTGGTATATACTCCGGCACAGTCGCTAAACCGTTTTTGCTGTATCTTCCGCGCCCGGCACACCCGCTCGCGGATCGCGGCGCTCGGCTCGCCCGGCGCGGCATCGGCCAGATCGGCGGGGTCGACGGGCGTCACCTCGATGTGCATGTCGATCCGATCCATCAACGGACCCGAAATCCGCCCCATGTAACGATGCACCGACCCCGGCGAGCAGGTGCACTCCCGGGTCGGATGGTTGTAGTAGCCGCACGGGCAGGGATTCATCGCAGCGATCAACGTGAAGTTGGCCGGATACTGCACCCTGTAGCGCGCCCGCGCCACGGTGATGCGCTTCTCCTCGAGCGGCTGGCGCAACACCTCCAGAGCGCTGCGCCCGAACTCGGGCAGCTCGTCCAAAAACAGCACGCCGTTGTGCGACAACGACACTTCGCCCGGGTGGGGCGACTGCCCGCCGCCGATCAGGGCCACCTGCGAAATCGTATGATGCGGCGCCCGGAACGGACGCCGGGTCATCAATCCGGCGATCTGCGCGAGTCCCGCCACGGAGTGTATTTCGGTCGTCTCCAGCGCCTCGTCGGGCGTCAGCGGCGGCAGGATCGTGGGCATGCGGCGCGCCAGCATCGTCTTGCCCGAGCCGGGCGAGCCGATCATCAACACGTTATGCCCGCCGGCCGCGGCGATCTCCAGCGCCCGCTTGATGTGGGCCTGCCCCTTGACGTCGGCGAAATCCTCGTCGTAGCGCCCCGCAGCTTCGCCCAACGGTTCGAGCATCGCAGCCGTCGCCGGTGCAAGCTCCTCTTCGCCGTTGAAGAACGCGATCGTCTCGCGCAAACTCCGCACGCCTATGGCCTCCACGCCCTCGACCACGGCCGCCTCGGCCGCATTGGCCGCCGGAACCACCAACCGCCGTATGCCGTCGCGCCGCGCCTGCACGGCCATCGGCAGCACGCCCCGCACGGGCTTGACCGTCCCGTCGAGCGACAACTCGCCCGCCAGCAGCGTATCGCCCACCGCCCCGGCATTGATGCGCCCCATGGCCGCCAGAATCCCCACGGCGATGGGCAGGTCGAACGCCGCGCCCTCCTTGCGCAGGTCGGCGGGCGCCAGGTTCACGACCACCTTCTTGCCCGACATCCGCTCGCCCGAATTCTCGAATGCGGCGCGGATACGCTGCTCGCTTTCCTTGACGGCATTGTCGGGCAGACCCACCAAATAGAGTCCCAGACCGCCGCCCGCGATGTTGACCTCGACGGTCACCGTCACGGCATCGATCCCCACGACCGCTCCTGCATAAGTCCGGACAAACATGGCGCAGCAGGCAGGTTAGAACGGCGCCTCGTCGCCGAGCGACGGAGGCGTCAGGTCGAACTCGCCGCCCCCGGCCGCAGCCCCCAGACCGCCGCCGAAATCGCCGCCGTTCGAGCCGCTGGCATAGTCGTCGTAGGCCTGTTGGCTGTCGAGCGCCTGCGAGGGCGGCAGCATGGTATCGTCCATGTCGACGAAGCGGGCCTGCTCCTTGAGGAAACGCAGGTTGACGTCGCACACGGCGCCGTTACGGTGCTTGGCGATGATGATCTCGGCCAGGCCGGCCGTGGGCATGCCGTTCTCGTCCTGGTTGATGCCGTAGTACTCGGGACGGTGGATGAACGCCACGATGTCGGCGTCCTGCTCGATGGCGCCCGACTCGCGCAGGTCGGAGAGCTGGGGGCGCTTCGAACCGCCGCGCATCTCGGTGGCGCGGCTCAACTGCGACAGGGCGATGATCGGCACGTTCAGCTCCTTGGCTATGGCCTTGAGCGTACGCGAAATGAACGCCACCTCCTGCTCGCGGTTGCCCTTCGAATCCTGGTTACCGGTCATGAGCTGGAGGTAGTCGATGACGATGATCTTGATGTCGTTATGGATCTTCAGACGGCGGGCCTTCGAGCGGAACTCGAAGACCGAGAGGGCCGGCGTATCGTCGATGAACAGCGGGGCCGAACCCAGCGGCTTGGTGGCCGATTCGAGGTGGCGCCACTGCTCGGGCGTCAGCCGGCCCGACTTGACGTCGTTGCCGCTCAAGCCCGTTTCGGCGATGATCAGACGCATCATGAGCTGCACCGACGACATTTCCAGAGAGAAGAACGCCACGCCGGCCTCGTGGTCGACAGCCATGTTGCGGGCCATCGAAAGGACGAACGCCGTCTTACCCATCGAAGGACGGGCGGCGATGATGATCAAATCCGAAAGTTGCCACCCCAGCGTCACGCGGTCGATGGCCATGAAGCCCGAGGGCACGCCGTTGAAGGCGCTGGTGTTCTTCGAAGCCTCCTCGATCTGCATCAACGCCCGGGCCAGGATGTCCTTGGACGACTGCACCGAACGCTTGACATGCCCCTCCGAGACCTTGAAGATTTCGCCCTCGGCGAAGCCTATAAGCTCCGTGACGTCGGTCGACTCGTCGTACGACCGTTTCTGGATTTCGGTCGCCGAGCGGATCAGCTCGCGCTGCACGTATTTCTGGGCGATGATCTTGGCATGGAACTCGACGTTGGCCGCCGAACCCACTTTCTGCGTGAGCTGGGCCAAATACGAGGCGCCGCCCACTTTCTTCAGCTCTTTCTTGACCTTCAGCCGCTCGGTCACGGTGTAGAGGTCGATGGGCTTCAGCTCCATCGACAGCTCCTCGATCGCCTTGTAGATCGCGCGGTGCTCCTCGGTGTAGAACGAATCGGGAGTGACGAACTCCTGCACGGCGATGATGCTGTCCTTTTCGAGCATCAGAGCGCCCAATACCGCTTCCTCCAGCTCGACCGCCTGCGGGGGTACGCTGCCCGCCGTCTCGGTCAGCGCGTCGTAGGCTTCGCTGTTGCGCCGCGAAGGGGTGAAATCCTTGGCCATGGGGGTAGAGTTTCTTTACAAGCCGTAAAAATAGCGATTCGGGCGGACAAATCAAAAAAAGTAACCGCCAAAAAGCACAAAAAAAACGGCGATGATCGGGCCATTCCCTCCGCAAAGCTCGCACGCGCATGCGCCGGAACTCCGCGGCAGCGAGCGCGCTCCGCCCGGCTCCCCGAACCGTCGCCGCCCGTCCGGCAGCCCGATCCTACTGCTCCAGCCCCAATTCGCGGCGCGAAACGGCGAGGGCCGCCAGACTGATGCGGCAGTCGGGCACGGCCTGCAGGATCGCAGTCGCGCACGAAGCCAGCGTAGAACCCGTGGTCATGACATCGTCGACCAGCAGAATGTGTTTCCCGGCCAGACGCTCGGGATGCCGCACGGCGAAAGCGTTTTCGACATTGCCCGCCCGTTCGCGCCGCGACTTGAGCGTCTGCGAAGCGGTGTTCCGACAGCGGCGCACGCTGCGGCGATCGATCGCCGCACCCAGCTGCCCGGCAATTCCCTCGGCGAGGTATTCGGCCTGATTGTAGCCGCGGCGGATGCGTTTGAGCGGATGCAGCGGCAGGGGCACCACCACGTCGACATCGCCATAGAGACCGCTCTCGGCCAGCGAAGCCCCGTACCACCGGCCCAAAGCACGGGCCAGCCGCCACGCACCCCGATACTTGAACGCATGGATCGCCCGCCGCCAACCGCTGCCGTGGACATAGAACAGAAAACCCGATGCCTGCACCAGCGGCACGCGGCCCCAGAATTTCCGCGACACCGGATTGTCGACTTCGCGCCAGTATCCGGTCAGGGGTGCCGTCGTGCGGCAGAGGGTGCAGACCGTGCGTTCGCCCCGCGCGAGCGGCTCGCCGCAAACGGGACAGAGCGGCGGAAAGACGAGCGCCGCCAGATCGCCCCACCACTCACTGAGGATCGACATCGGGCACCACGACTATGGTTCGGTATTCGGGATGACGGGCGAAAGCGCTCAACTCCTCGCCCAGCAACTCGCGGGCACGGCGCGACGAGGCGCCGCTCTCGATCTTCAGCAGCAGCCCCGCCAGATATTCGCCCCGGATGCGGTCGACGGGCGGAGCCGTAGGCCCCAGCAGGCGCCGGCCGAACCGCTTGCGCAACGAGGCGGCCAACTCCGCGGCGCCGCGGCGCAACAACTGGGGATCGCGATGCTTCAGCGTGAGCGACGTCAGACGCGCATAAGGCGGATAAAAAAAGGCTTCGCGGTCGGCCAGCTGCGCGCGGGCCATGGCCTCGAAGTCGCCCGCCACGACCTGCCGGATCACCGGACTGCCCGGCTCCGAGGTCTGGATCACCACCTCGCCCCCCTGCGCCCTGCGGCCGGCGCGGCCGGCCACCTGCATCATCAGCTGGAAAGCCCGCTCGCCGGCCCTGAAGTCGGGATTGTTGAGCAGATTGTCGGCATTGAGGATGCCGACCAGCGACACGCCCTCGAAATCGAACCCCTTGGTAATCATCTGCGTGCCGACCAGGATGTCGGTTTCGTGCCGGGCGAAACCGGCGACGATGGCGTCGAACGCCCGCTGCGAAGTCACCGTGTCGCGGTCGAGCCGCGCCACACGAGCCTCGGGAAAGATGCGGGCGATCTCCTCCTCGATCTTCTCCGTGCCGAACCCCATGGGCACCACGTCGGTGACCTTGCACGACGGACATTTAGCCGGCAGCGGCTCGACATGGCCGCAATAGTGGCAGACCAGCCGGTTGCCGGTCTTGTGGTAGGTGAGCGTCACGTTGCAGTCGGGGCAGCGGGCCGTCCACCCGCACTCCGTGCACTCGACATAGGGCGAAAAGCCGCGCCGGTTCTGGAACAGGATCGCCTGCTCGCCCCGTTCGAGCCGCTCGCCGATCTTGTCAAGCAGGAGTTTGTTGAAATGGGCGTGCCGCTCGCCGCGCCGCGCGGCGCGCAACGTGTCCGACACGAAGATTTCGGGCATCCGGGCGTCGCCGTAGCGCTCGGTGAGCGACGCACTTCCGTACTTGCCGGAGCGGGCGTTGAGCCACGTTTCCAGCGACGGTGTGGCGCTGCCCAACAGCGTCCGCCCGCCGAACACCCCGGCCATGACCACGGCGCAGTCGCGGGCGTTGTAACGCGGCGCAGGCTCGGCCTGCTTGTAGCTGGCGTCGTGCTCCTCGTCGACGATAATGAGCTGCAACCGACTCAACGGCAGGAAGATCGCCGACCGCACCCCCACGACGAACTCGCCCCCCTGCGACCGGTTGAGCTGCAGGTAGGTCTCCGCGCGCTGGCGGTCGGTGAGCCGCGAATGATAGGCCGTGACCCGGCTGCCGAAAATGCGCTCCATGCGCTCGATCAACTGGGCCGTGAGCGCGATTTCGGGTACCAGAAGCAGCACGTCGCCCCCGCGCGCCAGCACTTCGGCGATCAGATGGATATAGACTTCGGTTTTGCCCGACGAAGTGACGCCGTGCAGCAGGGCCGCCGCTTTCCCCTCCGCGAACTGTCCGCGGAGAGCATCGAGCGCCGCACGTTGGTGAGGCGACAAAACAGGCAGGCGGAACGCCGCACCCTCTCGTTCGACCGTACGTTCGTGCTCGACGATTTCGAGATATCCTTTGCGCGCCAGATTTTGCAGCACGGCAAGGTCGGCCCGCAACAGCCGGCGCGGCACCTCGCCCGTAAAAACGCCGCCGGGAACACCCTCCGCCGAAGCATCGCTGCCTGCCGACGCCACTTCGAGCAGCGCTTCGTACTGCTTCGGGGCACGCCGCTCCAGCTTCTCGAACGTCTCGTGCAGCCGCTCCCCGTCGTGCAACTCGGGCGCCAGAGCGACATAACGCTCCGTGCGGGGGCGGAACTCCCCGTCGGCCAGCAGCTCGGCGCTGTCGGCCGAGGGTTTCATCAGGGCAGGCAGCGCCGCACGCATCACCTCGCCGAGCGAACACATGTAATAGGAAGCGATCCACTCCCACAGCGCCCGCTGCGCCGGAGCGAGCAACGGGCGCCCGTAGAGCACCCGTCCTATGGGTTTGATCCGTTTGAAATCGGGCCGGCGGTCATGCACCCGCCATACGATGCCGACGTAGAACCTGCGCGGGCCGAACTGCACCACCACGGCGCTGCCGGCCTCGACCTCGATGTCCTCGGGCACGGCGAACGTGTAAGTCGGCTGCGCCAGCGGCAACACGATGTCGGCGAAGCGCTCCATCTACATCTTGGGAAGCGCCTGGAAACCCTGGCCGTAGACCCCGGTCACCGAACCGATGGACATGAAAGCCGCGGGATCGACCGACTTGACGAGCTTGAGCACCTCCGACGTCTCGCGCTTGCGGCACACGACGACCACCACCTTCATCTCCTCGCGCGTATAGCCGCCCATGCCGTCGAGCAGCGTGACGCCGCGGTGCGCCTTTTCGAGGATCGCCCGGGCGATTTCATCGTACTTGCGGCTCATGATGAAGACCTGATTGGACTGCTGGCTGCCCGACATGATCATGTCGACCGTATAGCCGAACACCGCCGTGAGGATGTAGCCGTAGACCACCGTATTGAGCGTCTTGCCCACGAGCAGCGACGAGCCGATGATGATGAAGTCGGAACACATGACGATGTTGCCGTAGCGGATCGTGCGGTACTTGTTGATGATCATCGCCACGATGTCGACCCCGCCGGTCGAGCCGCCCTGCTTGAAGCAGATCGCCACGCCCGCACCGGCGATGATGCCGCCCAAGATGACGAGCAGGATGTTCTCCATGCCGACGAAAAGCCCCTCGGGCGGCAGGACTCTCTCCCAGAAATTCATGGCCACGGAGATCACGACGATCGAAAAGATGGTCTTGATGCCGAACTTCCAGCCCACGATGAACCCCGCCACGAGCAGCAGCGCCGCATTGATCAGGAAAACCATCGTACCGATGCTGATCTGCCAGCCGAAAAGCCGCTCCACGAAGATGCTGCATACCAGCGAAAGACCGGTCGCACCGCCGCCCATGCCGTCGGCGGGCAGGATACACCCGATCCAGCCGAAAGCGTAGAGAAACATGCCGGCGGTCATCAAAACATACTCCTTGACGCCGACGAAGAACCCATTGGTCGAGAAACCCTTCATAAGCCCATAGATTTACTGCTTACTGCGACAAAAACCATCGAGCCGGAACGGCGCCCGACCCGCAGACGAATTTAGCTTATGCAAATGTATGAAAAAAATCGGCAAAGTATTCTCCGCGGTCTCCGAGAATGAACAGCGACAGCCGATTTCGCGCCGCAGGCTGCGGAGCACGTACTTTTTGCGGGTCCGGGAACCGTGCAACCACCCCCGGCAAAGACCCGGCTGCGGCGACAAAGCCGCCGGAAATACATATGCTTACCGCTATTCCGCCAATTCGCCCTGATATGCTCCGGTCTCTACGAGTCGTTTTTCGAGCAGCGCCCACAACTGCTCGTTGCGCACCAAGCCCCAGCCGGGGCCATAGTGATAGCGCGGCGGCGCCTCGGAGGCGAAGCGCTCGACTACCAGCGAGGGGCGCAGGCGGCGCAGAATCTCGACGAAGAGATCGACATACTCGCCGAGCGTCCAGAACCGGAAACGCCCGGGATCGGCGTCGTATTGCGCGGCCATGGGCGTGTCGCGGAAAATCTGCAGCTGGTGGAACTTCACCGTGGCGAGCGGCAGTGCGTTGATCCGGGCGGTCTGGGCCAAAAGCATTTCGTCGCTCTCGCCGGGCAGCCCCAGGATGAAATGGGCGCCGACCGGCAACCCGCGCCCGGCCGTGAGACGCACGGCCCGTTCGGCCGCAGCGAAGTCGTGCCCCCGATTCACGGCACGCAACGTCTCGTCGAACGTCGATTCGATGCCGTACTCTACGGCTACATAACGGTCGCGAGCCAGTTCGGCCAGATAATCCAACTTCTCCTCGTCGACGCAATCGGGCCGCGTGCCGATCACCAGCCCGATCACCTCGGGATGCGCGAGCGCCTCGCCGAAAAGTTCGCGCAGCCGCCCGAGCGGCGCATAGGTATTGGAAAAAGCCTGGAAATAGACTAAATAACGCGAAGCGCCGCGGTAGCGCCGCCGATGGAACTCGATTCCCTCGTCGATCTGCTGCCTAACGCTCTTGGAGGGGATGCAGTAAGAGGGAGTGAACGCTCCGTTGTTGCAGAACGTACACCCTCCCCGGGCTATCGTCCCGTCGCGATTGGGGCAGGTGAAACCGGCGTCGACCGAAAGCTTCTGCACCCGCCCGCCGAACAACCGGCGGAAATAACCCGTATACGAATGATAAGGCCTCGAATCGCCCCAAACGTACATACGAATTCCTGTTTCACCCGCGCCGCACCGCGATCCGTCGGTACTTCGCCGCCGGTGCGAAGTTCCGCCGCGTCCCGCGTCTAAAACCTCCAGTCGCCGGCATCGCTCTGCTTCGGTGCGTCGGGCACGTTGACGAAGAAAGTCATGCCAGTCTTCTGCTCGACGTCGGCGACCGTGGTGCGGTAGGCCGTGAGCGAATTTCCCGAATAGGTCTTGTTCTCGAACCAAAAAGCGATGCACTGCATCTCGTCGGCCGCAAGCTCGTACAAAGGTTTGCCCGTGTTGCCCTTCCTGGAGCGGATCATCACCTTGTAGAAGTGGGTCGGCACATAGACCGTATTGGGCGTAGGCTTGGCATTGTCCGTAACGGTTCCGTCCGTATTGGCATAGTAGACGCCCGAGACGACGAACAACGTGTCGGCGCAGACGTTGCTCCAGGTCTTGTCTTCGAGCGTCGACCAGACGCCGCTGTTGAAGCCGTTCTGCCACTGCGGCGCCATGTTGGTGACGTAGAACGTCTGCTCGTTCATCCCCACGCTGCCCGTACGGTCGTTCGACGCCAGCAGATGCCCGCGCGAATAACCGGGCTGCGGCTGATAAGAGCCAGCAGATTGAATGATAACAGGCTGCAGATTCTGCGCGATCTTCGGGTCGTAAGCAAATTTACCGGCCCGTCCGCTGCTGCCCTTGTAGCTCGCATGGATCGGGTAGGCCGACCACATGCCCGACCGCATCTTGCCGCTGTAACATACGGTATAGCTGCGCAAATTGTTCTCGAAAGTTCCCGAAGCCGTCGTAAAAGCGGGACAAAAATGCGAGGCGTAGTAGTAGTCGTCGGGGCGCTCCTCCATCTTCGGCAACTCGGGCCACCCCGGATAGCCGCCCGGGCTGGGAGGGGTCGGAACATCGGGATTGTCAGGATTGTCAGGATTATCCGGGTTGTCGGGATTATCGGGATTGTCAGGATTGTCAGGATTATCCGGGTTGTCGGGATTATCGGGATTGTCCGGGTTGTCCGGGTTGTCCGGGTTGTCGGGATTTTCCGGCTCTTCCGGCTCCGGGCTGGCCTCGCCGGTCTCGAACAGCGCGGGCACACCGATCATCCGCCGGCCGCCCAATTCGAGGAACGCATAGGCCATGTAGTGCGTATGGGGCGTTAAGCGCGTGACCCGGGCATACAGCACGCCCTGCTCGATCCGCGGATCGTCGACCGTGACGGTCGCGGCTCCCGTCTCGTCGGCGACGGGCATGCAGACCACCCCGCAGCGGCCCGCCGTCAGTACGTTGTCGCCGACCGTCGATCGACACGACACCTCCGCATTCGTGCCGTCGACCGCAACCGTCGGCTGTTCGAACCAGCGCACGTCGTCCTCGGACTTCTCCTTCTCGGAGCAGGCCACGAGCGACACCGCCAAAGCATAGAGCGCCAAAGCGCAAATCCTTTTCATATTCATAGTCTATCCTATTCCTTGTGTTTCGAATCCATCCATATGGTCACCGGGCCGTCGTTTTCGAGCGACACCTGCATGTCGGCGCCGAAACGCCCCGTAGGCACTTCGCGCCCCAGCAGCTCGGCGACACGCCGCACGAACGCCTCGTAGAGCGGTTTCGACACCGCCTCGGGCGCCGCCCCCGCATACGACGGGCGGTTACCCCGGCCCGTCGAGGCCATCAGGGTGAACTGGCTCACGACCAGCACCCGACCCCCGACCTGCACGACGTCGCGGTTCATCACGCCGGCCTCGTCGTCGAAAATCCGCAGCCGCACGAGCTTGCCGGCCAGATACTCCGCATCCCCGGCCGTATCTTCCCGCCCCACGCCGACGAAGACGAGCAGGCCCGCCCCGATTTCCGAAATGCGCTCGCCGCCGATATCGACGGCCGCCCGGCGAACACGCTGAACGAGCAGTCTCATAGCGTCTCGAAATAGGCCCACAAGTTGTCGCCCGCGGGCACCGGCGCCGTCACGGCCACGGGTTCGCGCCGCACGGGGTGCTCGAACTCCATGCGCCGCGAATGCAGCGAAATTCCGCCGCCGGGCAGCGACCGTTTGGCCCCGTACTTCAGATCGCCGCGAATCGGGCACCCGATCTTCGCGAGCTGGGCGCGGATCTGGTGGTGGCGCCCCGTCAGAAGCTCCACCTCGACCAGCGTATAATGCGTCCCCGCCCCGACGATGCGATAGCGCAACCGCGCCTCCTTGGCTTCGGGCCGCGGCGCGTCGAACGCTTTCGAGCGGTTGGTGCGGCCGTCGCGCAGAATATAATGACGGAGTTCACCCTCCTCGGCTTCGGGCCGGTTCTCCGTCAGCGCCCAATAAATTTTGCGGATGCGGCCCTCGCGGATCATCTCGTTGAGCCGCACGAGCGCCTTGGAGGTCTTGGCGAAGAGCACGGCGCCGCTCACCGGGCGGTCGATGCGGTGCACCACGCCGAGGAACGCCTCGCCGGGCTTGGCGTCGCGCGCCTTGATGAAGGCCTTGATCCGGTCTTCGAGGGCGCTTTCGCCCGAAGGATCGGGCTGCACCAGATCGCCGCAATGCTTGTCGACGACCAGCAGGTGGTTGTCCTCGTAGAGAATGTCGTCGGGCGAAAACATGACTACAGCGTAAAGGTGAAAGGCAGCAGCAGCGTGGCCGACTCAACGACGCTCGCCGTGCCGCCACCGCTCATGATGACCCGCATGGGGCTGCCCTGACGGCGCTCCGCGTCGACCATCGCCTGACGACACGGCCCGCACGGATAGCATTCGCGCTCGGAAGGCTCCGAGGCGATGGCCAACGTCTCCACGGGATCGTCGGCATAGTTGGACTGGGCGTAGAACAGCAGCGACCGCTCGGCGCACAACCCGGACGGGAAGACCTCGCTCTCGATGTTGCTGCCGCACAGCACGCGGCCGCTGCGCAGCCGCGCGGCCGCCCCCACGCAAAACTTCGAATAGGGCGCATGAGCGTTGGCCGTGGCGCGCCGGGCCGCCTCGACCAGAATGCGGTCGGCCTCGGGAAGCGCTCCGAGCGACTCGAAGCGCTCGTAACTGAATCGATGTTCCTGTTCCATAGACAAAAGCAAATGGATGACACAAACGTACCGTTTTCAAGGCACCCGGGTCTCACGACCGAAGTTTTCGAATCCGGACGCTGTCGTCGTCAAATATACGATAAAAAAATCGAATTCTCCAAACGCGGCGCCCCACCGGGCAATCCGCCGCCCGAACAATAGTTCGGATACTTTCGGAATCGGGCCGTCGAAGTCGGCGTTCGATCGTCTCTCCGGACGACGAAGAGGACACCCCGCGGGGCATCCTCTCCTTCCCGGCCGCAGGGCGCCGGTTACTCGAGCACGAACTTGGTCTGCACGCCGTACTGCAGGCGGATGGTCTTGAAATCGAGGGGTTCCTCCTCCACGACGGTCTCGACCGCCGCGGCATCCATCATCTTCATGCCGCGCGCCACCACGGCATTGTTGTAGTAGGTGGGCATGATGTCGTTGTTGGAGTCCCAGATATAGAAGCACTTGCCGACCGTCTGCCCGAGGGCCTCGGCCAGCGTGCGGGCGCTCTGCTGCGCATTGCGGATGGCTTCGACGCGCACCTCCTCCTTGAGGGCGGCCAGCCGCGAATGCGACACCCGGAGGATCGACACGTCGGAAATGCCCAGATCGTCGAGCGCCTGCCATACCCGGGCCACCTCGGCCGCCGAACCCAACTGCAACTGGTATTTGGCCGTGGCCACGGAAGTCTTCTTGCGGAAGAATTCGCTCGACAGATTGGCCACTTTGAGCTGTTTCTCGATGTCGACGCCCTGCTTGCGGAGCGCGGCGATCATGTCGCGCTGCTGGCTCTCGACCGAAATCTTGCCCTTGGAGTCGCGCTCGTCGATGGTGATCGAGAGATAGAATTCGTCGGGCACGATCTCCTTCTCGGCACGCCCGTAAACCTGGATATAACTCGGATAGGCCTCCGCCGTCTGGGCGGAAACCGCGCACACGGAAGCCGCCACGGCGACCACCAGCAAAACAAACTTCTTCATGATTCCGTTTTTTTAAGGTAACTGCAAATATAACGCCGCGGCATCGCTTTTTATTGTCTGCGCACGAGCTTCACCACGTTTTCGACATGATGCGTGTGGGGGAACATGTCGACAGGCTGCACCGCCTCGACCCGATAAGCGGCATCCAGCAGCGCCAGGTCGCGGGCCTGCGTGGCGGGATTGCAGCTCACGTAGACGATCCGCTGCGGCGCGGCGCGCAGGATGACGTCGATCACCGGTTCGTCGACCCCCGCACGCGGCGGATCGAGAATCACCACGTCGGGCCGGCCGTTGGCCTCGACGAAAGCGTCGTCGAGCACCTCTTTCATGTCGCCGGCATAGAACGCCGTATTGCCGATGCCGTTGATCGCCGAATTGACCTTCGCATCCTCGATCGCCTCGGGAACATACTCGATGCCGACCACGCGGCGGCAATGCGCGGCGCAGAAATTGGCTATGGTGCCCGTGCCGGTGTAGAGGTCGTAGAGCACGTCGTCGGGTTTCAGGTCGGCGAACGCGCGCGCCACCTTGTAGAGTTCGTAGGCTTGGGCCGAATTGGTCTGATAAAACGATTTAGGCCCCACCTTGAACTGCAACCCCTCCATGCGCTCGACGATGTGATCCTTGCCGCGGTAGCACACGGCGGGAAGGTCGCCCGTGGAGTCGTTGAACTTGGTGTTGACCACGTAGAAAAGCGATGTGATCTCCGGGAACGTCGCCGCCAAGTGATCCAGCAGGGCTTCGATCCGCGGCCGGTCGTCGGCCCCGAAGACCACGATGACCATCACTTCGCCCGTCGATGCGGTACGCACCACCATGTTGCGCATCAATCCCTCGTGCGTGCGTGCATTGTGGAACGTATAGCCGTGCTCCATGCTAAAACGTTTCACCTCCATGCGCAGCGCATTCGACGGCTCGGGCTGCAACCAACAGCGGCAGATGTCGAGCACCTTGTCGAACATGCCGGGAATGTGGAATCCCGCGGCGGGTTCGGCCTCGATGTCACCTCCGGCGGCTACCTCCTCGCGGGTGAGCCACCGCCGGTCGGCAAAGGTGAATTCGAGCTTGTTGCGGTACTCCTGCGTCTGCGCCGACCCCAGGCACGGGGCGATCTCGGGCAGCTCGACCTTGCCGATGCGCGTCAGCTGGTCGCGCACCTGCTCCTGCT
>CAYSJF010000018.1:0-25089 GCA_964431265.1 uncultured Alistipes sp. | reverse complement strand
TCTACAACAACGACGCCAACCGCCATATCCGCTACTACCGCAACACGTTCCAGCATGGCGGCATATCCATGGAGGAGATGATCGTGCCGTATTTAGTGTTGAACCCCAAAAAATAAAATCCCCGGAACTTCCGGCCCGCGAAAACCGCGGCCGTCGGTTCCGGTTCCGACCCTGACCCGATTATGAAGACCTTCCGCATCACCTCTTGCGACGAGCTGCCCCAGGTCGCCGCGGCGATCGTCGAGGCGCTGGATAAACGCTCCGTCGTCGCCTTTCGCGGCGGCATGGGCGCCGGCAAAACCACCCTCATCCGCGAGATCGCGGCGCAGCTCGGCGCCGCCGACACCGTGACGAGTCCCACGTTCGCTATCGTCAACCAGTACATGGGCGCCGGCGAGAGGCGGATTTTCCACTTCGACTTCTACCGCATCGAGGACATCCGCGAGGCCTACGACTTCGGCTACGAGGAGTATTTCTATTCGGGCGACATCTGCCTCGTCGAGTGGCCCGAGAAGATCGAACCGCTGCTGCCCGACGAGCGGATCGACGTGCGCATCGCCGTCGACGGCGAGACGGCCCGCACCATAGAAATCGAATAAAAAGTATTGAACGACAAGATTATAGAATCCGAATTTTTCTTTCGGGATCGTCGATATTAACCCTTACGTTTATGCAGGAGTATATTTCCAAACAGCAGCAGGTTCTGCGTTCCGCAGAGGATATTTTCGCCGCTATCAGCCGTTTCGACCGTCTCACGCCCGCGCTGGCCGACCGCGTCGAGGAGTGGCAGGCCGACGAGGAGCATTGCTCGTTCAAGGCCAAGGGCTTCACCGTCAAGCTCCGCATGGAGGAGCGCATCGCGCCCAAGCATGTCAAGATCGTGGGCGATGAGGGCGGCGTGCCCGTCGATTTCGCGTTCTGGATTCAGCTTCACCGGGTTTCGGACACCGACACGCGTCTGCGTCTGGTGCTCCATGCCGAGCTGAACATGATGATGAAGATGATGATCGGCAGCAAGCTCCAGGGCGCCCTCGACCAAATCGCCGAGGGGTTGGCCCGGGCGATGAACGGCGGCAATGTCCTATAAATAGGGGGCGAAATAAACAGCGTGCGAACGACCCTCGAAGCCGTTCGCACGCTGTCCGTTTTTTCGTCGGTTATTTCGTGAATTCGAACCCGATGTAGACGTTTTCGTAGCTCTCCAAGAGCTTCGTCAGGGTCGCGAGCGACGAAATCTTGCTGCCGAGGGCCGAAATCATCTTCACCAGTTTGGTCACCGGGAACACCAATTGCAGGTCGGTGCCGCTCACATAGGCGTGCCCCTCCACCGTGCCGAGGTTGTAGGTGCCTTTGGCGAAGCAGAGCGCGATGCGGTGCGTCGAGGGGTCGAATTCGTAGGTGCCGTGCAACTGGCGGGTGCCGACCTGCATCGTGAAGGCATCTTCCCGGTCGAAGGTGAAAGTGCAGCTTCCCGCCTTGATGCCGACCAGCAGATAGGCTTTTTCGAGCTTCTCCGCGATGCTCGTCTGCAGCGCCGCGCCGCCCAGCTCCGAGACGAGGTCTTCGCCCTCGAACTTCACGCCCGGCGCCGTGTAGTTCCATGTCCCTGCCAGCGCATAGCGGGTCAGTTGCCCGTCGGTGAGGTTGTCGGCCGCCGTGGTGGCGATCTTGGTCAGCAGGTCTTTCCAGTTTTGGGCTTCGGCCCGGCCCGCCGCGAGCAGCAGGGTCAGTAGGATCAGTTTCTTCATCGTTTTATGCGGTTTCGAGTTCTTTGAGCCAGGCGGCCGCCGAGGCATCCGACGGCATGCGCCAGTCGCCGCGGGGCGAGAGCGCTGCCGAACCTACCTTGGGGCCGTCGGGCATCGCCGAGCGTTTGAATTGCTGGGCGAAGAAGCGGCGCACGAAGACCTCCAGCCACTTGTGTATCGTCGCCCGGTCGTAGCTCCCGCGGAAAGCCGTTTCGGCCAGGAAAAGCGTCTTCGCGGGGCCGTATCCCGAGCGCAGCAGGTGGTAGAGAAAGAAGTCGTGCAGCTCGTAGGGGCCTACCAGGTCTTCGGTCTTCTGGGTCATGCCGCCCGCTTCGTCGGCCGGCAGCAGTTCGGGACTCACGGGCGTGTCCAGAATGTCGAGCAGCGTGGCGCGCGTCGTGGCGTCGGGTTCGGTGTCGGCCGCCCACTTCACCAGGTGGCGCACCAGCGTCTTGGGCACCGAGGCGTTTACGCCGTACATCGACATCTGGTCGCCGTTGTAGGTCGCCCAGCCCAGGGCCAGTTCGCTCAGGTCGCCCGTGCCGACCACCAGCCCGTTCTGCATGTTGGCCACGTCCATCAATATCTGCGTGCGCTCGCGCGCCTGGGCGTTCTCGTAGGCCGTCGTGCGGTCGGACGGCTCCATGCCTATGTCTTTCATGTGCTGCGTGCAGGCTTCGCGGATCGGTATCTCGCGCACCGTGATCCCCAGCCGGTGCATCAGCTCCAGCGCATTGCGGTAGGTGCGGTCGGTCGTCCCGAATCCCGGCATGGTGATGCCCACGATGCCCGTGCGCTCCAGGTGCAGGAAGTCGAACGCCCGTACCGTCGCCAGCAGCGCCAGCGTCGAATCCAGCCCGCCCGATATGCCCACCACGGCACACCGGCAGCCCGTGTGGTCCAGACGCCGGGCCAGACCGAGGGCCTGGATGTTGAAGATTTCTTCGCAGCGCTCGTTGCGGTCGCTTTCGTCCTTGGGTACGAACGGCAGCGGATCGACTTCGCGGTCGAGCGCCGCGGCCCGCAGCCCCTCGGGAATCTCCATCTCGATCACGGTGTGCTCCGTCGCGGCGTCCTGCCGGCGGAACGAGGTGTTGCGCCGCCGTTCGAACTCCAACCGCTCGATGTCCACGTCGGCCACCGCTAACTCTTCTTCGCCCGTGAAGCGGGGCGTTTCGCGCAGGATCGCGCCGTTCTCGGCGATGATGCCGTTGCCGGCGAAGACCAGATCGGTCGACGACTCGCCGAAGCCCGCCGAGCAGTAGACATAGGCCGCCAGCGTGCGGGCCGACTGCTGGGCCACCAGCCGGCGCAGATAGGCGTGCTTGCCCGCCGCTTCGGGCGACGCCGAGAGGTTGAAGATCACCTTCGCGCCGTCGAGCGCCAGTTGCGACGAGGGCGGAATGGTCGTCCAGAGGTCTTCGCAAATCTCCACGCCGAACTCCGTGCCGTTGATCTCGAACGTAAGGTCGGTGCCGAAGTCGGCCTGCTGACCCGCTGCGGCGATCTTCTCCTCGGCGATGCCGGCGCCCGAGGCGAACCAGCGGCTCTCGTAGAACTCCGAGTAGTTCGGCACGTGGGTCTTGGGCACGACGCCCAGAATGCGCCCCTGGGTGAGTACCGCGGCGCAGTTGTAGAGCGTCGAGCCGTGCCGCAGGGGCACGCCGACCACCAGCGCCAGCGGCAGCTTGCGCGTGGCCCGCACGATCTCCTCCAGCGCCTCGTCGGCCGCATCGAGCAGTGTCGACTGCAGCAGCAGATCGCCGCAGGTGTAGCCCGTCACGGCCAGCTCGGGAAACGCCGCGATCTCCACGCCCCGCTGCGCCGCCTGCTCGGCCAGCGCCACGATGCGCGAAGCGTTGTATGCGCAGTCGGCCACCCGCACATGGGGGATCGCCGCCGCAACTTTCAGAAAACCGAAATTATCCATACCTTTTTATTCCGCCCACAGCTGCGCGAGGTTCAGAATCACCTGCTGGGCCTTGCGCATGGTGGTGAGCGAGCAATATTCGAATTTGCCGTGGAAGTTCATGCCGCCCGTGAAGAGGTTGGGGCAGGGCAGCCCCATGAACGAGAGACGCGCGCCGTCCGTGCCGCCGCGAATGGGGCGCACCAAGGGTTTCACCCCGGCCATCTCCATGGCCTGCAGCGCCTTGTCGATCACCTGGGGGTGGGGTTCGACCATCTTGCGCATGTTGAAATACTGATCTTTCAACGTGAGCGACAGCACGTCGTCGCCGTATTTCTTGTTCAGCAGGTCGACCGCCGACCACATGAAGACTTTCTTCCGCTCGAACTTCTCGGCGTCGTGGTCGCGGATGATGTAGCTCACCGAGGCTTTCTCGACCGTGCCGTTGAGACCCACGCAGTGGTAGAACCCCTCGTAGCCCTCGGTGTGTTCGGGTTTCTCGGCCTCGGGCAGCAGACGCTGCAGGTCGCACGCCACCTCTATGGCGTTCACCATCTTGCCTTTGGCATAGCCCGGGTGGACGTTGCGGCCCTGAATCTCGATCTTGGCGCTCGCGGCGTTGAAGTTCTCGTACTCCAGTTCGCCCTCCATGCCGCCGTCGACCGTGTAGGCGAAGTCGGCGCCGAACGCCGCCACGTCGAAGAAGTCGACGCCGCGCCCCACCTCCTCGTCGGGCGTGAAGCCGATGCGGATCTTGCCGTGCCTGATTTCGGGGCGGGCGAGCAGCTGCTCCGCCGCGGTCATGATCTCGGCCACGCCGGCCTTGTCGTCGGCGCCCAGAAGCGTCGTGCCGTCGGTGTGGATGAGGGTGTGGCCCTTGAAAAACGCCAGCTCGGGGAAGTCGGCCACGCGCATCGTGAGATGCCCGTTCAGCACGATGTCGCCGCCGTCGTACTCCTCGACGATGCGGGGCTTGACCCCGGCGCCGCTCATGTCGGGCGAGGTGTCGACATGGGCGATGAACCCGATCGTGGGGGCGTTCTCGCATCCCGGAGTCGCCGGGATCGTACCCATGACATAGCCGTAGCGATCCATCGTCACCTCGGTCATGCCGAGCGTCTTCATCTCGTCGCACAGCGCGGCGAGCAGCACTTTCTGCTTGTCGGTCGAGGGAAACGAATCGCTCTCCTCCGACGACTGCGTGTCGAAAGAGACATATTTGAGAAAACGGTCTTTCAAATCCATTTCAATAGAGGTTAAAGGTGAAAAGTGAAAAGTGCTGATCGGACATTTTGCGACTCGTCCGCTTTTTCACTTTTACTTTTCCATTTTCGCTTTCATGGTATGTATGGCGAAGTATGCAATCAGGGCCATATACATCGCCAGACCCACCCATTCGGCGGCATTCGAGGCGGCCCAGTCGGCGAGGAACCAGTCGACGTCGGCGAACTTCAGGATCGCGCTCACCACGCCCATCAACGCGCCGCCGGCTATGAATCCCGAGGCGATGAGCGTACCCCGGTCGAAGCGCGCCTTGTTCAGCGCTTCGTCTTTCGAGCGGGTCGAGACATACCACGCCACCAGACCTCCCGCCACTAACGGGGCGTTCAGCTCCATGGGGATGAACATGCCCAGCGCGAATGCCAGCGCCGGCACGCCGATCGCCGTGAGCACGAGCGCCAGCATCGCCCCGCAGAAGTAGAGCATCCACGGGGTCTGCCCGCCCGTCATCAGGGGTTGGATCACCGCCGCCATGGCGTTGGCCTGCGGCGCCACCAGTGCGCCTTCGCCCACGAAGCCGTAGGATTTGTCGAGCACGATCATCACGCCCGCCACCGTGGCTGCGGCAACCAGCGTGCCGAGAAATTTCCAGGTCTCCTGCTTTTTCGGCGTCGTGCCGAGCCAGTAGCCGATCTTCAGGTCGGTGACGAAGCCGCCGGCCATGGAGAGCGCCGTGCAGACCACGCCGCCGATGAGGAGCGCCGCCGTCATGCCCGTCGCGCCGCTCAGGCCCACGCTGACGAGGATCAGCGACGAGAGAATCAACGTCATGAGCGTCATGCCCGACACGGGGTTGGTGCCCACGATCGCTATGGCGTTGGCCGCTACCGTGGTGAACAGAAATGCGATGACGAAGACCACCGCGATCGCCGTGAGCGACTGTACCCAGCCGTCGAGCAGCCCGACGTGGAAGAATACGAAGATCGAGAGCAGCGTGGCGACCAGAATGGTCAGTATGCGTTTCATCGTCAGGTCGCGGTCGGTGCGTGCCGTTGCCGCCGACTCGATTTTGCCGCCTTTGAGTTCGGTCGCGGCCAGTCCCACGGCCTGCCGGATGATGCGCGACTGCTTGACGATGCCTATGATGCCCGCCATGGCTATGCCTCCGATACCCAGGGGTTTGCCGATGAACTGGAACAGGTTCTCGGCCGTCAGCAGCCGCTGCGGATCGGCCAGCAGATCGTCGCGCGCGATGCCCAGAAGCGACGCCAGAGCGGCCGGATCGAGCGCCTCGGCCAGCGATCCGACCACCGGCACGATGACGAACCACACCAGACACGAGCCGGCCGTGATGATCATCGCATATTTCAGACCGATGATGTAGCCCAGACCCAGCACCGCGGCCGAGGTGTTGACGCTGAAGACCACCTTGAACTTCTCGGCGGCTGCGGCGCCCCACGCGCAGATGCGCGTCGACACCGACTCCGTCCACAGTCCGAACGTGCCCACCGCGAAGTCGTAGAGACCGCCCACGAGACCCGCCACGGCCAGCAGCTTGGCCTGATCGCCGCCCTTCTCGCCCGAGACGAGCACTTCGGTCGTGGCCGTAGCTTCGGGGAAGGGGTATTTGCCGTGCATCTCCTTGACGAAGTATTTGCGGAACGGGATGAGCAGCACGATGCCTAAAAGCCCGCCGAACAGCGAAGCGAGGAACACCTGCCAGAACGCCGCGTCGAGACCCAGGATGTAGAGCGCCGGGAGGGTGAAGATCGCCCCGGCGACGATCACGCCCGACGAGGCGCCGATCGACTGGATGATGACGTTCTGCCCGAGCATGTTCTTCTTGCCCAGGAGGTTGCCGATGCCTGCCGCGAGTATGGCTATGGGGATCGCCGCCTCGAAGACCTGCCCCACCTTCAGGCCCAGGAACGCCGCGGCGGCCGAGAAGACGACGGCCATCGCCACGCCCATCGCCACCGAATAGGGGGTTACTTCGCGCGGCGTGCTCGATGCCGGCATCAAAGGGGTATACTGTTCGCCCGGCTTCAACTCGCGATAAGCGTTTTCGGGCAGCGAAACGAGGGGTTTATTTTCCATAGGTCATTATAGGTAAAACGGTTTTCATAGCGACGTAACCGTTTGATTGTGCATCGAATTCCCGCAAGGGAATTCGATTTTACTCCAGCTCGGCAGAAACCGTTTTCTGCCCTCGCGTATTGGTAAAATTGAATTATGAATTGTGAATTGTGAATTGTGAATTGTGAATTGTTTATCGGTTGTCTCCGCTGCCTCCTATGCGGTTGCGCTCCATGCGCGAGCGGAGTTTGTCGACATTGGTCTGCGCCACCTCTTCGAGGTCGTAGCCCAAGTCGTGCGAGAGCGTGGCGCAATACCACAGCACGTCGCCGATCTCCTTCATGATCTCGGCTTTCTTCTCGGGCGTGAAGTCGCGGCCTCCGTCGCGGATCACCTTCTTCACCTTGTCGGCCACTTCGCCCGCCTCGCCCGTCAGCCCGAGCGTGGGGTAGACGATACGGCTCTCCTCGGGGTAGATCGCCGTTTCGAGGGCATGCCGCTGATATTCGTTGAGTGTCATAATGTCTTGGATTTGCAGTTTATAATAACTCGATGATTTTCTCCAGTCCGATGCCGTGCGAACCTTTCAGCAGCACGAGGGCGTCTGCGAGCGGCTGGGCCTGCAGCTCTGCGGCCAGCTCTTCGCAGGCGGCGAAATGCTTTGCCGTCGATAACTGCGCCGTCGATAACTGCGCCGGCGTGTCCGACACTGCCGTTTCCCGCGCTGCCCTTTCCGACGCTGCCGCTTCCAGTGCTTTATGGAATTCGTCGCCAACCAAATATATTTTCGTTGCCGGATAGAGGTTCTGCATTGCCAGTTCGAGAATCGCGGCGTGTTCTTCGGCCGACCAGGCGCCCAGTTCGAGCATGTCGCCCAGAATCAGTACTCGATGCGTATGCTCTCCGAGCGGCTCTTCCCGAAAACCCTCTATGGCGGCTCGCATGCTCGAAGGGTTGGCGTTGTAGCAGTCCGCGATCACGGTGTTGCGGGACGTCTCTATGCGCTGCGAGCGGTTGTTGTCGGGTATGTAGTTCGCGATCGCATGGCCTATGCGCTCTTCGTCCACGTCGAAATAGCGGCCTATGGCCACTGCCGCCGCGATGTTGTAGCGGTTGTAGTCGCCCGTGAGCCGGCTCTCCATGCCCTCGGCCAGCCGCTCCGAATAGTACTCGGCGGCCAGCCCCGGCCGTTCGGCGATCATCGCCGTGAGCACGGGGTCTTCTTCGCGCACGAATGCCCGGCCTCCGTGGGCTGCCAGGAAGTCGTACAACTCGCCCTTGCCGCGGCGGATGCCCTCGGGGCCGCCGAATCCTTCGAGGTGCGAGCGGCCGATGTTGGTGAGGATGCCGTAGTTGGGTTCGGCGATCGCAGCCAGACGGGCGATCTCGCCGCAGGCGCTCGCCCCCATTTCGACCACGCCGAACTCCGTTTCGCGCGTCATGGCCAGCAGCGTCAGCGGCACGCCGATGTGGTTGTTGAGGTTGCCGCGCGTGGCGCGCAGCTCGAAGCGCTCGGCCAGCACGCGGCTCACCAGCTCCTTGGTCGTGGTCTTGCCGTTGCTGCCCGCCACGGCGAGGATCGGAATGCCCAGCGCCCGGCGGTGTTCGCGCGCCAGCTCCTGCAGCGCGCGCAGCGTGTCGTCCACCGGAAACATGCGCGAGTCGGCGGCTGCGACCGCCGGATCGTCGACGATCGCATAGGCCGCGCCTTTGGCGAGCGCTTCGGCCGCGAAACGGTTGCCGTCGTGCGTCGCGCCCCGCAGCGCGAAGAACAGCGACCCCGCCTCGATGCGGCGGGTGTCGGTCGAGATGCGGGGATAGCGGCAGAAAAGGTCGTAGAGCGCAGTCATCAAATATGCTTTTCGCCGGTGTTGTACTTCACCTCGTCGATGAATTTCTTGATGTTCTGCTCCTCGGCCCGGGGGCAGATCATCAGCACGTCGTCGGTGTCGACCACGATATACTCGTCCAGCCCGCTGATTACGGCGATCTTCTCCTTGGGCAGCGAGACGAACGAGGCTTTGGTGTTGTAGAAGTAGCAGTTTTTTTCGGGTGCGGCGTTCCCGTCGCGGTCTTTCTCCTGGTCGCTGGTGTACTGGTAAACCGATCCCCACGTACCCACGTCGCTCCAGCCGAATTCGCCGCAGCGGACATACACGTTGTCGGCCTTCTCCATGACGCCGTAGTCGATCGATATGGCGCGGCACTCCGCGAAGATCGTTTCCACGATGCTCTCTTCGGCCTCGCAGCCCGTGGCGTCCAGCAGCCCGCCGAACAGGGCGTGGTGGTCGGGCAGGTACTTCTCGAAAGCCTTCACGATGTTGCGTACCTTCCACACGAAGATGCCCGAATTCCAGAAGAATTCGCCGCACTGCACGAACGTCCGGGCCAGCTCCAGATCGGGTTTCTCGGTGAAGCACTTCACCTTGCTGATCGGCTTGGCGTCCGACACCTGGATGTAGCCGTAGCCCGTGTCGGGACGCGTGGGCTTGATGCCCACGGTCATCAGCGCGTCGTGCGTCGAGACGAACCCCAGACACTCTTCGATGATCTCGCGGAACTCCTCTTCGTCGAGGATCATGTGATCCGATGGGGTGACGATCATCTCTCCCTCGGGGTCGCGCTTGAGCAGCGTGTAGGCGGCATAGGCGATGCAGGGCGCCGTGTTGCGGCCCACCGGCTCGCACAGCACCTGCTGCGGGGTCAGCTCGGGCAGATGCTCCAGCACCAGGGCCTTGTACTTGCGGTTGGTCACCACCAGGAAGTTCTCCGCGGGCACGATCTTCGCGAACCGCTCGTAGGTGTGGCGGATGAACGACTTGCCCGTGCCCAGAATGTCGAGGAACTGTTTGGGCATCGACTGCCGGCTCTTGGGCCAGAAGCGCGAACCGATGCCGCCCGCCATGATGACGCAATATGTGTTGCTGCGTGTGGTCGTCATATCTTCGAAATCTTTCTACAAAGATAAAAATATTTTCGTAACTTTGCTGCCTATGCGGAATGAAATTTTTCTCCCTCCCATGAAAGTCAAACTCTTTACCATACCCAATCTGTTGACCCTCGGCAACCTCTTGTGCGGGGCTTCGGGCGTCGTCGCGGCGCTCGGGCGGGGCGACCTGACGCTGGCGTTCGGGCTGATGCTCGTCGCCGCGGGGTTCGACTTCTGCGACGGGTTGGTCGCGCGGGCGCTGGGGCAGGAAGGCCCGATGGGCATCCAGCTCGATTCGCTCGCCGACGACATTTCGTTCGGTCTGCTGCCCGCCGCGATCCTCCATGTGCTTTACGGGCGGATGCCCGCCATGTGGATGCCCGCCGGAACCGGGGCGGAAATCGCGGGTTTCGGGGTCTTCGTCGTGGCGGCTTTCGCCGCTCTGCGGCTGGCCCGCTTCAATATCGACGAGTCGCAGCACACCGAGTTCCTCGGTCTGCCGTCGCCCGCCGCCGCGATCTTCTGCGCGTCGCTCGGGCTGCTCTTCGAGCGGCAGGGCCTGACGCTGCCCCGCGAAGCTGTGCTGGCGATCGCACTGGCCGTCGGACTGGCGATGATCTCGCCCGTGCGGATGTTCGCCCTCAAGTTCCGCACCTACGGGTGGCGGGGCAACGAGGTGCGCTATGCGTTCCTCGCATGCTGCGTCGTGCTGTTCGCGGTGCTGCGGTGGTGGGCCGTGCCGACCGTCGTCGTGGCATATGCGGGCCTCTCCACCGCGATGTGGATCGCCGGACGTCGCAAAAACGCCAAATAACATTGCGGCATGGCGGGGGTGTCGAATCGATTGTTCGTTCGGATCGGGTTGCTCGCGGCGTTGGCCGCGCTGCCGCTGGGCGTATCGGCCCAGATCGACGCCCGCTCGATCCTGCGCGCGCAACAGCGGGGCGAGCAGCCCAGCCTCTACGGCGACAATCCCTATGAATCCGGCGAGGAGGAGGCCGGCATGATCCGCGACACGGCCAAGAAGGAGAAGAAGATCCGCAAACCCCTCGAATCCTATTTCTTCAGCGACTCCGTCCGCGCGCTCAACAATTTCAAGTGGCACGTCAGCCGCGACCGCAACCGCGTGGAGATCGGGCCGCTCGACACCACGCTCACCGATTTCAGGATCGACTACCCGTTCTACCTGCACGATGTGGGCGACATGGCCCAGGGCGCCCTGGGACAGACGTCGCTGCCGATCGACTACTTCCGGCGGCCGCAGTCGTTCGACTTCTCGTTCGCCGATCCCTACTACGCCTATACGTTCGACATGGAGAACGTGCCGTTCTACAACACCAAGCGGCCGCTCATCCGCATGGGCTACATCGAGTCGGGGCAGAAGCGTTACCGCGAGGAGAATTTCAACATCATGGTGGCGCAGAACGTTTCGCCCACCACGGGGTTCAATGTCGACTACCGCTCGCACGGCACGCGGGGCCTCTATGCCTGGTCGCGCACCAAGAACCACAACCTCTCCGTGGCCGTCAGCCACACGGGCAAGCGCTATTCCGTGCATGCGGCCTACTACAACAACCACATCGAGCAGCAGGAGAACGGCGGCGCCGTGGGTACGTGGGCCGTGGCCGACACCACCTTCCAGCACCCCTCGGGCGTGCCCATGAAACTCGCCGACGCCCAGGCCCGCAACCTCTACCGCAACAATGCTTTCTTTCTGACCCAGTCCTACGGCATCCCCCTGCAGCGGATGACCGAGAGCGACTTCTCTATGGCCGGGTTGTCGGCCGTCTACGTGGGCCATTCGTTCCAGTACAGCTCGTGGAGCAAGGTCTACACCGACCGGCGGGCCGACTATACCGACGAGCGCGACCACCGCGACGAACACGGCGAGTTCGTCTCGAAAGACTACGAGTATTACAAGGACTGGTACATCAATCCTGCGCAGTCGCGCGATTCGCTCTACGAGCGGGTCATCTCCAATCGCCTTTTCGTCCAGGCCCAGCCGTGGGATCGCAACGGTGTGGTCGGCACGATCGACGCCGGCGTGGGGCTGGATCTGCACCTCTATTCGCAGTTCGGCGCCGGCGATTACCTGACCGGCAGCTATCGCAAGGATAAACGAACCAGCTATTTCGCCTATGGCTCGGTCGGCGGCAAGATCAAGAGATACGTCGACTGGGACGCCGACATCAAGTTCTACCCCTCGGGCTACCGGGGCGGCGACCTGAGCATCGGCGCGCACGTGGCGCTCACCGGATTCATCCGCCGGCATCCGCTGGTGCTCGAGGGGCGCTTCTCCATGGAGCGCCGGTCGCCCTCCTACTGGCAGGAGCACATGTTTTCCAACCACTTCATGTGGTCGGCGCCGCTGGAGAAGGAGAACGAAACGCGTTTCGAGGTCGATTTCTCGCTTCCCGACTTCGCTTTCGAAGCGGGGTTCCGGCAGAGCGTGGTCGGCAACAAGGTCTACTACGCCTCCGACAGCCGCGTCGCCCAGAGCGGCGGGAGCGTGAGCCTGACGAGCGTCTATGCGCGCAAGGATTTCCGGGTGCGCGGGCTGCACCTCGACCACAGGGTGCTGCTGCAGTGGAGCACCGACCAGGCCGTGATGCCCGTGCCGCTGGTGAGTGCCTACCTCTCGTACTACTACGAGTTCTGGGTGGTGCGCGACGTGCTGCGCCTGCAGATCGGGTTGGACGGGCGCTATCACACCCGCTACCACGCCCCCAGCTACAACCCCGCCCTGTCGGTGTTCTACAACCAGCGCCAGGTCGACGTGGGCAACTATCCCTATGTCGACGCTTTCGTCATGGGCAAATGGAAAAGAATGCGTATCTTCCTCAAATACCAGCATCTGAACCGGGGTTTGTTCGGCAACGGCGAGTATTTCGCGCTGGCCGGCTATCCGCTCAACCCGGGCATGTTCAAGATGGGTATTTCGTGGGGATTCTACGATTAGCCGCACTCCCGCAGGGGCCGGCCCGTAAATCGCTATGTCTATGTTCAAGAAGAGAGTTGCAGCGCTTGCGTTCCTGACGGTTCTGGTCGCCTTTTGGGCTTCCCGCACCTCCACCGTCGCCGATCCTGCCGAGACCGGCATCTTCAGCAACGGCTACTCCCTGTTGTCGGACGACGACTATGTCATTTCGCCCTACGACGAGCTGATGCGCGGCATCTGCGAGCCGGAGGGGCACGACTGGCGGCTGATGTCGGCCATCGCCTACCACGAATCGCGCTTCCGCTCCTACCTCGTCTCGCCGCGGGGTGCGCGGGGGCTGATGCAGATCATGCCCTCCGTGGCGCGGCAGTTCGGCGTGCCCGTCGAGACGGCGGCCGACCCCACCACCAACGTGTGGCTGGCCTGCAAGCTGCTCACCCGCATCGAGGAGGGTCTCTACATGGCCTACGGCACGCCCGACGAAGACCGGCTGCGCATCGTCCTGGCCTCGTACAACAGCGGTCTGGGCCATGTCAACGACGCGCGGCGCCTGGCCCGCTTCTATGGCGAGAATCCCGATTCGTGGGAGGTGGTCAAATACTATCTGCGGATGAAGTCGCGGCCCGAATTCTACCGCCACCGGGTCGTCGAATGCGGCCGCTTCGCCGGCAGCCGGCAGACCCAGGCCTATGTCGACGACGTGGTCGAGCACTACCGCATCTATTGCTGCATGGCCGAACGCTGAAACAACAAAAAAGCATTGAAAGAGCACTGAAAATGCACTGCACCCGAATGCTGTAGGGGGCCGAATGAGCACTGAAACGGTATTGAACCGAGCGCTGCAATGGCGTTGAAATGGCGTTGAAATAGCGTTGAACGGGCGTTGAAATGGCGTTGAATCGGTGTCGTAAAGGTAAAAACGGCTTCCCGGTAGATGCTGGACGCAGCGCACGGAACGGCCATTGGCGCGATTCCCATTGTTCAGCGGGTTCACGTTGCCCGACCCGAACCACAAGGTGCCTGCGTTGACATTGCCTGCGGCGTACGACGAGGAAGAGGCGTAATTGCCCTCCGTGCCGACGGCCGTCAAGGCTCCCGACGTGCGGTCGCGGTAGCCCGCGGGAACCGTGCGTAGCAATCGCTGGGATGAATGGCGGAAAGCCGTTTTACAAATCCGCGTAGTCGTATATCAGCTCGAAGTCGTCCAGCCACAGGCGGCTTTGCGTCGACCCCACGAAGTAGTCGCCCCAGCGCGAGGTCGAGCAGACCAGAATCAGGTGCGTGGGCGTCGTTCCCGTGTCGCGCCAGTCGATCGGAATGGTGAATTGCTGCCATTCGTCGACGCTCTTGTCGAGGATTTTTTCGCCATAGCCCATCACGCGCGGGTTGTCCTTGTCGAAGAGTTTCCGGTTCGCTTTCTTCGTGCGGATCTGCACGGGCGACTCGGCCGTACCCTCGTCTTCTTCCGGTGTCCAGGTACCCAGGGCGATGTAGATCGATCCCTCGTCCATGTCGTCGTTGGTCAGCGTCAGCCCCGAGGGCATCTCTGTTTTCGACAGGTCGATGTCGATCTGTCCCTGCGTGTACTTCATCCAGCCGCGCAGCGCTATGGGGTGCGTGGCGAACGGACGTCCGAAGTTGAGGATGCCGTCGGTGCCGTCGGTTTTCTCGTAGGTACCCACGAAGATGTTGCCCGCCGCGAATTTGCCGATGCCGAACACCGATGCGAATGCCGAGGTCAGCATCGCCGAGGTGCCGCCCGCCGATCCGGGCCGGATGTCGGGGCTGCCCTCGCAGATCGTGGTGCCCGCCGTCGCCGAGCCTTTGTTGCCGCTGTCCCAGAAAGCGTCGGCTTCCGTCGCATAGGGATAGATGACCTTGCCCGGCTGGCTCCACTCCTCGAACCCGCAGTTGGGCAGGAGCAGGGGCGCTTCGGTGGTGAAGGTCTCGATCTGCGTCGTGTCGTCGTTCGAGTAGGCCTCGGCTTCGTAGAGCGTTTGCGGCCGCAGACCCTTGATCTGCGTCGAGAACGATCCGCCGTCGAACACGAGTTGCTCCTCCGGCACCTCGATCCACTCCTCGGCCCCCTGCTCGCGATAGCGGAAGCCCAGCTTCGTGCCGCGCAGACCGTCGGCCCGCAGCCATGCCGAGTGCGTCCAGGCGTCGATGCCCGAGAACATCACCTTCACTTCGGTGTATTCGGCCTCCAGATACCACTCCCACGTGCGGCCGTGGTAGGTTACGTCCACCTCGCAACTGCCGTTGGCGAAGTTCAGCAGATCGAAGTTCGTTTCGTCCAGCACCGTATCGTCGATATGGGTCATGGTCGTGATGTCGCGCGGCCCTAATTTGAGCGCCGTGACCTTCACCTGCGAGAGGTCTTCGAACCCCACGTATACTTTGGCCGTCAGGGTCGCCAAATCCCACTCCGTGGCGCCGATCTGCCCCTCCACGGTGAACGTGCGGGATATGGTCTGCTGCGCCTCGATCGTCCATAGGTAGTCCTGATAGATCGAGAGCGTCACATAGAGCGGGGCGGCCATCTCGTGTGTCCCGACGATCTGGGTCGACGTCTGCGACCCCTCCGTCACCGTGATACGCGCCTCGTCGGTGACCTTGCACTCGGTGATCTCCACGGCCAGAATGTCGGTCGTCTCCTCCAGCGGCAGGATCACCCGCCGTGCCGCGGCATCGATCGTCGGTTCGCCCGAGAGTCCCTCGGCCGCGATGCGCTCCACCGAGCACACCACCACGGGGTAGGGTATGTCGTTGACGATGCAGCCCGAGAGCAGCCCGGCCAGCAGCAGTATGTAGAGTCCCGGTCGTGTCATAATAAACGAGAGGCGGAAAATTGTGAATTGTGAATTGTGAATTGTGAATTATTTAGGTTCTGTCGCCCTTTTTCTTGTTCCACAGGTGCACCGTCACACCGATGCGGATGTCGGCGATGTTGAGCCGCAGGTTCATCTTCGAGTAGTGGCGTTCGCCGGTCTTGATGCCCTGGTCGTCGTACTGGCGGATGTGGGTGTACTTGAATCCGCCCAGTCCGAACGAGATCGACGCGCAGACATTGGGGAACGCATAGACGGCTACGCCCGGATTGACCCATGCCTTGACCGTGGTGTTTTTCGAAGAAGTACGCTTGGAGTTGTCGCCCGACTTGTAGGCGAACGTGTTCTCGCCCGTCGCCATCGACAACTCGATCTCGCCGAAGACGGCGAAGCGCCCCTTCTCGTCTATGGGGACATAGGTGCGGTGGAACAACCCGAACGAATAGCGGTCGTTCGTCAGATCGAGCCACGGGATTTCGAGTTCGATGTCGTTCTGCTCGCCCAGGTTGATTCCGAGCGAATTCAGCCTGCCCGAGATGTGGGTGTAGCCGAACCGCACGCCGAAGCATCGGTTGTCGCGGTAGAAATAGCCCACGAACGGGTTCACGGTGGTGATGTTGCCGCGCAGGTCGATGTTCTCGAATATGGGGAACATGTCCGCGTCCTCGGTCGAGAGCGTGCCGTAGGAGACGGTCAGTCCGAACATCGTCTCGCCCTTGAAGACGAAACGGTTTTTGTTGATCTCGCGGTCGATGCGTCGGCTGGTCGGCAGGAAACGCTTCTTGAGCCGCATGCCCCGGGGCGAAACGGCGACAGAAGATGCTGCAGCGTCGGATTCCCGAAGCACCTCGGCCGGTTCGCTTGCCGTTCCGGCGGTCGATCCGTCCTCCCCGAACCGCACCTCCGGTTCGCTTGCCGTTCCGACGGGTGCCGGCTCCTCCGCAGCCGCACTATTTTCCTGTGCGGCATCTTGCAGGGCGTCGATCGTCACCGCCTCGATTTCCGTTTCTACTTCTATAGGTGCGCCTTTATCTTCGTGCCGCGTCTCGGAAACAGGAGCGGCTGTTCCATCGGCCGTTTCAGTCGGTCGGGCGTCGACGATGGAAATGGTTGCCCGTGCAATTGTATCTGTTTGTTGCTGTGCGGTTTCCAGTGCCGTAATTCCGGCCCGGGCGCGGAACGCCGGGACGAGCAGCAGCCCGAGCAGGGCGATATGCAGCAGTTTGTTCTTCATCGGTCGGGGAGGGTCATAGGTGGAACGATACGCCCAACCCGATCGAGAGCGGGTTGATCCGGAAATTCATGTTGCTCGACCGCATGTCGGCGGTTTTCACCTGGTTCTTCACTTGGCGGCTGTGGGTGTAGCTGATGCCCATCACGCCGATGTTCACCTCCACGGCCATGGTGTTGGTGGCGAAGGCGATCAAACCCGGCGAGACGCCCAGGGCGATCGACGTGCCCGTCTCGTAGGTGCCGCGCACGGGGTTGTCGGCCGCGAACTTGCTTTGGTGGCCGCCCAGCGTGAGCGACATCTCGTTGAATAGCGCGAAGCGCTTGTTGCGGCCCAGCGGGATATACTGGCGCCAGATCGCCGCCAGGGAGTAGGTGTGCTTGAGCGAATAGTAGTAGTCGGCCGTGATCTCGGTGCCCGACTCCTCGTCGCCCAGACTCAAGGCTCCGCCGTCCACGCGCAGCAGCGTGCGCGAATAGATGGCGCGGACGCCGAACGCCATGTTGTCGCGCGGCGCGTAGCCGATCAGGGGGCTGATCTTGAAGGTGTAGCCGTCCGATTCGATGCCCTCGACGATGAGGAACGTGTAGCCGTCGTTCACATGGGTCGAGTACGACGCCATGCCGCCGAAAATCCACTGCCCCGCAGGAACGAACACGTGTTTCACGTCGACCAGACCGCGCTGCCGCCGGATTTCGTTGATCGTCGGCGAAGCATCGTCGTCTTCGTCCGACCATCGTGCGTTTCCGGCCGTCGCCGCTTCAGCCCCGGTCTCCGTTGCCGCACTCCCGGGCACGGCGATCCCCTCGGCGTCGCGACTTTCGGACGTCCTTGCGCTTTCGGTCTCGTGCGGTGTCGCGGTCACGGGATTCTTCGTCCCGGCTTCGGCCCGGACGAACGCGCCCAGCAGCGCGACGGTCAGCAAAACGGTTCGGATCGATCCCATGCGTGCGGTTTATCGGAGTCAGTAGACCAGTTCCATGTCGTCGAGGTATATGCAGCTCGACGTCGAACCGGCGAAGTAGTCGCCGTATTTGCTGGCCGAGGCGGTCAGCAGCAGATAGGTCGGCACTTCGCCCTCGTATTCTTCGTTGTAGTGCAGGTCGAGCGTGATCTCGGTCCACTCCGGCATCGACTGCGTGTTGTTCCACTCGGCCCAGGCGACGATATGGCCGTCCGTCCGGTCGTTGGCGCTGCTCGCTCCGTTCAGTTGGGAGCAGTAGGGCATGGTCTTATTGTTCTCGGCGAAGTTGAGGAACGTCTCTGTGTAGCGGGTATCGACGACATGCGGCCCCTCCATCTTGCACAGACATAGGTAGATCTGGTTGACGTCCGAGTCGCCCTTGTTCACGCTGCCGCCGGCATGATCCACCGACCCCACGGTGCCCTTGTACCAGAACCGGAGCGCCTTGGGCCGATAGGTGAAAGCGAACGGCTTGCCGAATCCGATCGAACCGTTGGTGCCGTTGGTGCCCAGATACTGGCCCACGAAGATGTTGCCCGCCGCGAACTTGCCGATGCCCAGCATCGCCACATACTGCGATTGCAGTTTGGCCGAGGTCGTGCCGGCCGAGCCGGGACGGGCGTCTTTCGCGCTGGTCGTCACGTTCACGCTCAAGGTTGCCGAGCCGTGGTTGCCCGTATCCCACCACTGGTCGGCGCCCGACGTGTAGGGCAGCAGGGGCGACGACCCCGTCCATACTTCGAATCCCGCGTTGTAGACCTGCGGCCCCTGCGGATAGGCGATGTGCTGCACGGCGCCGGTCGGTACCCCGTCGAGCAGCAGACGGTATTCGCAAATAGTGCCTATGCGTGCGAGGGGCTGGGTCGTGGTGCGGATGTCGCCCTCGGGCTGCGTCAGCTCGGCGGTGCTCCACTCCGTTTCGCCCTGATAGCGGTACTCCAGCGTCGCGGCGCTCGTCGCCTGCAGGATGCAGGCACGCCATTTCAGGTCGTCGAACCACGGATCGGACGTCGGAGCCAGCGCCCCCGACGTGCGGACGGTCAGTGTCTTTTCGCCCTCGCCGCCGTCGCAGTCCGTCGCGATGATTTTCAACGCATTGTCTCCGCCGGGCAGTTGCGCGAAGAATCGCGCGCCCAGCGTCACGGTGAGGTTCGCCTCGTCGGCGCACTCCACCGCTATGCCGTCGGCGTTCTCGGGAGCCGTGGCGGCCGCTACTTCATATACGATCCCTGCCGCCGTTTCGATGCTTACGGTCTGCATGTCGCCGATCGAGGCGATCGTGAACGCCAGAGGCCGGGTCTCGAAACGTTGCGGCTCGCTCATGTCGAACCCCACGCCCGCGATCTGCGGATTGGGCACGAACGTGATCGGGTCGTCGATTTCGTCGAACGACTCGTCGAGCGACAGCGTGAAGTCGAGGAATCCGCCCAGATCCTTGGAATATTTGAGTTTCAGCTCGTAACACAGACCCGGCGTGGTTTCTATGGCTTTCGTGCCGGTCGTTTTCAGCTCCAGGGGCGCCCCGTCCTTTTCGCCGCTGCCGCAGAAACACCAGTCGAGCGTTGAGGTCTTTTCCGGCAACAGGAAATAGCCGGCGGCCGTCTTCTCGAACGTCAGATGAGGCCCTGCGACGCTCGCCGAGGTTTCCCAACCCGCCGGCTGGTCGAACGCCACCGTCGTCGAGTAGCTCTCCTTGAACGTGGCGGCGATCGTCGGGTCGTAGACGACTTTCACGATCGTGTTCACCACCCGGCACTCGACCTCCACGGTCGTCGCCCCCTGGGCTATCGTGAACGCCTTTTCGCCCCGATAGAAAGGCTTGTCGAAGCTCGCGGCACTCTGGTCGCCCAGCTCTACGGCGATCGAGTAGTCGCCCGTGAGCAGCCACAGCGCCTCGGGCAGCTCGCGCCGCGAGTTGTAGCGGCGGATGAGTTCTTTGCGCGGCTCGCCGTCGACTTCGGTGTGCTTGTAGATGCGTATGGCGCAGCGCGACCACGGATATTGCGAGTCGTCGATTTCGGCACGGGTGTGCGTGTCTATGGCGAACGTCACGCACCCCTGTTCCGGATTCGACGTCGTAGAATCTGCCTTTTCGGAGCACGACACGGCGAAAAACGCCATGCAGCCCAGCAGCAGAAGATATGCGGCTTTCGTTTTCATCTCGGAATCAGTTTACGCGCAGCATGATCGCTTCGGTCGCGGTGTTGCCCGCCGCGTCGACCACCGTCAGGCGGAAGTCCGAATCGCCCTTGAACGTGTCGAGCAGCGGGATGAATGTCGTGATCGAGAAATCCAGCTCCGTCTGTCCGATCACCTCGTCGCCTGTGGGGAATCCGAATTTGCGGAGCGTGGCGCCCAGACCCTCCATGGCGGCTTCGGGGTCGGTCAGGTCGAACTGTGCGGGGATCATTCCGTCCAGATCCAGCGCGCCCTCGATGCTCACCAGCAGCGAGGCGACTCCCTGCGTGGCCGTGACTTTGATGTTCACCTCCATGCCCTCGAACGTATCGTAGCGCTGCTTGATGTCGTATCCGTCCCACTTGATGCGCGGATCGGCGCCTCCCGAGGGGTCGACCTCGATCGCGAGCGCGTAGCTGCTCTTCATGCCGGCTTCGTTGGCCAGGGTCAGCGTGAAGGTGTGGCGTCCCTCGTAGTCGAAAAGCACCCGCATCAGGTCCGCGAGCGAGAAGGTGCGCTCCGTCACGTTGAGGTGTATGGCCTGGAATCCCCACGAGCGCAGGAGCGTGCGGGCCGGTCCCTCCACGGTGAACATGTCGCAGGGTTGAGTCAGCTCATTGGCCTCCAGCAGATTGCGGAATGCGGCGTTGTTGGTCGTTATCGCTATTTCGAACGAGGTTATCGGGGTCGTCGAGGTCATCGTGAAGTCGCACGGCGCAATGAAATGGCCCTCTTCGTCGAACTCGTCCTGCGTCAGCCTGATCGGCTCGTCCAGCGCATGGCCGGGCCACTCCAGTTTCGGAGCGTTCGGGTCGTTTTCATCCGGAATCGGCTCCTCGCAGAGCGCGGCCAGCGTCACCACGTCCACGTCCACCGGCTTGCCGGCCACCCAGGTCTCCACCTCGGCGTTGATGATGATCGTGCCGTCTTCGGCGTGCTGGATGTTGACCTCTATTCTGCGCCATTCGCCCGCCTTGGCGTTCTTGGCCACCTGCAGGGGCTGGCGGGTGATCGGCTTGCCGTCGAACACGGTGGTCAGATAGAGGATCAGCGGGTTGGTCTGCCCCTCCTTGGGTTTCAGATAGACGATATCTTCGGGATAGACCCCTTCGAATACGAACGAACGATCGCCCGAAAGCACCAGCTCCGACTGCGTGTCGTCGCTCATCGTGGCGATGAGCGTATCCTTGTAGGCGACCGTCGCCCGCACCGTCAGCAGGCGGCAGGTCATGTTCTGCAGCGTCGAGGTCTGCTCCTTGATGATCGTGAAGATCTGCGTCGCGCCGTAGGTCGGCGACCCTTCGTCGCCCTCCCGGGCCACGTCGGGCGTCGGGCCGGAGCATACCGATAGCGTGTAGCGGCCCACCGGCAGCTCGATCAGTTCGGGCCGGTCGCCATAGGCGAAGCGGCTCGTCGGCTCGCCGTTGCCGTCCGTGATTTCCACCGGGTTGCCCTGCGCGTCGAGAATCTCCACCATGTAGCTGTCCAGATCGGTATTCGCCGCGCGCGTGCCGCGTGCGGGGCCGATCTCCTCCAGACGCTCTTCGATCGTCGCGTCGAGCGACGCCAGCGCCAGATAGCCCACGTTGGGGCCTTCGTCCGGCTCGCCGCCGCCTTCGAATCCCGAAGTCTCCTTCACACAGGCGGACGTCAGCAGCAGAAGCATGCCGAGGGGCGCCGCAAGATATTTTCGCATCGTCGTTTTCATATTCGGTGTCGGTTAACGGGTTGCCGCAGCAGCCGGAGCGCCCGGTCGCTGTCCCTCCGTCGGGACGGATCGGGTGCCGGGTGCGGAGTCGGGTTTGGCCTTGTCGTTGAGTTCCTCGTCGATGATCTCCGTGCGGATCGGGTCGTCGTTGAGCGTAAAAATCACTCCGTCCGTGCTGCCTGCGTCCGATAGGTCGAACGTATAGGTGTAGAGCGTGCCGGCGGCCGGCGCGGCGTTCACCGTGGCGGCGAACTTCACGGTCTGCGGAGGCAGCGTGGGCGAGGGCGCCTGCTTGGTCGCCTCGCCCGCAATGGTGAAGCGGGCCGGACGGACATAGAAATAGGTCGTCTTTTCCTTGGCGCCGGCCGTATAATCCACGTCGAATTCGTTGCCGGCGTCCGTCGTCAGCGTGAATTTCGCGCCGTTGGCGAAGTAGCCCCTGAACCGCTCGGTGAAAGCGATCCGCACGATCGTGTTGGCCACCTTCACCGTGACGCGCACCGGCGTCGGTTCGATTCCCGCTACCACGCGAAGCCGCGCGCGACCCTCGAAATAGGGCATGTCCGCCCCCTCGGGACTCGCCGCGACACCCCGGTATTCCGTGTCCGCGAAGAGCACCACCGTGTAGAGCGTGGCCCATAGCCAGTCGTTCTCCGGGTCGTAGCTCTGCAGCGTCTCCCACTCCTGCACGAAGTCGTACTCCGGATCGGCGCTCTCCACCCGCAGCCCCAGGTCGGCGACCTCCGGGACGCTGTAGTCCCCGGCCGGCAGCTCCACATAGGCGCGCGTGCGGGCGTCGACGACCTGCGTGCACTCGGCCTCCACGCCTATCGAGCCGTAGCCCGTGGCCGCGCCCTCCCCGACGTGCTTCGAGCACGCCGCCGTCAGCAGCGTCGGCAAAAGTATGGCGATATATCGTTTCATTTTAGTGTGCGATCGTTGCGCGGATGTTGTCGATGTAGCAGTCGTAATAGACATTCGTAACGGCATACCATCCCGATGACTTATACGTAAATATCTGCCATGAAAGTCGCGACGACGAATTGCATCCCGCCACAGTCTGATCGGCGAGTTTGTCGGGCAGATTCCGGCTGTCGGAGAGTTTCTTGACTTGTTTTTCCGTAAAAACGGCGTGGGAGAACTCGTTATCGGCGTCGATCGCCGGCGCGGTGGTGTCGGTGCGTCCGAACGTGCAGGTCGCTACGGCTCTGTTGCCTTCCGTTCCGCTGTGGTTGTTGTACCCCATGTCGAACGATACCTTCACGTCGATGGTTTTTCCGTTTCTGATCGGCAGCCGGGAGGTGTCTACGCGCCCTTTGTGCCGCGAATTGGTGATTCCGCTATGGCTGCTTACATAGCAGGTGGCCACGATGCAGTTGCCGGGATCGGTATGCGCCCGGGCACCGCTCCAGTTCGGCAGGCCCCAGTCCGACAGGTCGGCGGCGTTCTCCGTGGAATAATCGCCGATTCCGTCGAAGTCCTCGAAAAAGAGATAGGGTGCCATGACCGTGCAGCCGTCGGCGGTCGCGCCGAGCACTTCGCAGCGCTTGCCGTAGACGCCCTCGGTGTTCTCCGAGCCTACGCCCAGGCCTATTTGCTGCACGTCGGCGAACGACTGGTCGGCGAAAATCTTCAGTGAAAATGTCCCGTCGCCGTTCGCGACGATTTGCCGGCTTGTGCTGCAGGGTTCCAGCGCCGGGAATTCATAGCCCGCGGGCATCGCGACCGAATCGATTTCGGTCACCGCCTCGCCCAGATGCGCGGGGTCTACCGTCAGCCGGTAGTCGCGCTGCGGGCGCGCTTCGCGTATGGTCAGCGTCACCGGCGTGGCTACGCCCGCGGGGCACTCCTCGAAAGCATAGGTCGCCAGCGGCCACGAATATTCCGTCCCGTCCGTGGCCGTGAATTTCACCTCGACGCCCCGCAAATCGGTCGGTGCGATATAGACCCAGAAAGTGTCGCCCTCGTCCACGGGCGTCGCGAAATCGAGCGTCACGGCATTCGTCGTGCGCTCCATTTGCGGTGCCGCGTCGGGAGCCGCCATGTCCCACGTCATGCGGCCCGCCACGGGACGGCCGAAGTCGATGCGCAGCTTTTCGATCGGGCGGCCCAGACGGTTGCGGCCCTCGGGAATCGTGATCTGCAGCGCATGCACCTTATGCCGGAAGTGCAGATTCACTTCGTTCAGCAGCTCTTCCTGGAGTCCGTCGCCCTGCGTGGACGCCAGCATGATGTCGTAGCGGCTGTCCCATGCGCCGCTCTGCACGGCGGGAATCGTGTAGCTCACGCGCGTGCCGTCGGTCGCTTCGGGCAGCGGCGAGGCGCCGTAGTAGGTGTAGGTGCCCGCCGGCATGGGGTCTACCGTCCCCACGAACATGCCGCGGTCGTCCGCTCCCGTGTGGTACCAGAATCTGAACGGCACCGCCTCGAACACCGGCGCGGCGTTGTCGTAGGCCCAGAGCGCCAGACGGTCGCCCTTCGTCCACTTCAGGCTCAGGCCGTCGTCGCCCAGCGCCGTGCGGGTCGCAGGGGCGGCGATGCGCACCTCGATCGTGCGGCGCACCTCGGTGTCTTTCGGAGAGTCGCCCTCTTTGCGGCATGCGACGACGACCGTCGCAAGCGCTGCGACCGTCGCAAGAGCGGCTAACCGTTTGATAATCCTCATGAAGATACCTTTTCGAATCCGCTGCAAAAATAGACAACTTATTTCCCGAAAAGAAATATTTTCAACGAACGCCCGGTTTTTCATCACGAAAACGGGAAAAAATCGGGCGGCGGATATGCTCCGTCGCCCGATTCCGCGGCTTATCGCTGTTTCACGTATTTGTCGAGCCACCCGAAGAATTCGCGGTTCCACACCAGCGAGTTCTGGGGTTTGAATACCTGGTGCGCTTCGTTTTCGAACTCCACCAGCCGCGCCGGGATGCCGCGCACGCGGGCCGCCGTGAAGGCTTCGAGCGACTGGGTGTAGGGGATGCGGAAATCCTTTTCGCCCGTGAAGATCAGCATCGGCGTGTCCCACTTGTCGACATATTTGTGCGGCGAATGAGCGTAGGAGCGCTGCGCCACGGCGTTGTCCCGATCCCAGTAGGGGCCGCCGTAGTCGTTGTTCACGAACCACAGCTCCTCGGTCTGGCCATACATGGCGTCGAAGTCGAAGATGCCGCAGTGGGCGATGAAAGCCTTGAAGCGCTTGTCGTGGCAGCCGGCCAGGTAGTAGACCGAGTAACCGCCATACGAGGCTCCCACGCAGCCCATGCGCTCGCGGTCGGCCCATGGCTCGCGCGCCACGTCGTCGATGGCCGAGAGGTAGTCGCGGATGTTCTGCCCCGAGTAGTCGCCCGAAATCTGGTCGA
>CAYSJF010000017.1:0-25272 GCA_964431265.1 uncultured Alistipes sp. | reverse complement strand
ACTTCGCCAAAGCGTTCGACGTGCAGTATGTCAACAAGGAGGGCAAGCTCGAATATGTGTGGGCCACGTCGTGGGGCGTCTCGACCCGCCTGATGGGCGCCCTCATCATGGCTCACTCCGACAACAACGGTCTGGTGCTGCCGCCCAAGCTGGCGCCCATTCAGGTCGTCATGGTGCCGATCTACAAGACCGAGGAGCAGTTGGCCGCGATCGTCGCCCGTTTCGAGCAGATCGCCGCCGGGCTGCGTGCCAAGGGCATCTCGGTGAAGATCGACGACCGCGACAACGTGCGCCCGGGCTTCAAGTTCGCCGAATACGAACTCAAGGGCGTGCCCGTGCGTCTGGCCATGGGCGGCCGCGACATGGAGAACGGCACCGTCGAACTCGTGCGCCGCGACACGCTGGAAAAAGAGACCCTTTCGCAGCAGGGGCTGGTCGAATATGTCGAGGGTCTGATGACGGCCATTCAGGAAAATATCTTCCGCAAGGCGCTCGACTTCCGCAATTCGATGATCACGCGCGTCGACACCTGGGAGGAGTTCAAGCGCGTGCTCGACGAGAAGGGCGGCTTCATCTCGGCCCACTGGGACGGCACCGTCGAGACCGAGGTGGCGATCAAGGAGGCCACCAAGGCCACGATCCGCTGCATTCCGGTCGATGCCGTCGACGAGGAGGGCACCTGCGTCTTCTCGGGCAAGCCGTCGCACCGCCGCGTCCTCTTCGCCCGCAGCTATTAGGAAACGATGGAAGTAGCCGAAAATCCCGTAACAGAGTAGGCGCTAAAGAATTATTAACTCAAACAAGTATTGCTATGAATTGGTATTTGACCGTCATCAAGGAGCATTATGCCGACTTCAAGAGTCGCGCCCGTCGCCAGGAGTTCTGGATGTTCATGCTCATCAACTGGGTGGTTTCGATCGTTCTGGGTATCATCGGCAGCCTGCTTCACTTCACGCTGCTGGGTTCGATCTATGGTTTGGCCGTGCTGGTTCCCTCGTTGAGCGTCGGCGTGCGCCGTCTGCACGACGCGGGCAAGAGCGGCTGGTGGTATCTGATCTGCCTGGTTCCCGTGCTGGGCGCCATCTACCTGATCTACCTCTGGTGCCAGGACAGCCAGTCCGGCTCCAACGAGTGGGGTGCCAATCCCAAGGCCTGAAAACCTCGTGTTTCGTTGAAAACTTCCGGCAGCGATGCCGGAAGTTTTTTATATACGTTCGGGGCATGGAATTTGCACGTTCCGGTCGAAAAAAGAGTCCCGGGGGATTCGGTCGGAGTAGACTCGATTTGGTTTTTTCGAAAAAAGTGCGTATCTTGCCCATGTCGAGGCGCTCCGGAATGCCCGGATTCCGCAGACCGCCGGCTCGGCCGGCCATTTAAACGAAATTGCCTATCGGACAAACTCTACTCTTTGCAACCATTTATAGGAGAAAAGAGTATGAACGTACAAGCATTGAGCGACCGGGCGCTGCTCGACCGCTATCTCTCGGGCGATCGGAGTGCCGTTTCGCAACTCATCGAGCGCCACAGCCGTCGGGTACGCGATTATATTCGGATGATGATCAAGGATCGCGATACGGCGGAAGACATTTTCCAGGAGACATTCATCAAAGCCGTGCGCGTGATCGACGAAGGGCGCTATACCGATTCGGGGAAGTTCCTTTCGTGGGTGCTGCGCATCGCCCACAACCAGGTGATCGACTACTTCCGGGCACAGCGCCAGAGCAAGACCCTCACCGAAGCCGAGGCTGGCTACGACGTGCTGGGTTCGCTGCGGCTCGCCGACAAGACGGTCGAGGACGAGCTGGTCGCGCGCCAGACCGAGCGCGACGTGCGTGCGTTGATCGAGCTGTTGCCTTCCGAGCAGCGCGAAGTGGTGATGATGCGTTACTTCGCGGGCCGGAGCTTCAAGGAGATCGCCGAGCAGACCGGAGTGAGCATCAACACGGCCCTGGGGCGCATGCGCTATGCGCTGATCAACCTGCGCCGCATGATCAAGGAAAAAAATCTGATTTTGTGCTGATCCCGGCATACTAATCGCCGCGGGATTTCCGTTATTCGAATAACAACGCTAAAAGTTGAGAGCCTATGGAAGATATCGACAAAGAAGAAGTTTCGTACAACGCCATCTCCGAGGAGGAGGATTTGATGATGAAAGAGGTGATTCAGGGAGAGGCCGATCTCTATTATCTGCATCACTATCTTTCGGACGTTCTCCGGCCCGGGGATAATTGAGGGTTGTTTTTTGATGAAGAAAGGAGCCGGTTATCCGGCTCCTTTCGTTTTTTGCTTGGCAACGGCGACGCTCCCGAATCCAAAGCAAGGGAAACCAGGGCTGCCGTCGGCGGAACAGCGTCGGATTGCGACCCTGTTCAACAGTCGCCTTTTATCAGGCAGCGGTGCGAGGCATGGAGCTGCAGCGAGAGCGATATGGCCGCGATGCCGGCGATGAGCAGCGCGATGCCGACCCACACGACCACCACGGTCGTGCCGAAGACCAGCGGGCGGAACAGCATC
Source organism: uncultured Alistipes sp. (assembly GCA_964431265.1). Classification (GTDB taxonomy): domain Bacteria; phylum Bacteroidota; class Bacteroidia; order Bacteroidales; family Rikenellaceae; genus Alistipes. Next base: position 22,758 of record CAYSJF010000017.1, on the reverse strand, counting down.
CACAGGGCGCAGATCGTCAGCAGAATGCCGCTGGCGATCGTCCAGCCTGCGCCGGAGACTCCTATGGCACGCATGTCGCCGCCCAGTCCGATGGTGGCGAACGCACGCATCAGCAGCCAGAAACCCAGCACGATGGGCAGCATGGCGGCCGACAGCGCCACGTTGAAAATGAGGATCAGACCCAGGATGATCTGGATGATCCCGCCGGCCAGCATCCAGCCGCGGCCGGTGACGAAATGGTCGTTGGTCGCCGAGAGCACGACTTCCAGAATGCCGGCCGCCAGTATGGCCCAGCCGAAGATCACGGCCAGTCCCACGTAGCTTTGCGCCGGATAGACGAATACCAGGATGCCCAGAGCCAGCAGCAGTATGCCGACCAGGAGCATCAACCACCAGTAACGCACGGCCTGCTTCGACCGTTCGATCAATAAGGAGATGTTTTTCATAGCGGAATGGTTTTATCCGCCTCTCCGCCCGGCAATTCGCGTGCCGCGATCACAACCCGGCGGGCACCAGGTCGAGATTGTTGATCGATTCGTTGACGAACTGCAACGATTCGTGCACCTTCAGCACGGTGATATAGTCCCAATATTTGATTTCGTCGCGGATCGCCAGTGCCTCCGCTTCGCGGCGGATTTTTTCGATCTGCTGCCGGTCGGTCACGGCGATGATCCCCTGTACGGCTTTGTTGTTCTTGGCTTTCATGAGGTTGAGCAGCAGACTGTCGATCGAGCCGGAGGTCTGCACCTCGAACACGTAGATCACGCGTCCCATGTTGCCGATCGTCACCTCCCACGTCGCATCGACCACGGCGCCCGTCGCCACGCGTTTCTCCACTTCGGCGTGGAATCCGAGGAAACGGCCTATTTCGGCGATCTTGTCGCGGATGTCGTTGTGGATGAACGCGGCCTCTTTCTTGTTCTCGGGCAGTGCCTCTTCCTGGGACGGGGTCGTCTCTGTTTCGACGGAGCTTTCTATTTGCAGCTCCTGCCAGATGAATACGTTGAGGGCGAGCATATCCGAAACCACGGCTGCATGCGTTTTCCGGGCATGGGTTAGCAGATCGTGCCCCGTTCGGTTCAGTCGGGCGTAGGTCTTGCCGTCCAACCGGGCTTCGTAGCGCGGGATATCCGCGATCTCTAAAGCACGGAATCCGGTGTAGGTCTTGCGGTTCCACAACAAATACTCGTCCGGATACATCTTGCACAACAACTCGCTCATGATAGCCGGGCCGACGCCTTTGATTTTGGAGCGGAACTCGTCCCAGCGCTTGTCGATGCTTTGCGTGCCGTAGAGCAGGTTGGCGAACTGCGTCCGCAGCAGCGGCATGCCGTTGGCTTCGATGATATTGTCGACCTGATAGCGTTTGTTGCCCCACATCAGCATGGCCCACAGAGGCGACAGCAGATCGAAGAATGCTTTTTCGCTCATCGTCCGCAGTCGTTGTTCGGTATAAGAACGGACTTGTCGGGAGAGCTTCTCCCGAGCCGATTCTTCCTGTCGTGTCCGACCGGCGTTCTCCCGGCACCAGGCGCTGAATGCGGCAAGACGTTCGTCGAGCAGTCTATTGTTCATATGGATTCACGTTTGTTTACAAAAGTAATGTTTTCCCGCAGGAAAAACAATTTTTCGCCGATTTCTATCTTTTTTCGGTTGTTCCGGTTGCCGCCGCAAAAGTAAAAAAAGAGACCTTTCGGGTCTCTTTTGTGCGGATAAAGGGACTCGAACCCCCACGCCGTAAGGCATCAGATCCTAAGTCTGACGTGGCTACCAATTACACCATATCCGCCCTATGCTCGCAAATATACGATAAAAAAACCGAATCCCGAAAGGGGAGGTGCGATTATGAGTTTTTTTGTTTATTTTTGCATCATCAATTCAGACCATTATGCAAGAGGATAAACTGGGTTACGACCCCTCGGAGTTCGAGGACGAGGATTTCCGCGCTCCGCAGTCCGATGCCGCCAAGTCGATCCGCGGCTACCGCATCGTCATCATCATCCTTTCGGTGATTCTGGTGGCGCTTTCGGCGCTCTATTTCGGCATCCATCGCCAGCAGATGCTCGACAACCGCATTCTGCAGGCCGATCGCGATTCGATCCAGAACGATCTGGGCCGTTTGATGACCGATTTCGACAACCTGCAGATCGCCAACGACACCATTTCGGCCAGCCTTTCGTTCGAGCGCGGCCGTGCCGATTCGCTGATGTCGCGGCTCCGGCAGGAGCGGTCGTGGAACCTGGCCAAGATCAAGCAGTATGAAAAGGAGGTCGGGACGCTGCGCACCATCATGCGCGGCTATATCCGGCAGATCGATTCGCTCAATACGCTCAACAAGCAGCTCTTGCAGGAGAACGTCTCCTACCGCAAGGAGATTTCGTCGGCCCGCCTGCGCGCCGACATGGCCGAGGAGAAGGCCGCCGAGTTGAACAACAAGGTGCGCGTGGGTTCGGTGATCCGTGCCCGCGACATCCGCCTGGCGGCGCTCAACGACAAAAGCAAACCCGTGTCGCGGATCAAGAACGCCGCACGTCTGCGCGTCGATTTCATCCTCGCGGCCAACGATCTCGCCGCTCCCGGGGAGAAAGCCGTCTATGTGCGCATCGCTTCGCCCGACGGTTATGTGCTCACCACCGAGGCCACGCCGACTTTCGAGTTCGAGGGCGAGCGTCTGCCCTATTCCGCCATGCGTGAGGTCGACTACCAGAACCAGGATCTGGAGGTAGGCATCTACTTCAACAGCAGCGGGTTCACCGCCGGCACCTACGGCATCCAGCTCTATTGCGAGGGCCGGATGATCGGCAGCGCCGAGGTCGTGATGAAATAGGCCATGCCGCAGCCCGATGCCATGCAGGAGGAGGTCGCCCGGGCAGCCGAAGTGCTGCGCGCGGGCGGCGTCATCCTCTATCCCACCGATACGGTCTGGGGCCTGGGGTGCGACGCCACGAATGGCGACGCCGTGGCCCGGATTTACCGCCTCAAGCAGAGCGAGAACAAGAAGTCGATGCTCGTGCTGTGTGCTTCGGCCGACATGGTCGTGCGCTATGTCGACCGTGCGCCCGGCATCGCGTTCGAGGTCATGGAGTTGGCTGCCAGTCCGTTGACGCTGATCCTGCCCGGAGCCTCGGGGGTGGCGCCCAACCTGATCCCCGACGAGGGTACGCTCGGCGTGCGGGTGCCCGATCACGAGTTCTGCCGGCGGCTGCTCCGCGCTTTCGGGCGGCCGATCGTCTCCACTTCGGCCAACGTTTCAGGCGAAGAGACGCCTGTGGGGCTGCAGGACGTGGCCCGCGAAATCGTCGACGGGGTCGATTTCGTCGTCGACCCCCGGTTCGAGGGCAAACCCACCCGCAAGGCTTCGTCGATCATCGCTTTCGGCGAGGGCGGCGAGGTGAAAATCATTCGCGAGTGATGGCCCGTACGCTCGAAACCCCCGTTCAGAAGCGGTTCATCGACCTCGATCCGTTCCAGCACGTCAACAACGTCGCGCAGCAGAGCTATTTCGATGTCGGCAAGCTCGACTACTACGAGAAGATTCTGGGCGCCGAAGTGCTGCTGGGCGATCTGCGGATCGTCACCGTCTCCACTTCCACCTCCTATTTCGGGCAGGTGCGCATGCACGACGACGTGTGCGTGACCACCACGTGCGAGCGGGTCGGTAACAAGAGCATCACGCTCCTGCAGCGTCTGTCGGTGGGCGGCGAGGTGCGCTCCGAGAGCCGCTCGGTGATGGTGGTCTTCGATTTCGTCGCGCAGCAAAGCCGTCCCGTGCCCGATGCGTGGCGCAACAACCTATTGAAAGAATAGACGAATGCAGCGGCCGGATTTCGGTGCGTTTTCAGCCGGATTTTTTTATGGACAGCGGTAAATTGAAAGGCCATGCGGCGCTGTGGGTCGCCAACATCGTCTGGGGTCTGAACGCCCCGATCTGCAAGAGCGTGCTGGTCTCGGGCGAGAATCCCGGCGGGGTCAATCCTTTCGCGTTGAGCGTCTACCGCATGGTGGGCGCCGCCTTGCTGTTTTGGGCGGTCTCGTGTTTCCTGCCTCGCGAGCGGGTCGCGCCGCGCGACATCTTCATGCTGCTGCTGGCGTCGGTATTCGGCATCCAGCTCAACCAGATGCTGTTTCTGTGGGGTTTGTCGCTCACGTCGCCCATCGATTCGTCGATCATCGCCACGATCGTGCCCGTGCTGACCATGATCCTGGCTACCGTCTTCCTGCGCGAGCCGATCACCTGGCTCAAGTCGGGCGGCGTGGCCCTGGGGTGCTTCGGGGCGCTGCTGCTGGTCTATGTGAGCCGGCACGGGGCGGGGCAGGCGTCGAGCGTCGGCGACGACATCCTCTGCATCGTCAGCGCCATAAGCTATGCCGTCTACCTCACGGCGTTCCGCGACACGATCGTCCGCTATTCGCCCGTCACGACCATGAAGTGGATGTTCCTCTTCGCCGCCGTGGTCGCCGTGTGCATCTATTACCGTCCGCTGACCGAGGTCGATTACGCCGCTCTGGCGCCCGCCACATGGAGCGGCATCGGCTATGTCGTGGTCTGCTCGACGTTCATTTCCTATCTCATGGTGCCCGTCGGGCAGCGTTTTCTGCGGCCTACGGTGGTCTCGATGTACAACTACGTGCAGCCCGTCGTGGCGGTGGTCTTCACGGTCGTCATAGGGTTGGACACCTTCGGCCCGACCAAGGGTTTCGCGGCGTTCTGCGTCTTCGCGGGCGTGTGGCTGGTCACCAAATCCAAGTCGCGGGCGCAGCTCGAAGCCGAACGGAAAAACGGAAATTGATCGGTCGGCGGGCGCTCCCGTTTCGTCCGATGCCGCGTGTCGCTTTTTCGGCGTGCGATTTGCAGGTCTCGGCGTTGTAATTCTAAACCATTCGGATCATGAAAGACAACGACAAGAACCGCGACGTTTGCTCGCCTTGCGAAAAGAATTTCGAACATGCGGTCGACCGGTTGGTGCACGAGGGCGAAGCGCCCACGGCCCGGCAGCATCACGACAAGGCCCGCGAGGTCGAGGAGGCCTACTCCCGACAATCTGCCGACCACACCGACAAGTAGCGAAACAGGCGCCTGAATTCAGGCGCCTGTTTTCATTGCTTTTGTCTGTCGTACGCTTCTATGCCGCTTTTCAGAAACGCTGCGAATGCCTCCGCATCGAGATCATAGCCTCGCGGCGGCACCAACGGCCGGCCGTCGCGCCCCTGCAGCACATAGTAGGGCTGGGCATTCACGCCGTAGGTCTTCAGCGCGTAGTAGGAGTTGATTTTGCCTAAACTTTTCAGCACCTTGCCCGTGTCGGTGGTCACCCAGTCGGCGGCGGGCAGCGTTTTCTTGTCGTCGGAGTAGAGGGCGCAGATCACATAGTCGTCGCGCAGCATCTGCAGCACCTCGGGCGCCGACCATACGCGCGCCTCCATTTCGCGGCAGTTGACGCAGCCGTGGCCCGTGAAATCGATGAACAGCGGTTTGCCGACCCGGGCGGCATAGGCTTCGGCCTCCTGCAGATCGAAAAACCCTTCCAACCCGTGGGGCAGGCGGAGAAAATCGCTGTATTTGCCGCGGCCGGGAGCGACCGACCCCTCTGCTGCGGCATTGGGAGCCGCGCCGATCGGTGCGGCAGTGCGGGGTGCCGCAGGGATGCCGTTGTTCGGAGTCACGACGAAATCCTGCGTGGTGAGCGGCGGCAGATAGCCCGACAGCCCTTTGAGCGGCGCGCCCCACATGCCCGGAATCATGTAGATCACGAACGCGAAGACCGCGATCGCCAGCGCCAGACGACCCACGCCGATATGGGGCAGGTCGCTGTCGTGCGCGAACTTCAGCTTGCCCAACAGGTAGAGACCCAGCAGCGAGAACACCGCGATCCAGATCGCCAGGTAGACCTCGCGGTCGAGCAGTCCCCAATGGTAGGTCTGGTCGGCCACCGACAGGAACTTGAAGCCCAGCGCCACCTCGACGAAGCCGATCACGACCTTCACCGAGTTGAGCCAGCCGCCGCTTCGGGGCAGCTTTTTGAGCACCGAGGGAAAGAGTGCGAAGAGGGTGAAGGGCAGCGCGAAAGCCACCGAGAACGCCAGCATGGTGAGGATCGGCGTCCAGAACTCGCCGGAGGTCGATTTGATGAGTACCGAGCCGACGATCGGCCCCGTGCACGAGAACGAGACGAGCACCAGCGTCAACGCCAGGAAGAAGATGCCCCCCAGCCCTTTGGTGTCGGCCCGGGCATCGGCTTTGTTGACCATCCACGAGGGCATCGTGATCTCGAACGCCCCGAAGAACGACGCGGCGAAGATCATGAACACCGCGAAGAAGACGAGGTTGGGCAGCCAATGCGTCGCCAGCCAGTTGAAGATGTCGGCCGTCACGGCATCGCCGCCCGCCAGACGCGTAATCAGAATGATGACGGCGATGGGCAGTGTGTAGAGCGCCACGATGAACGCTCCGTAGAGCGCCGCCCGCAGCCGCCCCATGGCCGGGCCGCCCTCGCCTTTGAGGAAGTAGGAGACGGTCATCGGCACCATGGGAAAGACGCAGGGGGTCAGCAGCGCGGCGAAGCCCCACAGGATCGCTTCGATGATGAGCGCCCACAGCGAGCCGGAACCGTCAGCAGAGGATACGGGGGGTATGGTGTCTGTTTCGGGGTCGTCCTCATCTGCCGCAGTCTGCGCGATCGTTGTTGCCCCGTGTTCCGGGATGCGTATCTTCAACTCGGTCTCCTCGGGCGGCATGCAGCTGCTGTCGTTGCAGATCATCCACTCCAGCGCCACCCCCACCGTGGCTTCGGGGGCCGTGAGTTCCACCCGCTGCGCGAAGCGGGCCTTCTTCTCGAAGGTGCCGATCTCCATGCCGAACACGGCGTCGTAGCGGCGCTCGGGCGCGGTGAGCTGCTCGACCCCGCCGATCAATCGTGCCCCGGCGTCGGGCGTGAAGACCAACGTCGTGGCATTGGGGCCGTCGTCGCCGTAAGGCCCCATGTCGTACATGTGGTAGCGGGCCGGGATCTGCGCTTCGAGCACGATGCGGTAGGCGTCGCCGCCCTCCGGTTCGACGCTGCTCGTCCAACGCACGCCCTGTGCCGCAGCCGCCGCAGCGAGCAGCACGACCGCCGATGTCAACAGAATTTTTCGCATGACTGATTGTTTTGCATGCAAAGATAGCGCAAGCCGCATATAATACCAATTTATTTTTTTCTTCGTCTCCTAAAATAATTGCCACTATATGCCCGGCTCGATCCTTAATTGTGAATTGTGAATTGTGAATTCTTCCGCCTTGCACTATCTTTGTATCCGTTTCCGTTTTATGATTTCCGATTTCTCGATCCCTTTTCTGCTGACCTGCGGCGCCGGCTTGGCCACCGGCATCGGCAGCGCCGTGGCCTTTTTCGCCCGGCATACCAACACGCGGCTGCTGTCGTTTTCGCTGGGTTTGTCCGGCGGGGTGATGATCTACGTGTCGTTCGTCGAGCTGCTGCGGCAGGCCGGGGTTGCGCTGGCCGAGGTGTGGGGCGAGCGGGGCGGCGCTATGCTCACCGTGGCCTGCTTTTTCGCCGGGATTCTCTTCATCGGCATCATCGACCGTCTCGTGCCGTCGGTCGAAAACCCCCACGAGGCGCATACGGTCGAGGAGATGGACGCCGCGCCGCGCAATCCCCGGTTGATGCGCATGGGGTTGATGACCGCTCTGGCGATCGGCATCCACAACTTCCCCGAGGGCATCGCCACGTTCGCCACGGCCGTCGACGATCGTGCGCTGGGCGTCGCTATCGCCGTGGCGATCGCCATACACAACATTCCCGAGGGCATCGCCGTTTCGGTGCCGATCTTCTACGCCACGGGCGACCGCCGTAAGGCGTTCCGGCTTTCGCTGCTGTCGGGTCTGGCCGAGCCGGTGGGGGCGTTGCTGGCCTGGACGGTGCTGCTGCCGTTCATGTCGCCCACGCTGATGGGGTGCTTGTTGGCCGGAGTCGCGGGGATCATGGTCTTCATTTCGATCGACGAGCTGCTGCCCGCCGCCCGCGAATACGGCTATGCGCATCTCTCGATCTATGGCGTCGTCGCCGGCATGGCCCTGATGGCCGTGAGCCTTATTTTATTGGCATGATGCCCGTTTTGTCCCGAATCCGTTCTGCGCTATGGATATTTTGTTGCTTTTAGTGGGCCTTGCGGCGATTCTGGCCGGCGCCCATTTCCTGACCGACGGGGCTGCGGCTCTCGCCCAGCGTTCCCGTGTTCCGGAGTTCATCGTGGGGTTGACGGTAGTCGCCATCGGCACTTCGACGCCCGAGCTGGCGGTGTCGGTGCTCTCGGCCGCTGCCGGCAAGAGCGACATGGCCGTGGGCAATGTCGTGGGATCGAATCTGTTCAATGTTTTCGTGATCCTGGGCGTCTGCGCCTTGATCCGGCCGCTGGCCCTCTCCGGGGGCAACATCCGCCGCGACATCCCGTTCGGACTGGGGGCGTCGGTGCTGCTTTTCGTGTTCGCTTCCGACAAGCTGCTGCACCTGGGCGCCGTCGATCGCATCGGCCGGGGCGAGGGCATAGCCATGCTGCTGCTCTATGTCGCGCTGCTGTGGTATACGATCCGCACGACGCCTCGCGACGAGGCGTCCGGCACTGCCGGGCGTGGGCCGTCCAAGGCTTTGTGGGTTATGATTTTATGGATCGTCGTCGGCCTGGCCGCATTGGTCGGGGGCGGCGAGCTGTTTTTGCGCCATGCCACCCTTCTCGCCCGCCGGTTGGGCGTCAGCGAGTCGGTGATCGCCATCACGTTGGTGGCGGGCGGTACGTCGCTGCCCGAGCTGGCGTCGTCGGTGGTGTCGCTCCTCAAGGGCAAGGCCGGCCTGGCGCTGGGCAATGTCGTGGGGTCGAACGTCGCCAACATCCTCCTGATTCTGGGCGTCAGCGCCACGATCCGGCCGCTGACCATGGGCGGCATCACCACGCTCGATCTTACGATGGCGGTGTTCGCTTCGCTGTCGCTGTTCCTTGCGGCGTTCACGTTCCGCCGCCGCTGCATCGACCGGTGGGAGGGGGCGATCTTTCTGGCGATTTACGCGGCCTATATCGCTTATTTACTGCGGTAGTCCGTTTCCGAAACGGGGAATCTTGCCGCTTCGTGTGCGGCGAAGGGCTGTTCCCGATCGGAGTACAGGCTTGTCAGATATCGTTCCAGCAGCCGCGGCACGGCATAGTCGCCCAAAGCCGAAGTCTCGATCGCTATCGCCTCGGCCGCCGGGGTCGTTTCCGCCGTTTCGATACGGTGGATCGTGGCGCGGATCGTCCGGTGCGAGAGTCGGTGGGGCGGCAGTTCGACGCTGCGCAGCAACTGCCAGCCGTCGCCCGTCAGTTCGCGATAGCGGGGCAGCGCCGCCAGCGTCGCGAAGTCGGCGGGGCCGTCGGTTTCGATCATCGGAAATTCGTAGAGTCCCCGCCACACGTCGCGCGCTTCGCGGCGGCACAGCAGCGTGTGCTGGCGGCAGGTGATGTGCAGGTAGTTGAACCAGCGGTCGCGGACTTGCGTGCGGCCCTGTTTCACGGGACGTTGCGCCATCGTGCCGGCCGCCCGGGCCAGACATTTCCCGGACAGCGGACAATCCTCGCAGCGGGGATGCTTCGGCGTGCATTGCAGCGCTCCGAAATCCATGATCGCCTGATTGTAGAGGCCCGGACGGGTCGCAGCCAGTTGCGACTGCGCCAGTCGGGCGAACGTTTTGCGTCCCTCGGTCGTGTCGATCGGGGTGTCGATGTCGAACAGACGCGCCAGCACCCGGTAGACGTTGCCGTCCACTGCGGCATAGGGTGCGTCGCAGGCCGCCGAGCAGATCGCCGCGGCCGTGTAGTCGCCCACGCCGGGCAGCGAACGCACGGCGGCGTATTCCGTGGGAAACGCTCCGCCGAAGCGTTCGACGACCTGTTTGGCCGCTTCGTGCAGGTTGCGCGCCCGGCTGTAGTAGCCCAGTCCCTGCCAGAGTTTGAGCACTTCGTCTTCGGACGCCGCGGCCAAGGCCCCGACCTCCGGGAAGCGGGCCAGAAAACGGAGGTAATACTCCATGCCCTGCGCCACGCGTGTCTGCTGCAGGATCACTTCCGAGAGCCATATGCGATAGGGGTCGTGCGTATGACGCCATGGCAAATCGCGCCCATGGAGGGCATACCATTCGAGCAATATGGCGGCGAGCTGTTCCATTGTCGGGCAAAAATAGCGATTTTCGGGTAAAAATCATATGCGGCGACCCGCCGGACAAGGCGGGTCGCAACTGCAGGATATCTCCGGCGATCCTATTTTCCGGCGGTCAGCTTCTCGATCTGTTTTTCGGCTTCGGCCGTCAGCTCGGCGGCCTGCTTTTTGGCTTCGGTCACCAACTTGTCGCCTGCGGCCTGGGCCGCTATCTTGGCCAGCGCGCCTTTCTTCGCCGCTTCGGCCACCAGTTTGTCGCGCTGCGCCTCGGCCGCCGATATGAGTTTCTCGCCGGCCCGCTGCGCTTCGGCGCGCAGCTTTTCGGCCTGCTTCTCGATCTCGGCCGAGAGCGACTCGCTGCCCGTGAGTTTTTCGATCTGTTCGTCGACGATGTTTTTCACCGCCTGCTCCACGGCCTGCTTCATCCCGAGCGTGATCTTGGGCGAAGCGAACGTGCCGCCGATCTTCACGTCGAGCGTCTCCAACACGCCGTTGGTGGCCGAGGAGGTCGCCACCTTGGCCGTGTAGTCGATCGTCTGGTCGAGACCCGTCGTGCCGCTCAGGTTGATGTTCGTGCCGGCGAGCTTCAGATCGAAGGGCTGCGTGGCGATGCGGCCGTTGCGTATGGCGAAGCGGATCGCCACGTCTTTGGCTTCGAGGCGGCTCAACTTGTCGTTGCCCAGCGCCTTGGCCAGGGCGTCGAACGCCGCGATCTCGCGGATGTTGATGTGGGCCGACTTGATCTCGCCCGTCGCGTCGATCGACTGCAGGTCGGGCGACATCGTTTCATCGAGGGTGGCCGTCAGATCCATGCCCAGCGAATAGTCGCCGCCGGTCTTGGCGAAGATCGGCACCAACTGCTGCACCATTTCGAGCTGCTCGAAGGTCTGCGCGAACGACGCGCCCGTCAGCCCCAGCGACAGCCGCAGTGCCGGACACCGGGGATTTTTGGCCGTCGAATAGCTGCCCGCGACGTTGGCCCGACCCTCGAAAAGCCCCATCGTCAGCTTGTTGAGCGCCAGCGTGCCGCCGGACATGCTCATTTCGCCCGTCAGGGCCGATACGGTCATCTTGCTGAAGAGGATTTCCCGCAGCTCGGTGTTGAGCGAGAGGTTGAGATTCTTGGGAATTTCGATCGCCTGCATCGGCTCGCTCTCCGGCTCGTCGGCCGGGCGGGTCTCCTCCGATGCGGGCAGCGCGGCCATGATTTCGTTCAGATCGAGCAGCTCGGACTTCACATAGAGGCGGCCCGAGAGCTTGTCGCCGCGCAGCAGGTAACCCAGATAGTCGGTCAGCTGACCGTTGGCCGCCAGGTCGCTGCGGCCCACCGTGATGCCGAATTCGCCCAGCGTCATGGCCTTGGGCGTGATCGTCGCCGCAGCGCGTTTGATGTACACGGGCGGCAGGTCGGCGAGCTTCGCGCCGAGCTGTTCGATGACGAACGTGCCCGCGGCGCCCAACTGCTCGTAGCGCTGTTTCTCGATGTCCGACATGCGGCCCGAGAGCTTCACGTCGGCCGTGATGACGCCGCCCAGCTCTACCCCCTTGTCCAGCGGGTAGACCTCCTTGATCGCCCCCAGGTCTACTTTGCCCGCCACGGAGGCCCGGAAGCGGGGATCGCTCGTCAGTGCGGTGGCATAGGCCGTCGCCGCGAGCGAGTTGCCGGCCATCTTGAGACCGAATCGCGAGAGGTCTACCTCGGTCTTGTCCATCGGGCCGCCGGGGTTGGCGACTTTCGCCGCGATTTCGATGTCCGTCACCGCCTTGGGCAGCGACGAGTATCGGAAGCTGCCGTTATGCACGTCGGCTTTCAGTTCGAATGCCGGGAGCTTCGAGCCGCGCATCTCGCCCTGCGCCCAGAGCGACAGCCCCAGTTCGCCCGCGGCCGAGAGGTTGCGGAAATCTTTCGTATAGAATGCCGGGACGAGCGACAGTACGTCTTTGAACTGCACTTTGTCGCAGCCGGCTTTCAGATCCATGGCGATCGCCTCGTCGCCCAGCTCGACCCAGCCGTCGAGCGACAGGACGATAGCGTTGAGCCGCAGTGTGTTGCGCGTCAGCGTGAAGCGGTTGGCGGTCAGGTCGGCGGCGATCGTCGCCACGAGTTCGGCCTCGGCGCCGCTCAAGAGCGGAATGCCGCCCGATCCCAAGCGCATTTCGTGGGCCGCGAGCCGCAGATCGAGGTCGGTGCGGTCTGCCGCCATGTCGCCCCGCAGCCGCAGCGAGAGGGGTGCGGTCGAGAAGCTCATGCGCGAGGAGTCGTCCTGGTAGCGGATCGCGGCGTCGGTGATGCGCAGGTCGCAGATCCGCAGCCGGAACGCCGACGGCTCGTCGCTCGGCTCCTCCGCTTCGGGCACCGTCTCTTCCGAGGGTTTCACGATGTCCCAGTTGACCGCGCCGTCGGCCAGCTTGTGGGCATGCAGGGCGGGCGAGGCGAGAATCACTTTCGTCACCTCGAACCCTTCGTCGCCGAAGAGCGAGAAGAGGTCGACGACCACCGAGATGCGTTTGGCCGCTACGATCGTGTCGCCCTCGAAGCGCTCGGTGCCGATCAGGGTCAGCCCCTTCAGATCGACGGAAGCGTGGGGGAAGCGGCGCAACAGACTGATGTCCAGTTTCTCGAAGTCGAGCCGGGCGCACAGCATGGCGTTGGCTTCGTCCTTGACGATCCGGGCGATCTTGCCGCGCAGGGCTATCGGAGCCACGAGGGCTGCCAGCAGGACTACGGCCACCGCTATGGCCGCGATTTTCAACAGTTTCTTCATATTTTCCGTTATCCGTTTTGCGGATCGAGAGCGCCCGCCGAATCTTTTCTTGGGCCGGTCGTGATTTTTCCGCTTGCACCGGCAAAGATAATGCAAAAAACAGTATATTTGTCCATAAGTATGCGTCGGATTTTATCCGAATTCATCGATTATCCGTTTTCCATGTCGTCGTCTTTGTCTTTGCGCGAACAGCTTTTCGAGCGGGCCGACGCCCGTTACCGCGATTTCAACGCGTCGCTCATACCCGGCGCCCCGCCGATGATCGGCGTGCGGCTGCCGCAGCTGCGCGCCCTGGCCCGCGAGATCGCCCGCGGCGAGTGGCGCGAGTGGTTCGAGACCGCGCCCGCCGACTATTTCGAGGAGCGCATGTTGCGGGGGCTGGTCATCGGCTATGCGAAGTGCCCGATCGACGAGAAGCTGCGCTGCACGGCGCGCTTCGTCCCCACGATCGACAACTGGGCCGTGTGCGACTGCTTCTGCTGGCGGCTGCGGGCGGCCGAGCGCGAGCCGATGTGGCGGTTCATCCTCCCGTATTTCGATGCGGACGCCGAGTTCGAGGTACGGTTCGCCGTGGTGATGGCGCTCTCCAATTTCGTCGACGAAGCGCATGTCGACCGCCTGCTGGAGCTGCTGGGCCGGGTGCGCCACGAGGGCTATTATGCCCGCATGGGCGTGGCATGGGCCGTGTCGGTGTGCTATGTGAAGTTTCCCGAGCGCACCGAAGCCTGGTTGCGCGCCGACTGTCCGCTCGACGACTGGACGTTCGACAAGGCGCTGCAGAAGATCGTCGAGTCGCTGCGCGTGAGCGCCGCCGACAAACGGGTCGTCCGGGCGATGAAACGTCGGAAATAGGAGCTTTCCGTGCCGGCTCCGTCGGTTCGGGGCGGTACGGTGCTGCTTTTTTCGGAAATTATATTATCTTTGTTCTTCGAAACCGAAAATATGAATCCTGTCATGCGCAAATTAGTCATCATTCCCACATACAACGAAAAGGAGAATGTCTCGGCCATGATCGACAAGGTCTTCTCGCTGCCCGAGGCGTTCGAGCTGCTCATCATCGACGACGGTTCGCCCGACGGCACGGCCGCGATCGTCAGGGAGCGGCAGAAGGAGTATCCAGCGACCCTGCATCTCGTGGAGCGCAGCGGCAAGCTGGGTCTCGGCACGGCCTACCTCACCGGCTTCCGCTGGGGACTGGAGCACGGGTTCGACTACATGTGCGAGATGGATTGCGACTTCTCGCACAACCCCGACGATCTGGTGCGTCTGTTCGCCGCCGCAGCCGAGGGCAACGACGTGGTGGTGGGGTCGCGTTATGTCAAGGGCGTCAATGTGGTCAACTGGCCCATGCGGCGACTGATGATATCGTACTTCGCTTCGAAATACGTGCGTATGGTGACCCGCATGCCGCTGCACGACGCTACGGCCGGCTTCGTCTGCTATTCGCGCCGTGCGCTGGAGACGATCGACCTCGACCGTATCCGCATGAAGGGCTACGGCTTCCAGATCGAGATGAAATATACGGCCTGGCGCTTGGGCATGAAGCTCGCCGAGGTGTCCATCGTCTTCGTCGACCGTCAGGAGGGCACCTCCAAGATGAGCGGCAGCATCTTCCGCGAGGCGTTCTTCGGAGTCATGGGGCTGCCTTGGCGCAGAATCCGCAAACGCGCATAAGGCGATGACCCCGTCCGATAAGCCGGGCGCAGCGCCGAACTCGTTCGGGCTTTGCCGAGGCGAGAAAAGACGCATGGAGCCGGGCGACGGTCGCAAGGCTGCGGGCCGGTCGTCGCTGCAGCGAGTCGGGGCGTTTTTCCTCGATCCGCGCAACCTCTATGTCATCGGGTTCCTGCTGGTCTTCGCCCTGACGTTCGCCGAGGCGGCGCGCGGACGCCACCGCAACTTCATGATCTTCGCCGAGTCGACCAAACTCTTCTGGCAGCATATCGCGCCCTATGGCGCCAACTGGGCGGCCGCCGCGCCCCGCCTGGATTACTTCCTCTACGGGCCGCTGTTCAACGTGCTGTTCGCGCCGTTCGCCTATTTGCCCGGGCTGCTGGGGCCGTTCGCGTGGAATCTCTTCAGCTTCACCCTGTGGTTCGCGGCGATCTTCACGCTGCCCGAGCGTTTCTCGCGCGAGGAGAAGTGCAAGTCGTTCCTCTATACGTTCCTGATCCTCGCCTGCACGCAGCTGTCGTTCCAGTACAACGTAGTCGTGGGGGCGATCTTCCTGCTGGCCTATTCGCTGCTCGAACGCGACAAGGGGTTCTGGGCCGTGCTGCTCATCCTCATCTCGGGCTTCACCAAGGTTTACGGCATCTTCCAGCTGGGGCTGCTGGTCTGCTATCCCCGCTTTCGGCGCAACATGGGTTATGCCGTTCTGCTCGGAGTCATCCTCGCCGTGCTGCCCGCCGTGGGTACGTCGTTCGAGGGGCTGCCCGCCTGGTACGGCGAGTGGTTCGACGCGCTGACTTCGCACAAGGATACCCGTCCGTGGCAGAACGTCTTCTATCTCCGTCCGTTCCGCTTGATAGAGTGGCGCGTGTGGGTGCAGGGCGGCGTGCTCGCAGCCTTGGCCGCGGGGCTTTTCGCCCGGTGGCGGCACTGGCGCTGCGCCGATTTCCGCATCGGGGCGCTGGCCTGCCTGATGGGCTATGTGATCCTGTTCAGCAATTCGAGCGAGACGCACACCTATGTCATTTCGTTGATCGGCTACACGCTGTGGTATTGGAGCATGAAGCGGTCCGGGGCGCTCACGACTTTCGACAGGGTGCTTTTCTGGGCCGTTTTCGCGGTGGTGGTCGTCATGCCTGTCGACGTGCTGTGCCCGCCTGCGGTGATGCGGGCGTTCTATGCCGTGCAACTCAACCTTTGGCTGCTGATCGTCATGTGGTTGAGGATGATCCACACCACTTTTATCCGAATTCCCGGACGAACGGCTGCATAACCGGGAACCGCCGAATACAAGACCGGTACGCGTCGTCGAAGTCGTGTGCCGGTTTTTTTCTGTTCAGAAGTTGAAGAAGTAGTTCATGAAGAAGTTCCAGAACGTCACCACGCCCGTGGCCACGAGTTTGGCCGGATAGAAATTCATCCGCAGCCGGTTGTGCAGCAGCCAGATCGTGAGGTTGTTGATCCCCAGCCCGATCGCTGCGATACCCAGGAAACGCAGATATTGGCCCGCGATGTCGGGGTCGTCGTTGCGGAACGTCCACACGCGGTCGAGGACGTAGTTGGTCGTCGAGGCGCAGAGGAATCCCAGCGAGTTGGCCACGTATTTGTTCATCCGCAGCCACTCCTTGCAGAGGTAGGTTACCCCGAAGTCCACGAAGACTCCCGAGCCGCCCACTGCGCAGAATTTGATGAATTGTCGGATCATCGCTCGTCTATTTTCGTGCGGCGAGGTTTGCCGTTGAACCAGTGTTTGTAGCCCTCGCGGCGCAGGGCGAATCCCGTCTCGCAGCCGGTGCCGGCCAGCGTTTCGGGCACCCGGAACGAGGCTTCCGCCGTCGTCGTGCTCCGGGGCGCCAGCGTCAGCCGCACGGGCAGCGCGAATTCGGCCGCTTCATGGCGTCCGCTTTTCCACAGCATCGCCAGCTCGCAGCTTTCCCCGATCTCGATCGGGTAGTCGTAGGGGTTCGTCAGCCGCAGTCGCAGGTGCAGCTCCTGGCCCGGCGCCACGCGGTGCGGCACTCCTTCGAACGCTATGTCGACCCGCCGCACCGGATGCCAGGCGGGGTCGACCATGTAGGTGAACTCTTTGCCGTTGGCCAGCGCGATGCTCCGCGTGCGGACGAGCGTGTCGCCCGGTACGCGGCGAGGCGTTTCGACCAGTGCTTCGCGGCCTATGAAGCGCGAATCGTCGTCGCGGAACTGCCATTGGTGGGTGCGATAGCGGATGTCGGGCTGGCAGTAGGCTTCGTCGCCCGTGTAGAAGCGGTATTTGGCCGCCACGGCATAGTTGCCGCCGAAGATCACCGGACGTCCGGCGGCCTCCCGCGCTATGGCGGCGTAGGTCGCGCGGTTGTCGAAAACCTCGAACCGCAGCCGCAGCGGGTTGAAGATCATTTCGAGCCGCACCAGCGCCACGAGCGCCAGCGTGACCCAGCCGGCGCACATCATATAGCGGCGCGTGCGGGGATGACGCCGGGCGTAGTCGAACGCCACGTAGATCAGTCCCAGCGACGCCACGATCACCCATTGGGGCTGTACGTAGCCGCGGCAGGCCGAGAGCAGGAAGAAGCCGATGAACGCCGCCGGAAAGAGCTTCAGCGCCCGGCGGGCGGCATCGTCGGGCTGCGTCTTGCGCCAGGCCCGGATGTAGATCGGCACATAGAGCGGGTTGAAGACCACGAGCATGTTGGCTGCGAAATCCGTGACATAGCTCAAGCGGAATCGCGCGTTGCGGCCTGCGAGGTGGTAGGCTATCGAGGCCCAGTCGTGGTCGTATTGCCACACCAGGTGCGGCACTAACAGCAGGGCCGCCACCGCACCGCTCAAGTAGAGGTCGGGACGGCGCAGCAGCCGCGGGTTGGCCGCCAGCGCGAAGAGCAGCACCAACGCTCCGTGGTATTTGCTGTAGGCCATGAGCGCCAGGGCGATGCCCATCCACAGCCACGCGCCGCGCCGCCGTTCGGCGAACCGTTCGAACGCCAGCAGAAAGAGCACGGCGGTCATCATCAACGGCCCGTCGGGCACGGCGAGAAAGCCATAGAGCTGCAGCATCAAAGTGGCTGCCGAGATCATCACGAAGAGCGCGCCGTCGTGTCGTGTGGCCTTCGCCGGGCGGATCAGGCGCCAGAAGATATAGAGGTAGAGCGGCTGCAGCAGCGTGAAACATAGGCGCACGCCGATCTCGCCGCCCAGCAGGCTTTCGCCCAGCCGCACCAGCAGCGCCGTCATGGGCGGATGATCGAAGTAGCCCCAGGTCAGACGTTCGGCGAAGAGGTGGTAGTAGGCCTCGTCATTGGCCAGCTCGGAGCCGGCGGCCTGAAGCAGGTTGCAGAGCCACCACACCCCCAGCCACAGCACGACCGTGCGGTCGGCCGAGAACCGGGCGCGTATTTTCGTCGTCAGCGCGGCGAAAGACGGAGTGTCTGCTTGCAGGCGCATCGTGGTGGAAGTCGAGACAAAAATAATAATTTTCAGCGACAATTCGCGCGCATTTCGGTTTTTGCCTTTCGACTTTCGGTTTTATTGTCGTAAGTTTGCACTTCGGAAAGGCAGGCTATTATAGTTATTGCGAGCTATCGCAGGTTGTTGGCGGGCTATCATAGGCTGCCCGTGGCGTTCGGCGGCATGGGAGTTGCGGGCGCAGGTGCCCGGCCGCCCGAGAACACCCGGGAATGCCCGAGAACGTTTGATATTGTCCGTGTGTTGTAGTTATGTTGTTTTGCATGAAAATATTCCGTTCGTTCATCTTTCTTGCCGCACTCGGGTTTGCCGGCCGCGTTGCCGCCCAGGAGGAGTTGCTCGGCTCCGTGCGTCCGCCCTACCTGCGGATCGGCGACACGGTGGGGTTGGTGGCTCCGGCCGGGCGGCTCGCTTCGTGGACGGATACCGCGCGTATCCGCGAGCGGTTCGCGTCGTGGGGGCTGCATGCGAAGTTCTCGCCGCATTGCTGCGGCGGCTCGCAGCCCTATTTCTCGGCCTCCGATGCCGAGCGGGCAGCCGACCTGCAGCAGATGCTCGACGATCCTTCGATCCGGGCCGTGATCGCCTGCCGCGGCGGCTACGGCTCGGTGCGGCTGCTGTCCTGGCTGCATCTGGAGGGGTTGCGCGGCCGTCCCAAATGGGTGGTGGGCTTCAGCGACATCACCACCCTGCACCTGGCGCTCTCCCACATGGGTATCGAGAGCATCCACGGCACCATGCCGGGGTCGTTCCGCTTCGACGGGGACGACGACTCGGCCGAATCGCTCCGCCGGGCGCTCTTCGGTCTCACGCGCCGTATCGACACTCCGCCCCATGCGCTCAACGTGCACGGGCAGGGCCGGGGTCGGCTCGTGGGCGGCAACCTCACCGTGCTGTGCGCGGCGTGCGGCACGCCCGAAGGTCTCGATTTCGAGGAACCGACGATCCTCTTCGTCGAGGAGGTGGGCGAGCATGCCTACCGCATCGACCGCATGGTACAGCAGCTGTTGCGCAGCGGCGTGCTCTACCAGGTCGAGGCGGTGGTCGTGGGCGACTTCACCCGTTCGTCGGGCACCGAGCAGTTCGGCGTGGAGGACGTGCGCGAGGTGGTGGCGGCCAACCTGCGGCAGCTGGGCATCCCCCTGCTGTTCGGGCTGCCTGCGGGGCACGACCGACTCAACGTGGCCCTCTACCTGGGCCGCGAAGTCGCGGTCGCGGTCGACGACGAGGGCGGCCATATCACATTCTGCGACGACGAGGATGCGCAGGGCCATTGATAATTTTGTGTTATCTTTGCCGAAAAGAATTTCCTTATGGCCGGTTCCAATTTCGTAGATTACGTCAAGATATTCGCCCGCTCGGGACATGGAGGCGCCGGTTCGGCGCATTTCCGCCGCGAGAAGTTCGTGGCTTTCGGCGGCCCCGACGGTGGCGACGGCGGCAAGGGGGGCAGCATCGTGCTGCAGGGCGACCGGCAGTACTGGACGCTCATCCACCTCAAATACCAGCGCCATCAGTTCGCCGAGGACGGACAGTGCGGCTCGGGCGCCCGCTCGTCGGGCAAGGACGCGCCCGATATCATCATCCCCGTGCCTTTGGGTACGGTGGCCAAACGGCTCGTCGAGCAGGACGACGGCACGCAGAGCTTCGAAACCGTGGGCGAGGTGACCGAGCACGGCGAGCGTCTCGTGTTGCTCAAGGGGGGCCGCGGCGGCCTGGGCAACTGGCACTTCAAGAGCGCCACCAACCAGACGCCGCGCTATGCCCAGCCCGGAGAGGAGGGAGACAAGGGGGCTTTTGTTCTCGAACTGAAAGTGTTGGCCGACGTGGGCCTGGTGGGTTTCCCCAATGCCGGCAAGTCGACCCTGCTGTCGGTCGTATCGGCCGCCAAACCCAAGATCGCCGATTATGCTTTCACGACGCTCGAACCCAACCTCGGCATCGTCGAGGTGCGCGACGGCAAGTCGTTCGTCATGGCCGACATCCCCGGCATCATCGAGGGGGCGCACGAGGGCAAGGGCCTCGGCACGCGCTTCCTGCGGCATATCGAGCGCAACTCGGTGCTGTTATTCATGATCCCGGCCGACAGCGACGACATCGGGCACGACTACGAAGTGCTGCTGGGCGAATTGACGCAGTACAACCCCGAGCTTTTGGACAAACGTCGGCTACTGGCCGTGACCAAGTGCGACATGCTCGACGACGAGCTGATCGCCCAGATGCGGCCCCACCTGCCGGTCGGCGTTCCGGCGGTCTTCATCTCGTCGGTCTCGGGCCTCAATGTCCGACAGCTCAAGGATATGCTGTGGCAGGCGCTGCAGGAGTAGCGACGAACGAAGTCTCGAATCCGGTGATGCGCAGCGAATACCGCCCGTTGAAGCGGTCGACGATACCGCATAGCGAGCCGCGTCCTTCGGGCAGCGGCTCGTCTGCATACAGGGCCGTGCCAGCGGTGCGGACTGCCAGCGTGTGGCCTGCGCTATCGGTCAGGGTGCGTTCGGTCGTCGTGTAGCGTCCGGTCTCCGGGTCGCGGTCGCACCATGCGGCCGATGCGGTGAACCCCACGTCGTCGATCCGCACATAGGTGTCTGTCAGGGCGGGCGTCAGCCGGTCTATGGTTATGGGTGTCGCGGCGATCCGCTGCAGCGGCCGGCCGCTCGGCCGGATATGGCGTCGCAGCTCCTCGCGCGGAATGCGGAGACCGTCGCCGCCGAGTTTTCCGAGTCCGATTTTCCCGCCGTAGTCGTAGAGCGTCAGTCCGCTGCAGTATACGGTCACCTCGGCGCCCAGCGGATAGGGGTTGTCGGCAGCGGGGTAGTCGGCCGCGATAGCGATGCCTCCCGTCGCATCCTCGATGACGATTTCGCCCGGAAACTCCCCGTAACGGTCGTTGCCCGTCACCCTGCCACGCACGGCCGTCCCGTCGGTCAGCGTGCGGGTCTGTCCGTCGCACAGCGACTTCAGATAAGCGATCGAACGCACCTCCTGCGCCGCATCGCCGTAGCCGATGCCCGTCGTCCGGTCGCAAGCCGCCGCGACGACGAGCGCCGGCAGAAAAACCCCGAAAAGCATGCGCCGGCCGAGCCGCCGATCGAACGTATCCAATGTGCAATGAAAATATAAAAGCGGAAAGAAGCATATCTTTCCGCAATCGATCCCTAATTCCTTTTCGGATAATCTATTCCGCTGAAAAACTCTTCGAGCGACACTTCATAAAAGTCGCAAAGCACGCAGAGCAGGACGATGGTGATGTTGGTGGCGCCGACTTCATACAAACCGACGTTCACTCCGGTTCGATCGGTCACCACCTCCTGGGTGTAACCGCGTTCGGTTCGGAGCTGCTTCAATCGGACCGCGATCGAGCGCAATAACTTATCGTTCGTGTGCTTCACTCGGTATTTTTTGCAAAGAACACTCCGAAATAGCTATTTTTATCCCTATGAATTCGTATGTAAAAGGTGGTTTTTCTTAATTATTCGTATGGAAACCCCCGTTGAATATCCTTTTCCTCTGTGAATTATCGTCGGTTGCGGCTCGACGAGCCGGGCGGGGCTTTCCTATCGCGGGGGCGGATTGCGCCTGCGAGGGTTCAACGTGATGTGTGTCGGGGAGGTTATTGTCGGGGAGTTTCGTGTCGTCGGATGTACAGCCGGTTCGGCGGACTTTTAATTTGCTGTGTTGCAATCGCTTTCGTCGCACAGCTTCAGGAAGTAGCCGTTGTCGTCGTGCTGCAGAATTCCCGTCAGGGTGCAGGGGGTTGCGGGCACGGCGTGCTCCGCGAAGTCGGCATAGGCACGGACATAGGTGCGGATTTCGGCGCCTGCGGCGTCTTCGAAACGTTTGTAGCCGCTCCAGCCGCTCGGCGAGAAGGGGTCGGGCGAGTAACGGAGGCGCTCGATGCGGATCAGCGTGCCGCACATCGCAGGCGTCAGTTCGTCGAGCGTGCGGAGCGTGGCGACGACCGGCTGCGGCGGGGTGTCGTGGCGGATTACGGTGCGGTCGAGGGCCGGCCGCGAGGCGATATAATCGGTGGGATAGCCGTTGTCGGTGGCCGGTGCGCGCCCCAGCTGCAGCACGCCGCGGCTGCGGCCCAGCGTCCAGCCCTGCAGCTGCACCGTCACCGTGCACCCCTCGGGATAGTCGTTGTGCAGGTGATCCAGCCCGGCCATGATCTCCAGCGCCGCGCCGTCGGCTTCGAGGCAGAACGTGCGGTAGAAATTTTCGCTCCGGTCGCTGGTCGTCACACGGCCCGCCACCGTCACGGCGCTCCGAACGACGACCGGCGCCCCTTCGAATTGCCGGCATAGTTCGCCCAAGGTCGTCGTGGCGGGTATGGCGGTCGTCTCCGTGCGTTCGCCGAATGACGAATCGTAACAGCCCGCCAGCAGCGCGACAGACCCGGCCAAAGCCGCGAAAACTCCCGGTATGGTGTCGATTTTCAGGGTTCCGGTGTTTATCCCTCTATGCGGGAGTCCTTCAGACCGAGGAAATAGAGGATGCCGTCCAGTCCGATCGTCGAGATCGACTGGCGCGCTCCGGCCTTCACTTTGGGCTTGGCATGGAACGCGATGCCCAGACCCGCCAGGTTGAGCATCGGCAGGTCGTTGGCCCCGTCGCCCACGGCCACCGACTGGGCCAGATTGATCCCCTCGAACTGACACAGCAGCCGCAGCAGCTCGG
>CAYSJF010000016.1:0-25276 GCA_964431265.1 uncultured Alistipes sp. | reverse complement strand
CGCACGTGTTTCTCGCGGCCGTAGATGTAGCCGAAGCTGCGGGCGATCGACTCCAGGAGCGCCTTGGCGTCGGCCATGTCGTTGTAGCCGTAGAGGGTGCGCTGCGCGGCGATGTAGGAGAGCGCTACGATCGAACCCCACTCGTTGAGGGCGTCCTTCTTGCGGGCGACCTGAATGGCCTTGTGGAACGAGATGGCCGAGATGTCGAGCGTCTTGGAGAGGAAGTCGTAGTCCAGATCGTCGTAGGTGCGGCCCTTGCGCACGTTGGGCGACATGCCGATGGAGTGGAGCATGAAGTCGAAACGACCGCCGAAGTGTTCCATGGTCTTGTCGATGAGGTTCTCCAGGTCTTCGACGCTGGTCGCGTCGGCCGGGATGACCACCGTATTGCATTTCTCGGCCAGCTGACCGATCGTGCCCATACGGATCGAGACGGCCGTATTCGTCAGCACGATTTCGGCGCCCTCCTCCACGGCGCGTTCCGCCACTTTCCATGCGATGGATTGCTCGTTGAGCGCGCCGAAGATCAGGCCTTTCTTGCCTTTGAGTAATTGAGATGCCATAGCTGCTTGCGTTTAATGATTCGGGCGCAAAGGTAGCGATTTTTTTTCAAACCGGTGCCGTGCGGCGGCAAAACCTCGGAGAGGCGGTGTCCGGGGGCTGCATTATGACTTTAATACTGTCTGAAATGATCTTGTTGGCGCTGCGTTTTGACGGTTCCGTCCGAATCCGCTATATTTGTATACGACCGATATATAACCGACTCCGACTTTTATGAAACGTTTGCTTTGCGCCCTGCTTTCGGCAGCGGCATTCATTCCCGTCGGCGCCGCGGTGAGGCTGCCGGCGATCTTCTCCGACAACATGGTTTTGCAGCAGCAGGCGCACGTCGCCGTGTGGGGCAAGGCCGATCCGAAAGAAAAGATAGCGGTGACCGCC
Source organism: uncultured Alistipes sp. (assembly GCA_964431265.1). Classification (GTDB taxonomy): domain Bacteria; phylum Bacteroidota; class Bacteroidia; order Bacteroidales; family Rikenellaceae; genus Alistipes. The sequence continues at coordinate 24,337 of CAYSJF010000016.1, read as the reverse complement.
TCGTGGAGCGACCGCGTTTACCGCGCCGTGGCCGACCGCGACGGCGAATGGCAGTTGGCCGTCGAAACCCCTGCGGCTACGGCCGCGGGTCAGGAACTTACGATCTGCGGCGCCGATACGGTGGTGATCCGCAATATTTTGATCGGCGAGGTGTGGCTCTGTTCGGGGCAGTCGAACATGGAGTTCCCCGTGGCCCGCGATCCCGAGAACAAGTGGATGACCGGCATGATCGACTGCGACGAGCAGATGCGCGACGCCTCGTTCGACCAGGTGCGTCTGTTCCATGTCGAGCACCAGCTGGCGCCCGACGGCGAGCGCGACGACTGCACGGGGCGCTGGGTGGTCTGCACGCCTGAAAATCTGAAGCGGTTTTCGGCCGTGGGCTTCGCTTTCGGCCGCTCGCTGCACAAGGAGTTGCGGCAGCCCGTGGGGCTGATCCAGGCCACGTGGGGCGGCACGCATGCCGAATCGTGGATGCCGAAGAAAATCATGGCGGGCGACAAGTTCTACGCCGACGTGCTGGAGCAGTACGACCCCGCCCGTATCGAGCGCCGGAAGGACTGGTGCAAGGTGCCGGCCACGCTGTGGAACGGCATGATCCGTCCGATCTGCCCCTACACCGTGAAGGGGTGCGTGTGGTACCAGGGCGAGTCGAACTCCGTGCGCGCGGAGAAGTACCGGCAGGTCTTCACGCAGCTGATCGAGGCGTGGCGCAAGGCGTTCCGGGCGCCCGACATGCCGTTCTATTTCGTACAGATCGCGCCCCACTACCAGCAGCCTCCGACCATTCGCGACGCGCAGTTCCGCACGTGGCGCAGCGTCGGGCATACGGGCATGGCCGTCATCACCGATGTCGGCGACTCGTTGGATATCCACCCGCGCAACAAGGTCGTGCCGGGCGATCGGCTGGCCCGCTGGGCGCTCAATCGCGACTATGGGCGCGACATCGCGTGCGAAAGCCCCTATTGCCTTTCGTCGCGGCGCGAGGGCCGCATGCTGGCGGTGAAGTTCGCCCACGCCGAGGGGCTGCATGCCGCGACGGGCGGGTCGATCGAGGGTTTCCTGCTGGCCGGGGCCGACCGCCGGTTCTATCCGGCCGAAGCTGTCGTCGCCGGCGATGAAATCCTGCTGACGGCGCCGCAGGTCGACGAACCCGTAGCCGTGCGCTACGGCTGGGGCAAGTGGTTCCGCGTCAACTTGGTCAACGGCGCCGGACTGCCCGCCGTGCCGTTCCGCACCGATGCGTGGGAGCCGGAGAGCTATGCCCGATGGTTCGCCGACTCGGAGATGCGCCGCTTCCCCGAAGCCTGGCAGCTCGACCACGGCAAGCGCCTCTTCTTCGGCTATGCGCAGGGCGTGGGGTGCTGCGCCATGCTGCGCATGTGGAAAGCCACGGGCGAGCGGCGCTATTTCGACTATGTGGAGCGGTGGGCCGACTCGATCGTCGGCGACGAGGGCGACATCCATCTCTACGACCGGGCGTCGTACAACATCGATTTCATCAATCCCGGCAAGGTGCTTTTCGACTGCTACCGCGAAACGGGCAAGGCGAAGTACCGCAAGGCGATGGATCGGCTCGTCGACCAGATGCGGCGCCATCCCCGCACCTGCGACGGCGCCTACTGGCACAAGCGGATCTATCCGCATCAAGTGTGGTTGGACGGCCTCTACATGTGCTCGCCGTTTCTGGCGCAGTATGGCGCCGAGTTCGACTGTCCGGAGTGGATCGAGGAGGCGGTGAAGCAGATCAGGCTGTGTCACGAACACACGTTCGATCCGGCCACGGGGCTTTATCATCATGCGTGGGACGAAAGCCGCTCGCAGCGCTGGGCCGATCCCGCGACGGGCCATTCGCCCAACTTCTGGGGCCGGTCGATCGGGTGGTGGATGATGGCGCTGGTCGACAACCTCGACTACATTCCCCAAAACCACCCCGACCGTGCCTATGTCGTCTCTTTGATCCAGGGGTTGGCCGACGCTTTGCCCAAGTATCAGGACAAGGCGGGCTTGTGGTACCAGGTGCTCGACTGTCCCAAGCGCGCGGGCAATTTCCCCGAGGCTTCGGTGACGGCACAGTTGATGTATGCCTATGCCAAGGCGGTCAACAGAGGCTATATAGCCGAGAGCTACCGCCAGTATGCCGAGAAAGCGTTCGACGGCCTGCGCAACAAGCTGCTGGGCGAGTGCTCCGACGGCACGCTCACGCTCACGCGCTGCTGCGCCGTGGGCGGTCTGGGCGGCAACCCCTACCGCGACGGCAGCTTCGAGTACTACATCGGCGAGCGGATGCGCGACAACGACGCCAAGGCAACGGGGCCGTTCATCATGGGGTGTTTGGAATTGGGCAAATAAATGGGCAAATAAAAGCGAAGATGAAAGGAACGATTTTGTCGGCGATAGCCGTGTTCGTGTGTGCGACTGGCCTTTCCGCCCAGGATTCCCGCGAACGGGTCTACAACTACGAGGTGCTGCAGCCGAGCCACGAGCAGAAACCGCCCGTGGAGGGCCATGCCGCCCGGCGGGTGGTCGAGCGTCCGGATCGGGGGCTGACCGTGCAGGCGGCGCGCGACACGTCGGGCGTCTATCTGAGCTGGCGGATGCTGGCCGACGATCATCCCGACGTGGGGTTCAACGTCTACCGCCGCACCGCGGGGCGCACCGAGCTGCTCAACCGCAAGCCCGTGACGAAAACCACGGATTACCTCGATCTCGCGGCGCCCGACGGCACGGTGTCGGAATACTGGATCGAACCTTGCTACAACCTCCGCACAGGCCCTGCGTGCGAGCCGGCGACGGCGGTGCCCGAGGCGCTGCGGGAGGGGCCGCGCTATCGCTCCGTGAAGCTGCGCGACGGCGCGACGCCCGGCAAGATCGCCGTGGCCGACCTCGATGGCGACGGCCGATACGACTTCATCGTCCGCACGCCCGACCGGGGCACCGACCCCGGGCTTCCGGGCGATCCGACGGGCATGACCTACACGATTTCGGCCTATCTGCACGACGGCACCCACCTTTGGAGCCGGGATTTGGGGCCGGGCATCGAGCCGGGCATCTGGTATTCGCCGTTCGTAGCCTACGATTTCGACGGCGACGGCCGGGCCGAGGTGGCTTTGAAAACCGCGCCGCCCGATGCGCAGCGCAATGCCCGCTATCGGGTCGACTCGGGCGAGGAGTATCTCTCGGTGCTCGACGGCCTGACCGGCGAGGAGCTGGCGCGCGTCGACTGGCCCGAACGTTCGTGGCGGCTGGGCGATCTCAACCGTCAGAACCGCAACCAGATAGGCATGGCCTATCTCGACGGCCGCACGCCCTGCATCCTGGCCGCCCGAGGCACCTATCGCGCCATGCTGGTCGACGCCTGGCAGTTCCATGAGGGCCGGCTGACGCACCTGTGGCGGTGGGACGGCGACGAGGAAAACCCCGTGATCCGCAGTCAGGGCGCCCACAGCATGGTGACGGCCGATGTCGACGGCGACGGGCGCGACGAAATCCTGTTGGGCGGGTGCATGCTCGACGACAACGGCACGCTGCTCTGGTCGGCCGGCATCGGCCATCCGGATAAGGCCTATCTGGCCGACGTAGACCCCTTGCGGCCGGGGCTGGAGGTCTTTCTGTGCGGCGAAGTGCGGCACGACGACGGCCGCGGCGTCTGTCTGGTCGACGCCGCAACGGGGCGGCAGGTCTGGAACATCGACCGCCCGACGCGGCATGTGGGCGACGGCATGGTCGCGGATTTCGATCCCGCGCATCCCGGTCTGGAGTGCATCGGCAAGGAGGATCGGAAAGCGGGCCGCACCGACCGCTATCTGCTTACGGCCCGTGGCGAAGAGCTGTTTCCCGAGGCGATTCCCGATTGCCGCAACTGGGTGTGGTGGGACGCCGACCTGCTGCGCGAAACGCTGCTCGGCGGCAAGGAGCGCAGTGCCGGCCAAAGCGTGGCGAAGTGGCCCGATCGGATACTCGCCGAGGGGATCGAGGGTGCGATCGTGATGATCGCCGACCTCGCGGGCGACTGGCGCGAAGAGATCGTCACGGCGCTGCCGGGCGAGCTGCGCATCTATGCCACCGACATCCCGGCGTCCGATCGGCGTCCGACGCTGATGCAAGACCCGCTCTATCGCAGCTATGTGCTGCACCGCAGTATGGGGTATCCCCAGGCGCCGGTGCCCTCCTATTATTTGGGTAAATAGCACGGAATCCGTCCCGAGCAGGAGGGAGCGCTATCGCGATCATTTTGCGCAATGTCGGCATTCCGCCGAATGGCGGGGCGTTTAAAAATTTTTCGGATCGGGCCGCCGCATCCGCCCGCTCTTTGCGGAGCCGAACGGCGGCGGAGTCGAATAAACGGCGGAACATCAAAATACATATGTATATATCTTGTGAAATGCCTTGAAATCGAATTTCAGGGCATTTTTCATATAGCCTGTCGTTGTCAAATCCGACAGTAATTAAAAATATTTACGTATTTTTCGAGAAAATTTAACATCATAAAAAGCAGTCGTAAAATCACTTTTTTCGATCCGTCTCTCGCAAAAACTCCTTACCTTTGATAAACTTTTAAGAAAAACGTCACACGCTAACTCGAATTTTATGAATCGGATCGCACGAATCCTCGCTCTCTGCGCAACATCATTTTCCGCAGTGACCTGCACGCAACCGTCCGTACAGGAGAACCCCTTTCCCGAACTGGAGTGGATCGCCGATGTCGGCGCGCGTTCGTTCCCGCGGACGCGCGAGGTCTTCACGGTCAATGCCTACGGCGCCGTGGGCGACGCCATGACCGATGACACGCAGGCCGTGCAGGCCGCGATCGACGCCTGCAAGGCCAACGGCGGCGGCAAGGTGACTTTCGAGCCGGGTATCTATCTGATAGGGTCGATCTTCATCGACGGCGACGGCATCGAGTTCGAAATTCCGCGCGGCACGACCCTTGTCGGCAGCCGGGATATCGCCGACTACCGTCGCATCGCGACCCGCGTGGCGGGCGTCGAAATGGAGTGGCCGGCCGCTTTGGTCAACGTCATGGACTGCTCCGGTTCGGCCATCACGGGCCAGGGTACGATCCATGCCCGCGGCAAGGTGTTCTGGGACAAATACTGGGCGATGCGCCGCGAGTACAACCCCAAGGGGCTGCGGTGGATCGTCGACTACGACTGCGAACGGCCGCGGGGTATTCTGATCTCGGGCTGCAGCGACATCACCGTGCGCGACATCGTGCTCTATCAGCCGGGTTTCTGGTCGCTACACATCCTCTATTCGGAGCATGTGACCGTGGACAACGTGGTCATCTCGAACAACATCGAGGGCCGCGGCCCCTCGACCGACGGCGTGGATATCGATTCGTCGCACCACATCCTCGTCGAGAACAGCCACATCAACTGCAACGACGATAACTTCTGCCTCAAAGCCGGGCGCGACAGCGACGGCCTGCGGGTCGACCGTCCGTGCGAATACGTGGTCATCCGCAACTGCGTGGCCGGTCATGGCGACGGCCTGTTCACCTGCGGCAGCGAGACGTCGGGTTCGATCCGCCACATCGCGGCCTACAACATGAAAGGTCTGGGTACCAAATACGGCCTGCGCTTCAAGTCGACCTGCCAGCGGGGCGGTACGATCGAGGATATCTGGCTGGGCAACATCGAGATGCGCGGCGTGCGCGATCCGTTCGTGGTCGACCTCAACTGGAATCCGGCCTACAGCACCTCGCGTCTGCCCGCTGAATTCGAGGGTCGGAAGCTGCCGGAACATTGGCTGAAGATGCTCGCGCCGGTCGATCCCGCGCAGGGTACGCCCAAGTTCCGCGACGTGCATTTCCGCAATGTCGTGGCCACCGATGCCGCGACGTGCGTGAAGGTGGGCGGCATCGAAAACTCTACGATCGAGGGCTTCACGTTCGAGAACGTCTCGTTCCGGGGCCGCAACGCCGGTTCGATCGTCTGGGCCGCCGACTGGACGATCGACGGGCTGACGATCGAGGCTTCGGAGCGGCCGCTCACGGTGGAGCATTGCCAGGGTGTAGACCTCGAATAGCGCTGCGATCATGTCGGCTTTGTATTTTCTTTCGGTCGACCTGGGCGCCACGAGCGGCCGGGTGATGCTGGGGCGGTTCGACGGGAACCGGGTGGCGCTGGAGTCGCTGCATCGCTTCGCTACGCCGCTGGTGCAGGTCGGCGACCGCTATTACTGGAACATCTATTCGCTGTACGAGGAGCTGCTCACGGGGTTCTCCATCGCCGGGAGCCGGGGGCTTCCGATCGTCTCGATCGGCATAGACACCTGGGGCGTCGACATGGCGTTCGTGGGGCGCGACGGAGCGCTGGCCGGACTGCCGCGCTCGTATCGCGATCCCTATACCCACGGCGTGCCCGAGGCGTTTTTCGCCGAGCGGATGCCGCGTCGCGAAGTCTACGACCGTACGGGCATCCAGATGCTGGCGTTCAACTCGCTGTTCCAGCTCTTCGCGCTGCAGAAAGAGGGGTGTTCCGCCCTGGAGACCGCACGGCGGATACTCTTCATGCCCGACGCATTGGCCTATCTGCTCACGGGCGAGATGGTGACCGAATACACGATCTTCTCCACGTCGCAGTGCATGAACGCTTTCTCGCGGCAGCCCGACGCCGCGCTGTTGCAGGCCGTCGGAGTCGCTCCCGCCCTCTTTTCGCGGGTGGTGATGCCCGGCGAGCGGATCGGACTGCTCGGCCGGAGCATCGGGCAGGCGACGGGGCTGGGCCAGATTCCCGTGGTCGCCGTCGCCGGGCACGACACGGCGTCGGCCGTGGCGGCCGTGCCCGCCCGGGATGCGCGTTTCGCCTATCTTTCGTCGGGCACGTGGTCGCTGCTGGGCACCGAACTGGAGCATCCGGTGATCGACGACGAGTCGTATGCGCTCAACTTCACCAACGAGGGCGGCGTCGACGGAAGCATCCGTTTCCTGAAGAACATCACCGGCATGTGGCTGCTGGAGCAGTGCCGCGAAGCCTGGGCCAAGGAGGGACGGGAGTATTCCTACGCGCAGATCATGCAGGCGGCGCAGAGCGTGCCCCGGGTCGAGGAGACGATCGATCCCGATGCGGCGGAGTTCGCGGCGCCGACCGACATGCCCAAGGCCATACGGGCCTATTGCCGCGAGCATGGGCTTCCCGAACCGGCGGACGATGCCGCGCTGATGCGGTTGATCTTCGATTCGCTCGCAGTCCGTTATGCCGCCGTGCTGCGCGAGCTGCAGAAAGCCTGCGGCTTCACGGTGTCGGCGCTGCACGTCATCGGCGGCGGTGCGCAGAACGAACTGCTGAACCGCCTGACCGCCGAGGCTTGCGGCATCCCGGTAATCGCGGGGCCTGCGGAGGCCACGGCGCTGGGCAACGTGCTGGTGCAGGCCCGGGCCGCCGGATTGGTGGGGTCGCCGGCTCAGATGCGCCAGTGCGTGGCGGAGAGCGTCGAAACCCGCATTTTCGAACCATAGCGAAATCTTAAAATTCGGTTTATCCTATGAAAGAACAACTGATCGAGCAGGCTTACGCCATCGCCAAGGAGCGTTATGCCGCTGTGGGCGTCGACACCGACGCCGTGTTGAAGACCTTGCAGCAGATCGCCCTGTCGCTGCATTGCTGGCAGGCCGACGACGTGACGGGCTTCGAGAACCGCGGGGGCGCCCTCACGGGCGGTATCCAGACCACGGGCAACTATCCGGGCCGGGCGCGGAACATCGACGAGCTGCGGGCCGACATCGCCCGAGCCAAGAGCCTCATCCCCGGTTCGCACCGCCTCAATCTGCACGAGATCTACGGCGAGTTCGGCAGCGAGCGGGTCGACCGCAACCAGGTCGAGCCGCGCCATTTCGCCGGGTGGATCCAGTGGGCCGGGGAGCAGGGCATGAAGCTCGATTTCAACTCCACGTCGTTCTCTCACCCCAAGTCGGGCGATCTGACGCTCTCGAATCCCGACCCCGAAATCCGGGAGTTCTGGATCGAGCACACCGTGCGCTGCCGTGCCGTGGCCGAGGAGATGGGCAAGGCGCAGGGCGACCCCTCGATCATGAACGTCTGGGTGCACGACGGCTCGAAGGACATGACCGTCAACCGCATGAAGTACCGCGAGCTGCTGAAGGAGTCGCTCGACCGCATTTTCGCCACGAAGTACGACCACATGAAAGACTGCATCGAATCGAAGGTGTTCGGCATCGGTCTGGAGAGCTACACCGTGGGTTCGAACGACTTCTATATCGGCTACGGCGCTTCGCGCGGTAAGATGATCACGCTCGACACGGGCCATTTCCACCCCACGGAGAGCGTCGCCGACAAGATTTCGTCGCTGCTCCTCTACACGCCCGAGGTGATGCTCCATGTTTCGCGGCCCGTACGCTGGGATTCCGACCATGTGACCATCGTCAACGATGAGACGCTCGAACTGTGCAAGGAGATCGTGCGCTGCGATGCGTTGGACAAGGTGCATATCGGCCTCGACTACTTCGACGCGTCGATCAACCGCATCGGCGCCTATGTGGTCGGCTCGCGCGCCACGCAGAAGTGCCTGATCCAGGCCTTGCTGGAGCCGCTGGCCACGCTGCGCCGCTACGAGGCCGCCGGACAGGGTTTCGAGCGTCTGGCGCTGCTCGAAGAGGCCAAGTCGCTGCCCTGGAACGCCGTGTGGGACATGTTCTGCCTGAAGAACGGCGTGCCCGTGGGCGAGGAGTTCATCGCCGAGGTACAGCGCTACGAGAAAGAGGTTACTTCCAAACGGCAGTAGGTCATGGGCGTGTTGTTCGGTCTGTCGATTATCGCCGTAGGGTCGTTCTGCCAGTCGAGTTCCTATGTGCCGATCAAAAAGGTCAGGGAGTGGAGCTGGGAGAGTTTCTGGCTGGTGCAGGGCGTTTTCGCCTGGCTCGTATTCCCGCTTCTGGGCGCATGGCTGGCCGTGCCGGCCGGCAGTTCGCTCGGCGACGTGTTCGCGGCCGATCCGGTCGCTGCGCTGAAAGCCGTGGGCTACGGCGTGCTGTGGGGTGTCGGGGGGCTGACGTTCGGACTCTCGATGCGCTACCTGGGCGTGGCGCTCGGGCAGTCGATCTCGCTGGGCACCTGCGCGGCGTTCGGGACGCTGCTGCCCGCGCTTTTCGGCGGTGCGAACTTGTTCCGCGGCCCGGGATTGATCCTGCTGGGCGGCGTGGCTCTCACTCTGGCGGGCATCTCCGTGATCGGCTATGCCGGCTCGCTGCGCGCGCGGAACATGTCCGAGGAGGAGAAGCGCGCCGCCGTGAAGGACTTCGCGCTGACCAAGGGGCTGGCCGTGGCGCTGCTCGCCGGCGTGATGAGCGCCTGCTTCAACCTGGGGCTGGAGGCGGGGCGCCCGCTGCAGCTCGACGGCATGGATCCGCTCTTCGCCGCGCTGCCGGCGACACTGGCAGTCACCGTGGGCGGATTCGTCACCAATGCGGCCTACTGTCTCTTCCAAAACGCCCGCAACAAGAGCTTCGGCGACTATGCCCGCACTTCGCTTCGGGCCAACAACTTGCTGTTCTGCGCCCTGGCCGGCGGCCTGTGGTACTCGCAGTTCTTCGGGCTGGCCGTGGGGCGGAGTTTCTTTAAGCCCGATTCGGTGGTGGCGGCTTTCGCCTGGTGCATCCTCATGGCGCTCAACGTGACGTTTTCCAACGTCTGGGGCATGCTCCTCAAGGAGTGGCGGGGCGTGGGCCGCAGGACGATCGCCGTGCTGGCGTCGGGCCTCGCGCTATTGATCTTTTCGCTGATATTCCCCAACTTATTCTGAAAAACGATGAAATCCATACTGGACAACCGCCCGGCGCTGGCGGCCGAGATCGACAAGGTGGCCGAAGTGGCCGGATACCTCTGGCAGAAAGGCTGGGCCGAACGCAACGGCGGCAACATCACGATCAACATCACCGAGCATGTCGACGACGCTATCCGCCGCTTGCCGGCCATTTCGGAGCGCTATCCGATCGGCACCGTGCTGCCTCATCTGAAAGGGGGCTATTTTTTCTGCAAGGGCACCAACCGCCGCATGCGCGACCTGGCGCGCCGGCCGATGGAGAACGGCTCGGTGATCCGCATTCTGGACGATTGTGCGAGCTACGAAATCGTGGCCGACGCCCCGGTCAAACCCACTTCGGAGCTGGCCTCCCACCTGGCCATGCACGACAAGATGATCGCCGACGGCAAGGGCTACAAGGCCGCCGTGCACACCCATCCGATCGACTTGGTGGCGATGACCCACAACCCCGAATTCCTGAAGAAGGACGTGCTGACGAATTTGCTGTGGAGCATGATTCCCGAGACGCGGGCTTTCTGCCCCAAGGGGTTGGGTATCGTGCCTTACAAGATGCCGTCGAGCGTGGAGCTGGCCGAAGCCACGATCGAAGCGCTCGGCGAGTACGACGTGGTGATGTGGGAGAAGCACGGCGTCTGCGCCGTAGGCCCCGACATCTTCGAGGCGTTCGATCAGGTCGACGTACTTTCGAAAGCCGCGCAGATCTATCTTACGGCCAAATCCATGGGCTTCGAACCCACCGGCACTACCCGGGAACAGATGGACGAACTCAAACGGGCGTTCGACCTCTGACCGTTGGCCGCCGTCCGGATTCGCAACCACCAAACGACCGAGAACATGAACGAAGAAACGCCTTCGCGCCGATCGGACGCCGTGTTCAAATATCTGATCGCCAACGACCGCGACCGGCAGATCGACGCCGTGGTCAATGCCGTGGGGTCGCAGGACATCATCCCCAACGACGGCTATCCGCTCAAGGTACATCCGGCCGACTACTTTTTCGACACGGAGAAGGGGCGCGTGCTGCACGAATACCAGCTGCTCTACATCATCTCGGGCAAGGGGTGGTTCCGCTCGGCGGCCACGCCGGCTGAAGGGGTGCCGGTCGACAAGGGGACGCTGATCCTGCTGCGGCCGGGCGAGCTGCACTCCTATTATCCCTCTCCGTCGACGGGGTGGGTGGAGTATTACATCGGTTTCGAGGGGGCGACTTTCGACCGCCTGATCCGCCGGATCGGCTTCGACAAGGGCGAGCAGCTGTGGGAAATCGGGCTGAACAACGAACTCACGCAGCTCTACATGCGGGCGCTGGAGATCGCTTCGGAGAACAAAACGGCGTCGCAGACGCTTCTCACAGGCATCGTGTGGCACATGCTCGGATTGGCCCTCTACATGATCCGCGACCGGCCGGGGCCGGGCGTGAGCCTGCTGGAGCAGGCGGTCGAAAAGGCCAAGATCATCATGGACGAGAAGATCAACGAGGAGATCGACCTCTGCGTGCTGGCCTCGCAGCTCAACCTCTCGTATTCGTGGTTCCGCAAGACGTTCAAGGATTTCACGGGGTTGTCGCCGGCCCGCTATTTCCAGCAGCTCAAGCTGCGGCGGGCGCAGCGCCTCCTCTCGGACACGCAATACTCGGTCAAGGAGATCGCCTATTCGCTGGGCTACAAGTCGACCGAGCATTTCTTCTCGATCTTCAAGAAACACGTCGGCTGCACTCCCACGGCTTACCGCAATTACGGCCGCAAATAGGCGCGTCGCAGCCCGGAAAAGGGCGCCGGAAGCAAAGCCGTCATTTTGAGTAGACGAAACATCGAATCCGCCACGCTCTGGGTTGGGGTCGCAGGGATCCGTTCATGTACAACGACTGGTCGCAACGATTGCGGGTCTTCCTTTTTATCGCATCGGTTTTCCCGCCCGATTTTGTCGGTTTTTGCGAAAAAAGAGCTATATTTACCCAATCGGAAATATTCCGGAAACACACGATCCGTCATGAAGAAATTCTTCACTGTCATGCACCTTTTCCCGCTTCGGCAAAGTCCAAGGAAACTTGGTTTGACGAAGCTATCGATATCCACTCTTGCGGCGCTCGTTTGCGCGGGCTGCGATCATAGTAGTCCCATCGACCGGCAGGCGCTCGTCGAGCGCAACAGCCCCGTGGTGACGAGTCTCGATTCGCTCGCTTCGCTTTCGGTGGGCAACGGCGAGTTCGCCGTGACGGTCGACGCCACGGGATTGCAGACATTCCCCGAACTCTACGGCCGAGGCGTACCTCTGGGTACCCAGAGCCAGTGGGGGTGGCACAGCTTCGCCAATCCCGAGCGGTTGAAACCCGCCGAGACGCTGCGCGACTACGATTTCGGCCGCGGCCGCATGGAGCCTTATGCCGTGCAGTTCAACGAACCGGGCCGTCCGCAGCGTGCGGCGGACTGGTATCGCGTCAATCCCCACCGGCTGCACTTGGGCACGATCGGCTTCGACGGCCTCGCGCCCGAGGCGGTGAGTGCCGTCCGTCAGCGGCTCGACCTGTGGCGGGGGCGCATCGACTCGCATTTCGAGGCGTGCGGCGAACCGGTCGAGGTGACGACCGTCTGCCACCCCGAAAAGGATATGATCGTCGCCGACATCCGCACGGCGGCGAAACTTCCGATCGCGATCCGCTTCGCCTATCCCACGGGCGGGCATTGCGATGACGCCTGCGACTGGACGCGCGACGGGGCGCACCGCTCGGAGCTGGTGGAGCAGGGCGAGGGCCATGCGTTGATCCGCCGCACGCTCGATGCCACGACCTACTACGTAGCCCTCGACTTCGAAGGTGCCGAACTGACGCAGAGGGGCCGCAACCGCTTCGTGCTGACCCCCACCGACGAGCACTACACGCTGCGGGCCGGCTTCTATGCCGCACGTCCTGCAGAACCCCAGCCCGCAGCGGACGAGTCTGTGGCGGCCGCCGCCGACTATTGGACGCACTACTGGAGCGACGGCGCGGCGGTCGACTTCAGCCGCTGCAAAGACCCCCGGGCCGCCGAGTTGGAGCGCCGCGTGGTGCTGTCGCAGTATCTCCTGGGCATCCAGTGCGCCGGGAGCTATCCGCCGCAGGAGACGGGTCTGACCTACAATTCGTGGTTCGGGAAGTTCCACCTCGAAATGATCTGGTGGCATCAGGCGCAGTTCGCGCTGTGGGGCCGCGAGCGGTTGCTGGCCCGCACGCTGAAGTGGTACGCTTCGGTGGAACCCGTGGCGCGCGAAATCGCCCGGCGTCAGGGCTTCGAGGGGGTGCGCTGGATGAAGATGACCGACCCCTCGGGCATGGAGGCCCCCTCGAAGGTGGGGTCGTTCCTCATCTGGCAGCAGCCCCACTACATCTATCTGGCCGAACTGGTCTATCGGGCCGATCCCACGGAGGAGACGTTGAAGGAGTACTACGATCTGGTGCAGAAGACCGCGGAATTCATGTGCTCGTTCGCCGAGTACGACGGCGTGGGCAACCGCTATGTCCTGCGCGGCGTCATTCCGGCCCAGGAGACTTTGCGCGCCGCCGAGACGGTCAACCCGCCGTTCGAACTCTCCTACTGGCATTTCGCCCTCTCCACGGCCCAGAAGTGGCGCGAGCGCATGGGGCAGGGGCGCAACCTGCAATGGGACGAGTTGATCGACAAACTCTCGCCCCTGGCCGCCAAGGAGGGCCTCTATCTGGCTGCCGAGACGGCCGAAGACACCTATGAGGACATCCGCTTCACGTCGGATCACATGGCCGTCTTGGGCGCTCTGGGCATCCTGCCCAAGTGCCCGCTGGTGCGCGAAGACCGCATGCGCGCCACGTTCGACTGGATCTACGACAACTGGAACTGGGGCCGCACCTGGGGCTGGGACTATCCCATGACGGCGATGAACGCCGTGCGTCTGGGCGAACCCGAAAAGGCCGTGGACGCCTTGTTGATGGACAAACGCACGAATACCTATTTGGTCAACGGCCATAACTATCAGGATGCGCGTCTGCGCTGCTACCTGCCCGGCAACGGGGGGCTGCTGACGGCCGTGGCGCTGATGTGCGCCGGCTGGGACGGCTGTGCGACGGAGAACCCCGGATTCCCCAAGGACGGCCGCTGGGACGTGCGCTGGGAGGGGTTGAAACCGATGCCCTAAATCCGCCGACCGATGCGACCGATTTTTCTTATCGCGGCCTTGTTGGCGCACCTGACCGCTGCGACTCAAAGCGCGAAGCCTGCGGCGATGAACGAAGACTATACGTGGAACGCCTCCCCGGCCGCGCTGCGCAGTCTGCACTACCGTCCGGCGGGCTGCGGGGTGGAGACGCTCGACGGCCCGGGCCGCTATAACCGTGCGCTTTACGGCGCCCACTCGGGCTTCCGCATGGAGTGCAGCGATGTGCCCGAATTCGGGCTGTACCTGCCCCGCATGGGCGGCAATCTGCGGTTCGACATTCCCCATACGCATTGCACGGCCCGCTATGAGGCGGGGCGCATGCTCTACCGACTCGACGACCGGGCCGAGATCGAGGCCCAGGTGCTCCGCGACGGGGAGGACGCCGCGCTGTGGCGCATCGCCAACACGGGCGCCGAGCCGCTCGACGCTGCGCTTCGCTTCGGTGGCGTGGCCGACGTGAAGTTCTATCGCGAGGGCGATATCGGCGTCGACAAACCCGATTGTTTCGCTTTCAAACCCGAATACTGCGCCGGCAACGTCTACACCGTGGATGGGTGCGCCGCCGAGGTGGAATATGGTCGGAAGATGCGGGCTATGTTGCGGCTGACGCTGCCCGACGACCGGATCGTCATTACGGAACACCCCGCTTTGGAGGCGTCGTTTACTTTGGCTCCGGGCGAAACCCGATATATGGCCGTTTATCCCGAAACGACGCAGGCCGACATGAGTCCCGAAGCCTTGCCCGCGCGTTTCGCCGAGGCCGAGGCACAGCGGGCCGAGCTGGCCGGGGCCTTGCGCATGCAGACGCCCGATCCCTACATCACGCCTGTCGGCGGGGCGCTGGCCCTGGCGGCCGACGGTCTGTGGAGCGGCGAAGTGTGGCTGCACGGGGCCGTGGGGTGGCGTGCGCCCTACAGCGGCTGGCGCGGAGCTTACGTAGGCGACGCGCTGGGCTGGCACGAGCGGGCGCGCCGGCATTTCGACACCTATGCCGCCAATCAGATCGTCGACATTCCGCCCGTTTTGGAACATCCGCGGCAGGATTCGGCGCTCAATCTGGCACGGGCCGAGAAACGCTGGGGCACGCCGATGTACAGCGACGGCTACATCGCTCGTCGTCCGGGCAAGAAAGAGGAGATGTCGCACTACGACATGAACCTCTGCTACATCGACGAACTGCTGCGCCACTTGGCATGGACGGGCGACCGCGAGTATGCCCGGCGCATCTTCCCGGTCATCGACCGCCACCTCGAGTGGGAGAAGCGCAACTTCGACCCCGACGGCGACCACCTCTACGATGCCTATTGCTGCATCTGGGCCAGCGACGCGCTCTATTACACGGGTGGTGCCGTGACCCATTCGACGGCTTATAACTACTACGCCAATCGCAAGGCGGCCGAAATAGCCGGGCGGCTCGGTCTCGATCCCGGGCCTTATCGCGCCGAAGCCGAAGCCATTCGGGCGGCGCTCGACTCCGTACTGTGGATGGACGAACGCGGCCATTGGGCCGAATACCGCGACAAGATGGGGCACCGGCGTCTGCATCCCGATGCGGCGGTGTGGACGATTTACCATGCCATCGACTCCGAAGCCGCCGACCCGTGGCAGGCCTATGCCGCTACGCGGTATGTCGACACCCATATCCCGCACATCCCCGTTGAGGCCGAGGGGCTGGAGGAGGGTTATGCCGTGATCTCGACCACCGATTGGAAACCCTATTCGTGGAGCATCAACAATGTGGCCGTGGCCGAGATCATGCACACGGCGCTGGCCTACTGGCAGGCCGGGCGCCCCGAGGAGGCGTTCGGGCTGATGAAAAGCGTGGCGCTGGACAACATGTATCTGGGTGCTTCGCCCCTCAACTTCGGGCAGATCAGCCACTACGACGCGGCGCGCGGCGAGTGCTACCGCGATTTCGGCGATCCCGTGGGCGTGTGGGCCAGAGCGCTGGTCGAGGGCCTCTATGGCATCCGGCCCGATGCGCTCGACGGCCGGCTGACGATTTGTCCCGGCTTCCCCGCCGCGTGGAACGAAGCCGACATCTCGATGCGCGATCTGGCCTATGGATTCGTCCGCCGGGGCCGGCGCGACACCTACCGCATCGAGCAGCGTTTCGAGCAGCCGTTGCATGCGGAGCTGCAGGTGCGCGCCTGCGGGGCCGTGCGTCGGGTGACCGTCGACGGGCGGCGGGTGCCGTGGCGGCTGAAAGAACCCTCGGTGGGTGCGGCGACCGTGGTCGTCGAAGTCGGTGCGGCGCGGCGGGCCGAGGTCGAGATCGTGTGGGGCGAGAGCGGTAAAGTCCGCTTCACGGGTGCCGAGAAACGGTTGGGTCGCACGCTTTTCCGCGAAGCGACGGCCGGGCGCCTGCGTTGGTGGCAGGCCGAGGAGCTGCCGCAGCCCGATGCCCCGGCCTCCGACAACGGATTCGACGACATCCGCAGCGACGCCTGCCTGCCGGTCGCCGTGCCGTTCAACGCTTCGGTCGGCGACATTTTCCGCAACCGCTATCTTTCGCCGCGTCCCGATTGCACGACGCTCCAGATTCCCGTGCAGGGCATCGGCGAATGGTGCCACCCGACGCTGACGGCCGAGATCGACGACAGCGGCCTCAGGGCGCTGTCGGACGAGGAGGGCGTGCTCCGCACGTCGATCGGAGTGCCGTTCCTCGTGCCGCGCGAGGGGCCGGACATCCTCTACACCTCCTTGTGGGACAATTATCCCGATGCGGCGACCGTTTCTCTTGAGGGGCGTGCTTCGCACGCCTATCTGCTCCTGGCGGGATCGACCGACCACATGCAGTACGGCATCGCCAACGGACAGGTGCGCGTGCGCTATAAGGACGGCACGGTGCAGACGCTCGATTTAGTGAACCCCACTACGTGGGTGCCGATCGAGCAGGATATTTATGAGGACGAGGGTGCATTCCGGCCTGCGGCGGGTGCCGAACGTCCGCTGCGCATCCATTTCGGTTCGGGGCTGGTGAGCCGCCGCCTGGGCGACGAGTTGGGCATCGACGGGGTCTATGGCCGCCGGATCGACGGCGGTGCGGGCGTGCTGCTCGATATGCGGCTCGACCCCGCGCGCGATCTCGAAGCGCTGGAGCTGGAAACTTTGTCGAACGATGTGGTGATCGGCTTGCTGGCCGTCACCCTGCAAAGAAAAACGACCCGATGAATCGAAAAACGATCTGTTCGCTCGCTGCCCTCGCAGCGCCTCTCTGCGTTGCGGCTTCGGCCCCCGGGCCGTCGGATTCGACGGCGCTGTCGGCCGTCGGTTCGGCGGCGGTTGCGGGAGCGCCCCGCTTGGAATACAAGCCCTATGTGCGGTGGTGGTGGCTGGGCAGCGCCGTCGACCGCCGGGGATTGGACTGGAATCTCGAAGAGTTCGCCCGCAAGGGGATCGGCGGCGTGGAGATCACGCCGATCTACGGCGTGCGCGGCAATGAGGCCAACGACCTCCGCTACCTCTCGCCCGAGTGGATGGAGGCTTACGGATATACCTGCTCCAAGGCTGCCGGGCTGGGTTTGCAGGTCGACATGAACAACGGCACGGGCTGGCCTTTCGGCGGCCCGTGGGTCACGACGGACGACAGCGCCCAGAAATACATCCTCGAAACGCGGGAATTGCGTGGCGGCGAGCGTCTTGCCGAGCCGCTGCAGCCCTCCGAAGAGAGGCAGCGCCCCGTAGCGCAGCTGCAAGCCCTGCAGGCGGTCTGCGGCGCACGGCGCATCGACCTGATGCCCTGCGTCGATGCCGAAGGTGCGTTGGACTGGACGGCGCCGAAAGGCGAGTGGACGCTCTATGCCCTGTGGGCCGGCCGCACGTTCCAGAAGGTCAAGCGCGCGGCGCCGGGCGGCGAAGGACTGGTGCTCAACCACTACGACCGCGGGGCCGTGGAGCGCTATCTGCAGCGTTTCGACGAGGCGTTCGCGGCGTCGGGCGCGCCGTGGCCCGACACGTTCTTCAACGATTCGTTCGAGGTTTACGGCTCCGACTGGGACACGACCCTTCTGGAGGAGTTCGAGCGCGAACACGGCTATCGCCTGCAGGATCATCTGCCCGAGTTCGCCGCTGCGGGGGCCGACGACCTCTCGGCGCGCGTGGTGCGCGACTACCGGCAGACGCTCGCGGACATGCTGCTGCGCAACTTCACGCAGGTGTGGGCCGACTGGGCGCATGCCCGCGGCTGCCGTGTCCGCAATCAGGCCCACGGCTCGCCGGGCAACATCTTCGATCTGTATGCGGCGGTCGACATCCCCGAATGCGAGTCGTTCGGGTGCTCGGAGTTCGCTATTCCGGGGCTGCGCCGCGATCCCGACGCCAAGCCGAGCGATGCCGACCCGGCGGTGCTGAAATTCGCCTCGTCGGCCGCCCATGTCGCGGGCAAACGGCTGACCTCGTGCGAGACGCTCACGTGGCTGACCGAGCATTTCCGCACGTCGTTGGCCCGGTGCAAACCCGAGATCGACCAGGTTCTGGCGTCGGGCGTCAACCATGTCTATTTCCACGGCGCACCCTATTCGCCGCGGGATGCGGCGTTCCCGGGGTGGCTTTTCTATGCTTCGATCGACCTCTCGCCCGCCGCGACCTTGTGGCGCGATGTCGAGGGCATGTTCGACTATGTGGCTCGCTGTCAGGAATTCCTGCAGACGGGAAATCCCGATAACGAGGTGCTGCTTTATATTCCTATGGAGGATATCGGGCGGGCGCAGCAGGGCCGGAATCTGCTGTCGTTCGCGATCCACGAAATGGATCGCACGATGCCCGTGCTGAAGCGGACGATGAACGACATCGTGCGCGGAGGCTACGATGCCGACTATATTTCCGACCGATACATCCGGGGGCTGCGGGTCGAGGGCGGCATGCTCGTCACGGAGGCCGGCACGCCCTATAAGACGCTGGTGCTGCCCGGCTGCCGGCTCATCCCGCACGAGACGCTGGCCAAGGTGCTGGAACTGGCGCGGGAAGGGGCCACGGTGGCGTTTCTGGAGCGTTATCCGGAAGATGCGGCGGGGTTGTCGCGGCTCGCAAGCCGCCGCAAAGCGCTGCGCGAACTGATACGTCGACTCCCGGCTGCCGATTTCGCCGTGACGGCGGAACACCGTTTCGACCGCGGACGCATCCTGACCGGCACCGGGGTGACCGAGTTGCTGGCTGCTGCGGGTGCCACGCGCGAACCCCTCAAGGAAGAAAGCTGCCAACTCATCCGGCGCAAAGATGAAAATGGAACCCGCTATTTCCTCTGGCTCGCCGGAGGCCCGGCGTTCGACGGTTGGGCGGAGATCGGCGCTCCGGCGGCCGAAGTCGTTGTGACCGACCCGCTGACGGGCCGGCGCGGCAAGGCGGCGGCGCGACTCACCGATCGCGGCACCACGGAGGTCTATCTTCAGCTGTGTTCCGGCCGCTCGCTGTTGCTGGAGGCGCACACGCAGTCGGGCGACGACGTTCCCGAGTGGCCGTATGCCGCATCCGCAGGCGAGGGAATCGAGGGCCAGGACTGGCGGCTCGATTTTCCGCAGTCGCTTCCGGAAGTGGCCGAAACCTTTCGGCTCGACGGCCCGTGCTCGTGGACGGATCTCGCCCCCTCGTTGTCCTCCGTTTGCGGCACGGGGCGCTATGCGGCCACGTTCGCCGTGCCCGATCCCGCGGCGGCCGACGGCTGGGTGCTCGATCTGGGCGACGTGCGCGAATCGGCCCGCGTGCGGGTCAACGGCTGCGAGGCCGGCATCGCGTGGTCGGTGCCGTTCGAGATCGATGTGACGCCGTGGATCGCGGCGGGCGACAACCTC
The DNA here is from genome assembly GCA_964431265.1 of uncultured Alistipes sp. Lineage (GTDB taxonomy): Bacteria > Bacteroidota > Bacteroidia > Bacteroidales > Rikenellaceae > Alistipes. Next base: position 4,601 of record CAYSJF010000016.1, on the reverse strand, counting down.
GTCGAAATCGAAGTCACCAACCTTCCGGCCAACCTCATCGCCGACCTCGACCGGCGCGGCGCGGAGTGGCGCATCTTCAAGGACGCCAACATCGTCAGCGCGCTCAACCGGCCGCTCGACACCTCGGCGTGGCCGGTGGAACCCTCGGGGCTGAACGGCGCCGTGAAACTCTGTCCGAAACGAACGAAAACCGTTAGATAACCATGAAAAAACTGCTTGTCGCGCTGCTCCTGGCAGCGCTGCTTCCCATCGCTTCGGGCGTCGCAGCCCAGGAGCTTCCCGCGCGCCGGGAAACGCTCAAGACCTTGGTGCGCGTGAACGACTACTTCATGAAGAAGCATGCCGACCCCACGGCCGTCATCCCTTACTATGCGCGCAAGAAGGTCTACGAGTCGAACATCTGGACGCGGGCGGTCTACTACGAGGGGTTGATGGCCCTCCATGCGATCCATCCCGACAACCGCTACTACGACTATGCCTGCCGCTGGGCCGACTTCCACAAATGGGGCATGCGCCGCGACGACACCGCGACGCGCAATGCCGACAACTACTGCTGCGCGCAGACCTACATCGACCTCTACGAGCTGTGTCCCGAGCCGCACCGCCTGACCAAGACGCTGGCGACGATGAACATGCTTCTGAACACCCCGCAGGTCGACGACTGGACGTGGATCGACGCCATCCAGATGGGGATGCCCGTGCTCACCAAGCTGGGCCGCGTGAAAGGCGACCGGCGCTATTTCGACAAGGCGTGGGAGATGTATGCCTGGAGCCGCAACACGCTGGCCGGCGGACTCTACAACCCCAAGGAGGGGCTGTGGTGGCGCGACAAGGATTTCGTGCCGCCCTACAAGGAACCCAACGGCCGCAACTGCTACTGGTCGCGCGGCAACGGCTGGGTCGTGGCGGCGCTGGTGCGCGTGCTGCAGGACATTCCTGCCGACGACCCGCACCGTGCGGCCTATGTCGCCGATCTGAAAGCCATGTGCAAGGCGCTGAAAGCCTGCCAGCGCGAAGACGGATTCTGGAACGTGAGCCTCCACGACGCCTCGAACTACGGCGGCAAGGAGACCAGCGGCACGGCGCTGTTCGTCTACGGCATGGCATGGGGCATCGGCAACGGCATATTGGATCGCAAGGAGTATCTGCCCGTGGTCGTCAAAGCCTGGAACGCGCTGGTCGCCGAAGCCGTGCATCCCGACGGCTTTTTGGGCTATGTGCAGGGCACGGGCAAGGAACCCAAGGACGGGCAGCCCGTAGCCTATGATTCGGTGCCCGATTTCGAGGACTACGGCACGGGATGTTTCCTGCTGGCGGGAACCGAAGTGTACAAATTGCAATAAAAAAACAGTATATGCGCCGCATCGTATTCCTTTTTCCGCTGCTTGTTCTGTCGGTCGGTGTCTTCGCCCAGGTCGCTCATCCCGAGCGGGTCTATCTGTCGGGCCGGGGCACGGACGATGCCGTGATGTGGGATTTCCGTTGTTCGGCGGGGCACCGGAGCGGCGCATGGCACAAGATCGCCGTGCCCGGCTGCTGGGAGCTGCAGGGCTTCGGCGACTACACCTATGGCCGGTGGTATACGGTCGAGGGGGCGCATCCGAGCGACGAGCAGGGGATTTATCGGCGCAGTTTCGATATCCCGGCCGCCTGGCGGGGACAGCGGGTGAACCTCTTTTTCGACGGCGTGCTGACCGATGCGGAGGTTTTCGTCAACGGCCGTTCGGCCGGCGAGGCGCATCGGGGCGGCTTCTACCGCTTCGGCTACGACATCACGCCGCTGCTGCGCTTCGGGCGGCGCAACCTTCTGGAGGTGCGCGTGGCCAAACATTCGGCGAACAAGAGCGTCAATGCCGCCGAGCGCAAGGCCGACTGGTGGCTCTATGGCGGCATCTATCGGCCGGTGTGGTTGGAGGCGGTGCCCGAGACGCACATGCGGCAGTGGCTGCTCGACGCTTCGCACGACGGTCGCCTGCGGGCGGCGGTGGCGACCGAAGGCCCCGTCGCCGGCCATGCGCTCCGACTCTCGCTCCGGAGCCTGACCGACGATACGCCCCGGATGACGACGACCGGCGAAGCGGCCGTCACCGTGCCGGTGCGGCCGAGAGAGTGCACTATGGACATGACGCTTCCGGCCGAAAGCGGTGAGACGCTGCTCGAAAGCCGTTGGGCCGATATCCTCCCCTGGTCGACCGAGACGCCCAATCTCTATGTGGCGCGGCTCGAACTGCTCGATCCCGCGGGCCGCACGATCCAGCAGCGCGAAACACGCGTGGGCTTCCGCACGGTGGAGTTCGTGCCGCAGGACGGCATCTATCTCAACGGCCGCAAGCTGGTGATGAAAGGGATCAACCGCCACTCCTTTTCGGTCGAGGGCGGCCGGGCGACGAGCGCGGCGCAGAGCCGGGAGGATGCGGAGCTGATCCGTGCGATGAACATGAACGCCGTGCGGTCGCACTATCCGCCCGACGAACATTTTCTGGACATGTGCGATTCGCTGGGGCTGGTCTATATCGACGAGCTGGCGGGCTGGCACGACGCCTACGACACGCCGACCGGAGAAAAACTCCTCGGCGAGATGATCCGGCGCGACGCCAACCATCCCTGCATCGTGCTGTGGAGCAACGGCAACGAGGGGGGCTGGAACCGGAAACTCGACCCCCTTTTCGCACGGCACGACAAGCTGCAGCGTCGTCACGTCATCCACCCCTGGGCCGATTTCGACGGGATCGACACCCATCACTATCCGGCTTATCTGACGGGCGTGGGTCGCTTCACGAACGGCTATAAGGTCTTCATGCCCACGGAGTTCATGCACGCCATGTACGACCAGGGCGGCGGCGCGGGGCTGCGCGACTTCTGGGATCGGTGGTCGACGTCGCCGTTTTTCGCCGGCGGCTTCATCTGGGCCTTTGCGGACGAAGCGCCGAGCCGCAGCGACCGCGGGGGTGCGCTCGACTCCGACGGCTCCAACGCTCCCGACGGCGTGGTGGGGCCGCGGCGCGAAAAGGAGGGGAGTTTCTATGCTATACGTGCGCAATGGTCGCCGCTGCGGATCAAGCCTTTCGCGATCACCGAGCGGTTCGACGGCACGTTCATGGTCGCCAACGAATATACGTTCGTTTCGCTGGCGCAATGCCGCATGACCTATGCCGTGCGCACGTGTCCCTCGCCGCTGGAGGAGGCCGACGAGCGGACGATCGCGTCGGGCGAGGTGGCGCTGCCCGATGCGGCGCCGGGCGAAACCCGTGCGGCCCGGATCGCCCTGCCGGCCGATTTCCGCGAGGGCGATGTGCTGGAGCTGGAGGCATTCGGCCCCGACGGGCGGAGCGTCTGCACATGGAGCTTCCCGATCCGGTTCGCCAAGGACTATTTCGCGCGTCATGCGGGCGAAGCGCCGGCTGCAGCGCCGACCGAAGCGCTTCTTGACTCCGGGACGATCCGTTTGCGCAGCCGCGATGTGCAGGCGACTTTCGATGCCGCGACGGGCATGCTCTGCGGGGTGCGGGCCAGCGGCCGCGAAGTGCCCTTTGCCGGGCCGGTGGCCGTGGGGATGAAGATGCACTACGAACCCGCCCGCAGCGAGGTGCGCGACACACCCGGGGGTGCCGTGTTCTGCGCGCGCTACCGGGGCGGCGTCGACTCGATCGTGTGGCGGTTGAGGCCCGACGGCCTGCTGGAGATGAAAGCGCTGCTGCTCAACCGCGCTTCGGGCGGCGGCGGGTTCGACGATGCGTTCACCGACACCGAGGTCTACAATCTGGGGTTGAGCTTCTTCTATCCCGAAGCGCATTGCACCGGGATGCGGTGGCTGGGCCGCGGCCCCTATCGGGTGTGGAAGAATCGGATCGAGGGCACCCGTCACGGCATCTGGCACAAGGCTTACAACGACACCGTGACGGGCGAGAGCTACGACGATCTGGTCTATCCCGAATTCAAGGGCTACCACGCGGGTCTCTATTGGGCGACTCTCGAAAGCGACACGACCCCCTGGAGCATCCATGCCTTGAGCGACGGTCTCTATCTGCGGCTCTTCACGCCGCGCGAACCCGAGGGCGGCCCGGGCGACACGATGCCGGCGTTCCCCGAGGGCGACATATCCCTTCTGCTCGATATTCCGGCCATCCGGTCGTTCAAACCTATCGAACAGCAAGGCCCCGCCAGCCAGCCGGGCAACATCCGCATCAAGAAAGGCGACGAAGGCCTCCGCATCGACGCGGTATTCGACTTCAGGCAGCGAAAATAGACGTTCCACTATAAAGCGGCGGGTCTTTCGCCCCGTTTTTGCGGTAGATGATTTCCCGCCGCAGCCCTCGTAATCGGAGCGCAGCATGTCTTTTTGCGGAAAGAAAGATTGCGGAAATATCCTCTCGTTGCTCGGGCGGATCCCCGTGCTGTAGCAGATGACCCTGCAAAGAACAGAAATGTCGATAAGCCGGGTGTCCTAAAAATTTTCGTTTCCGGACTGCAGCTGCGTATGAATCCGCGCTTTGCCCGAAAACAAAAAAACTGCAAACATTCGTTTGCAGTTTGTCGACATTGCTGTTCTTGGCGGAGAGAGAGGTTTGTGAACTTCCACTCCGAAATCCTCATTATCAAGG